>NZ_JBUZVP010000029.1:0-100241 GCF_055409485.1 Pseudomonas sp. A125
ACGCAGGTAGTACGGAGCGGGTAAACCGGCAGGACGCCGGTTTAGCCGCGACGGGGCAGGGACGCCCCGTCGCGGCGGCCCGCTTCGTGCTGCCGGAGTGAGGGCACACCGAGCCTAGGCGAGGTGCCGAGTGGTGGGGCAAGAGCGTTTTGCTTACTTTTGCGCTGTTCAAAAGTGAGCCGCCGTAAGGGCGGAACCCATAGCGGCCCTGACCGCAACAACGGATATACACCCCATTTCACGCACCAAGGAATTTCAACCCCATGACCACCAAGCTCTCCGACCTGCCACTAATCCGTGGCCAACAACTGGAAATCCGCCCCAACCGCCACCTGAGCCTCACCCATCACGTGGGCACCACCCAACCCGATACGGTAGTGTTCTTCTGCCACGGCGCCGGCGGCAACAAGGACCAATGGCGCCACCAATGGCAAGCCCTGAAAACAGAAGGCTACAGCCTGGTCGCCTGGGACCTCCTGGGCCACGGCGACAGCGCAAAACCACGCAACGCTGAGGCCTACGCCTGGCCCGAACTGGTCGCCGACTACCTTGAGATCCTCAAACGCTACGGCGGCCCCCGCAACCTCATCGTTGCCCACTCCTTCGGTACCGGCTTGACCCTGAGCGCCTTGCTGAACAAACCCGCGATCCCTGTCGAAGCCCTATTGCTGCTGGGCACCCGACTCCACAGCATCAGCAGAAGTGGCGGCCTGATGCGCCTGCCCGCGTGGATCCTGGAACGGCTGCGGCCACTGCTGGCCAAGGGCTTCCGCCAGGCTGCGTGGAACGCCAAGGCCGACCCCGCCCTGGTCGCCTACGAAGAAAAACTCACCGAGCGCAACCCCTTGTATATGTTCAAGGCCCTGATGAAAAACGTCCAATGGCCAGACGCCGATGCACTGCTCACCCTGACCTTGCCCATAAGCATACAAGCCGGTGACACCGATGGCCTGACCCCCGCCAGCGGCGGCGAAGCCCTAGCGCGGCATCTGCCCAATGCCCGGTTCCAACTGCTGGCCGAGTGTGGCCATCAACTGATGCTGGAGAAACCCGATGAGGTATTGGCCGCCTTCCACCAATTGCAACAGGCTCAAGGGGACGGCAGCTTCCAGCGCTCGCGGTAAAGCGCGTATTGCGCCGCCGGCAATTGCACCAACAGCGGGTTTGCTCGCGGGTCCAGCCAGGCAAACAACGCCTGGATATGCGCCGGGTCCATCGCCGTGCAACCCAACGTCCCCGAACTGACGTTGCGCCAGATGTGCAGGAAAATACACGAGCCACCCTTGGCTGAAGCCGGTGTGTTGTGCTCGACAAAAATCCCCTGGCCGTACAGCTGATCCTTGCGCAACATCCGCTCGGAGCTGGTCCAGTCCTTGGTCACGACCGAGCCGTCGACCAGGGTGTTGTAGTGGCTGGACTGGCTGTCATCCACGCATTCGCGCGTGGCGGTACTGGCGGTGTAAGGCAGCCGGGTGCTGGCGGTGGGGGCGTAGCCGAAGGCGTCACCAAGCCTGAAGATGCCGGCCGGAGCCTTGCCGTCGCCCTCACGTTTGAGGGGCTGCTGGTCAGGGCTGTTCGCGGTAATGCCGGTGCCCCAGGCCATGCCGTTTTTGCCGACCACAATGGCAAACGGTTCACCGACTTTTTGAAAGCCTTGCGCGTGCCGTTCATAGCGCTGTGCCAAGCCCTGAACGGCGTTCCAGCCTGGCGTGGTGACCACCACCAGTTGCCGGCTGTCGTCGGGAATTTGCGCAATCGCCACGCTTGAAAGCAGCGCCAGCAGCACCGCGCAGGTTGTGATAAGTGGGTTCACTGTCGTTCAGTCCTTGAAAGGTAGGGATGCCTCAAACGCTAGTTTTTACCCCGGGTTTTATCAAACTGAAGCTGTGTTGCGATGTTACCGCAGCGGTTCAATAGGGAAGTCCATCGGCTCGGCCCGTACCGGGTTGCGGCTGTAGGTGAAATGCCACCATTCGCCGGCATAGCCGGTAAAGCCTTCCTTGGCCATCGCAGCGCTCAGTCGCTGGCGATTTTGCTGTGCTGTCTGACTGATGCGGGGGCTGCTGGTGTGGGCCATTTCGTCGAAGCAATCAAAACCGGTGCCCATGTCCAGGCCGCCATCGGGCAGGCGACGACCGTAACCGGCGGTGCAATCTACCGCCGGGGTGGTGGCGCTCCAGGCTTGGGCCGGCAGTGCGTCAGCGCCTGTCAGGGTCACGTCAACTGCCGCGCCCCGGGAGTGGTTGGAAACTTTGGCCACATAGCCCAGGCGCCAGAAATCCTGCTTGTTCACCCGGGGGTAGAACTCGGTTTTGGCCGGATCGCCCGGCAGGTTGGCGAAGCGGCCCATGTTCGCCACGGCACGGCTGGGGCGATAGCAGTCGAATACCTTCAGGCCGTAACCCTGCCTGGCCAACTCGGCTTGTACCCGTACCAGTGCCTTTGCCGCGTCGGCCGACAGTACGCATTGCGCTGCGTTGTAGCCATCCAGCGGCGCTCCGGTGAAGTTATGGGGGCTGGCGTAGCGAATGTCCTGGGAGATGCTCGGGTCGAGGCTTCGCAGGTAAACCATGCTGGCCGGCATTGGCGTGTCTGCCATTGCCGGTGCGGCGAGCGCGATGAGGAGCAGGGCGGCAGGGAAAGAATAGGGCATAAAAGGCCGGGCTCGGACGGTGGCTTAAGCGCGCCACACTAGCAATGCCCGGCCCGGGCTGCCAGTACTACGGCACGGCATTGGGCACAAATGCCACGCTGCCAGCGTCACGCTTGTGGAACAGCCGTTCGCCATTGTCCGGCTGGGTACTGATCACCTGATGATCGCTGCCCAGGTAAGCCAGCGGCGTCGGCGCGTCCTTGGTGTATTGGGCGACGATAATCGTACGTCGCGGGTCAAAGTGACGGCCGCTGGTTTTTTCCAGCCAGGCCATGAACGCGGCGCTGTCGCCCTCACGCGGGAAGTCCTGGGTCTCGGCCACGTAGTAAAACGGCGCGCCGTGGTTTTGCAGGTACATCGGTACTTTGTTATCGACTTCCACCATCACCATCTGCCACTCATTCCACGGCGCGCTTTTTACCGCTTGCGCTTGCACATCATCGGCAAAACGGGTCACGCCGCCGTTGCCATTGGTCCATGGATATACCACGCCCAACACCAGCAGCATCACACCTGCGGCGACACCGAACCCTCGGTACCAACCCCGCCCGACAGTGCCTTTGCGGGCGATACGCTCACTCACCCACCACGCCGCCAGCAACTGCGCGAAGGGCACCAGTGGCAGCACGTAGTAACTGCGCCGGCTGCCACTGGCGGTGAAAAATACAAACAACAGGCCCAGGCCCCAGACAAGCCAGCGGGTAGTGGGCGGGGTGTCGCGCCAGTGCCGCAGCGCCAGCCACAGGCCAAGGATCCAGCACGGGGCCCAGGGCAAGGTGTAGGCCGGCAGGTAGATCAGGTAGGTGTAGATCGGACCCATATGGTCGAACGGGTCGAAAAAGCGCACCACGTTTTCCCTAAACACCAGTTCCAGGCCGCTTTCACCATAGGTCGGCGCGCCGTAGAGGTGGGACAGTACAAACGGAATCGCGTAGAACGCCAAGGCGATGATCACGGCCAGTACCAGCCGCAGGTTCAGGTGGCGCTTGTAGCGATGCTCGCTGAGCAGGTGCGGCAGCAGTACCAGGCCCGGCAGCACAAAGCCGATCAAGCCCTTGAACAGCGAGGTCGTCGCCAGCAACAGGAAGAACACCGTGTAGCGCCCAAGCCGTGTGTCGTCCGGCCCGCGCCAATACCACCAGACGGCCGCCAGCACGCCGCACACGGTCAGCACATCGGCCGTGGCCACGCGGGCCCAGAAGATGAAGTAGAAGGTGGTGGCGAGCATCCAGCCGGCAATCAGGCCGGTGCCCTTGCGAAACAGGCGCTCACCGATCAGGTACACCAGCCAGATACTCAGCCACGCCGAGACCACCGACGACAGGCGCAGCGACCACGGGCCCAGGCCGCCCATCAGGTTGGCAAAGCCGGTGATCAGCCAGTACGACGGCAGCGGTTTGTCGTAGTACGGGGTGCCCTTGAGGTACGGGTCGAAGTAGTCGCCGCTTTGCAGCATTTGCAGGGTGATGTTGGCCCAGCGGGTTTCCGGGCCCCACAGGTCACGGGCGCCCAGGCCCAGCAGCAGGATCAGGGCAGACACGCCGAGGAGTAACAGCAGGGCGCCGCGTTCGGTTTTCCAGAAGGTCATGGAGCAGTTCCGAGGTGGGATGAGGGTTAAATGGGTCACCCCACATTAGTGCTGCTGTGTTACGGCATTGGCGGGTAGATGATGATCTCCAGGTCGCCCTTGTAATAACGCTTGCCGCCCAGCGGCAACTGCCCGGCTTCGCGCATTTCACTGGTGCTCCTGACCCGCATCAGTACGCCCACCGAACCTTGCTGGCGCGCCTGCTTGAGCCAGGCCTGAACGCCGTCCAGGCTGACCTTGCGGTGCATCGAATCGGCGTATTGCAGGCCGTAGCGCAGTTCGCCTTCGGTGTCGTACAGCGCCACTTCGGGCCGGCGCAGGCGCCATGACAGTGCCGAGGCCGAGCCCAATTCGTTGCTCAACAAAGCGTGGGTCTGTTGCAGCTCGTCAAGGTGTTCGAGCACAAACTGGTCGGGCATCTGGTTGTCTTCGATCAGCGCCGGCATGCCCGCGGGCAGCAGCGCCACCAACAGGCCAATGCCCAGAGCGGGCATTGCCCACAGGGCCAGCGGGCGGAACGCTTGCAGCAGGTTGGCGAGCAACCAGCCCATCAGTACGATGAACGTCAGGGACAGGTTGAACATCTCACTGTGGCTGTTGCCGTACAGCGGCCTGGCGATTTGCAGATAGATCAGCGTCACCATCGCCGTCACGCCGATGCCCAGGTTGAGCAGGCCGTTGAAGCGCAGTGTGCGGGTACGGGCATTGGCCAGCAGGTCGACCAGCGCATGGCCCATCAGCAACGCCAGGGGCAGCAGGCACGGCATGATGTAGGTCGGCAACTTGCCGTTGCTCAGGCTGAAGAAACCCAGGGGCAGCAGCAGCCACAGGGCGAGGAAGACAATGGCGGGTTGGCCCTTGTCCTTCCAGGTCTTGCACAGCGTGGCCGGCAGCAGCGCCGCCCACGGCAGGCACGACACCACCATCAGCGGCAGGTAGAACCACCAGGGCCGCGCATGTTGGGCATTGTCGGCGGCAAACCGGCGAATGTGTTCATGCCAGAAAAAGAACCGCCAGTAGTCCGGCTCCTGCAGATGGATGGTCAGCACCCAGGGCAGGCACACCACCGCCGCCACCAGTATCGCCAGCGGCCCGTAGCGCAACAGTTCCCCCAGGCGGCGTTGCCAGAGCATGTAGGGCAGGGCGATCAACACCGGCAGCAACCAGGCGAGGAAGCCCTTGGTCATGAAACCCATGCCGCAGGCCACGCCCAGCAATGTCCAGCTGGCGAGCCGGGCGCGAGGGTTGGTACTGTCGAGGGCAAACCACAGCGCCACCAGGCTCAGGTTGACCCACAGGGTGAATTGCGGGTCCAGGTTGGAGTACCCGGCTTGCCCGGCCACCAGGCCAAAGCTCATATAGAGCAGGGCGCAGGCGAAACTCTTGCGTGGGTCGTTCCACAGCCGGCGGGCTATCAGGTAGGCGAGCACAATGCTCAGGCCGGTGGCCAGGGCCGAGGCGATGCGTACGCCGAACAGGTTTTGACCAAACACCGCCTGGCCCAGCGCGATCATCCAGTAGCCGGCGGCGGGTTTTTCGAAATAGCGCACGCCCATGAAGTGCGGCGATACCCAGTTGCCGCTCATGATCATTTCCTGGCTGATCTGGGCGTAGCGGGTTTCGTCGGGAATCCACAGGCCGTGCAGGCCCAGCGGCAACAGATAGAACATCACGAATGCCAGCAGCAGTACGGGCAAAGGTTTAAGGCGAGTCATGATTATTGCACTCTCAAGCGGTGTTGACGGCAGATCGGCGCGAGCGCCGTATCAGCCATGCGCGAGGGGTGGAACGGGAGGGTGGTTGGATAGGCGTGCGGCACAGAGCGTTATTCCTTAAACAGTCTGTTAGTCGGCAAAAAAACTGAAGGTCCATGAGCGCCAGTCCAGCGCGGCAAACGCGCAGCGTCTAATAAGTCAATACTCACTGTCATATTGTTAGCGTGTGCAAAGTCAGCGAGCTAAGTGCTTATAAAAAATGCACGTTAAATATATTTAATGTGCCATGGGCTGGCTGTCTTTTTGCTGAACAAACTTGAACAAATAAATGTGAAAAAGTGTTCTAGAGTTGTTTGAGTGCCGCGGCCCAGTCCTGGCTGTTCATAATGCCCAGGGCCTTGAACTTGCCATTGGGCAGCAGCTTTACAAACAACGCGCTGCCGTACTCGGCGTGAGCGGCGTGTTCATAACCCAGCGTCTGCTCAAAGTCGCTGATGCAGGCACTGTGGGTGACTACCAGCAAATTGCGATCAGGCTGTTTATGGGGAAGGATTTCCTCGGCGATCGCATGGCCGCAGATAGCCAGTGGGCCGGGTGACAATTGGGCCTTGCCGAACATGAACAATGACGTCTGTGCGGTACGGGTGGTGGGGCTGCTCATGACGTCGGTATTTTCCATGCCTAGGGTCTGGAAGGCTTTGCCGGTGGCAGTCGCCGTTTGCGAACCGATAACCGTCAGGCCATCTGCCGGGCCCAGGCATGGGTTGGTGGAGCGATCGCAACGTTCCTCGTGACGCACCAGCACCACCAGGTCACCGTTGCGCCAGGCTTCCACGGCGCCGGAGGTGAGCAGGCGATGGCCTACGCCCAGGTCCAAGGGCGAGCGAGGCCACCAGATAAACGCGCTCACTGCCAGGCTGACCAGCACCATGCAGGCCAGGCCAAGCCATAGCTTGTTCAACTGCTTTACATAAGCCCAGCGCGAACGGGACTTGCTCAGAGTCAGGTCAACCACACTATTCACCATTGATAACTTCCAGGCGTAATCCGGTAACTGGCAGCGGCAAGTTAGACAGGGCGCAAAGAGACAAGCGCGTATGCAGGAATATGCAAAAGCGTGTCACAGGCGCGCTGTCTTTTTGCTGAACATACCGATGTTAAAAATTGTTCACTTGCACTATTCGGCGTTTGAAATAACCACGCTGTTAGCGCCTTATGCACGGCAATTTAAAGTGCTGCAGGTGGCGGCCGAGTGAAATCAATGTGAAAAATTTGCGGGTGGTCATTGGGGCGCTCCTTTTGCCCATGGTTGTGACATAAAAATGTGACAACCGTTATTCTCAGCCTCAGTCCAGAAGCCGGTGGGGAATGGTGATGCTGCAGGTACACGGTGTATTTAAAAGCTACGGCACGCCGCTGGGGCCGTTACCCGTGCTTGCGGGTGTCGACCTGTACCTGGGCAAGCGTAGCAGCCTGGCGCTGATGGGCGAGTCCGGTAGCGGAAAAAGTACCTTGCTGCATCTGGTGGCGGGCCTCGACCGGGTCGACCGTGGCAGCATCCAGGTCGGCGAACAGCGGCTGGACCAGATGGGCGAAGCTCAGTTGGCCCACTGGCGCCGCACCGAGATCGGCCTGGTGTTCCAGCAATTCAACCTGATCGGCAGCCTGCGGGTTGAAGACAACCTGGCGTTCCAGGCGCGCCTGGCCGGGCGCCTCGATCCGGCTTGGCAAGCGCAGCTAGTGGAGCGCCTGGGCCTGGGTGACTTACTCAAGCGTTACCCCGAACAACTGTCCGGCGGCCAGCAGCAACGCGTGGCCGTAGGGCGAGCCCTGGCATCCCGGCCCGGTTTGCTGCTGGCGGACGAACCCACCGGCAACCTCGACGAAGCCACCAGCGACGAAGTGCTGCAACTGCTGCTGGACCTGCTGCGCGACAGCCCCACCAGTTTGTTGATGGTCACCCACAGCCCGCGTATCGCCGCGCGCCTGGACCAGCAGGTAGTGTTGCACGGCGGCCAGGTACTTGCCGCGCATGGGCGCTGAAATGCGTATTTTCTATTGGACACTGCGCGCCCTGTTCAGCCATTGGCGCCGCCACCCTGTGCAGTTTTTCAGCGTGCTTACCGGCTTGTGGCTGGCCACCGCGCTGTTGACCGGCGTGCAAGCCCTCAACAGCCAGGCGCGCGACAGCTATGCCCGGGCCAGCCAACTGATCGGCGGTGAACCCCAGGCCAGCCTCAGTGCACCGGACGGTGCCAGTTTCCCTCAGGCGCTGTTTGCCGAGTTGCGGCGTGCGGGTTGGCCGGTGTCGCCAGTGGTGCAAGGCCGCGTGATACTCAAGGGGCATGAAGACCAGCGCCTGCAAGTGATGGGCATCGACCCGGTGTCATTGCCTGGCGGTGGCGCAGTTGCCGGGCAGACCCTCGACCGGGCGCAGATGGTCGCGTTCTTCAACCCGCCGGGGCGCACCTGGATCGCGCCGCAGACCTTGCAGGCGCTGGGCCTGAAGGAGGGCGACCAGCCGCTGACGGCCAGTGGCCTGGCCCTGCCGCCCCTGCATGCTCAAGCAGACATGGCCCCCGGTGTGTTGCTGACGGATATCGGCTTTGCCCAGCCGCTGCTGG
Organism: Pseudomonas sp. A125; assembly: GCF_055409485.1. NCBI lineage: Bacteria > Pseudomonadati > Pseudomonadota > Gammaproteobacteria > Pseudomonadales > Pseudomonadaceae > Pseudomonas > Pseudomonas sp. A125. The sequence continues at coordinate 8,581 of NZ_JBUZVP010000029.1, forward strand.
ACATGCCTCAACGCCTCTCGCGGTTGTTGCTGGACAAGGCTTTCGCCGCCGCGCATCGCGCCTTGCCGCCGGAACTGGGCGCGCAATTGCAGCTCAAGCAGGCCGAGGAAAACAACCTCGCACGCCTCACCGAAAGCTTTCACCTGAACCTCGATGCATTAGGCTTTTTGTCCTTTGTGGTGGGACTGTTTATCGTGCACGCCGCCATCGGCCTGGCCCTGGAGCAACGGCGTGGCCTGCTGCGAACCTTGCGTGCGTGCGGGGTCAGCGCGCGGATGCTGATCCTCAGCCTGGCGGTCGAACTCGGTGGCCTGGCCGTGCTCGGTGGCCTGGCCGGTGTCGCCAGTGGGTACGTGCTGGCCAGCCTGCTGCTACCGGATGTGGCGGCGAGTTTACGCGGCCTGTATGGCGCCGAAGTGCCCGGCCAATTGAGCCTCAGCCCGCTGTGGTGGCTCAGTGGTTTGGGCCTGGGTTTGCTCGGTGCCGTGCTTGCCGGGGCCAGCAGCTTGTGGCGAGCGGCGCGTTTGCCGTTGTTGGCGCTGGCCAATGCCCAGGCTTGGCACCACGCCCATGGGCGCTGGCTGCGACGCCAGGGCTGGGTGGCCGGCGCGGCCTTATTGATCGCGCTGCTGGCGCTGGTGTTCGGCGATAGCCTGGCCAGCGGTTTTGTATTGATGGCCGCCTTGTTGCTGGGCGCTGCATTGAGCTTGCCGGTGGTGCTCAATGGTGTGCTCAAGGCGGTATTGGGGCGCAGCCGTTCGGTGCTGGGGCAATGGTTTCTCGCCGATTGCCGCCAGCAATTGCCGGCCCTGAGCCTGGCGCTGATGGCGTTGCTGCTGGCGTTGGCCGCCAACATCGGCGCGGGTTCGATGACCTCGGGCTTTCGCCACACCTTCAATAATTGGCTGGAACAACGCCTGACGGCCGAGCTGTACCTCAACCCGCAAAACCCGGCCCAGGCCGAGGCCTTGCAAACCTGGCTGGCACAGCAACCGCTGGTGCAGACGGTGCTGCCTACCTGGCAGGTCGCGGTGCAGTTGCAAGGTTGGCCGGCTGACCTGTTTGGCGTGGTTGACGACCCGACCTATCGCCAGCATTGGCCGTTGCTGGAAGCGGCGGCGGATCCATGGGGCCAGTTGCTGCAAGACGACACCCTGATGCTCAGTGAGCAAATGGCGCGCAGGCTCAAGGTGCGGTTGGGCGATGTCATCAACATCCCCACGCCCCAGGGCCCGTGGTCGCCCAAGGTCGTGGGGGTTTACGCCGACTACGGCAACCCCAAGGGCCATCTGCTGGTGAATTCGCGACACCTGTTGCAGCACTGGCCGGGGTTGTCGCCGGCACGTTTCAACCTGCGAGTGTTGCCGGGTGATGTGCCGCCACTGGTGCGTGAAGTGCAGGGCCGGTTTGCCCTGGAAGAAAGCCGCATCGTCGACCAGCAGCAACTCAAGGGTTGGTCGAGCCAGGTCTTCGAACGGACGTTTGCCGCCACCGCCGCCCTCAACAGCCTGACCCTGGGCGTTGCCGGTGTGGCGTTGTTCATCAGCCTGCTGACCCAGAGTCAAAGCCGCCTCGGCCAGTTGGCACCGTTGTGGGCGCTGGGCGTCACACGCCGCCAACTGATGCTGCTCAACCTTGGCCAAACCTGGCTGCTGGCGGTGCTGACCCTGGTGCTGGCGCTACCGTTGGGCTTGCTGCTGGCTTGGTGCCTGGATGTGGTGATCAACGTCCAGGCCTTTGGCTGGCGCCTGCCGTTGCAGGTGTTCCCATGGCAACTGGTGCAACTGTTGGGCCTGGCAATGTTCGCCACGTTGCTTGCGTCGGCCTGGCCCTTGTGGCAGCTGTACCGCAGCCGCCCGACGGATTTGCTGAGGACCTTCGCCAATGAAGATTAAGTACCTGCTGTGGGCGACGTTCCTGCTGCTGGGCGCGTGCGACAAACCCTCGGCACCTGAAGAGAGTTTCGCCGGGCTGGGCAGCCAGGCGGCGGACTTTGCCCAAGTGGTGCCTGGCAAGGTCTTCAGCTTCCCCGAGGACCACGGGCCCCATGACGGCTATCGCATCGAATGGTGGTACCTCACAGCCAACCTCAAGGACGCCGAGGGCAATGCCTACGGCGTGCAATGGACGCTGTTTCGCAACGCGCTCAAGGCTGGGCCCACACAACCTGGCTGGCACGATTCGACCATCTGGCTGGGCCACGCCGCCGTCACCTCGGCCACCCACCATTACGCCACCGAACGCTATGCCCGCGGCGGCGTGGGGCAGGCAGGCGCCCAGGCGGTGCCGTTCACTGCCTGGATCGATGACTGGAATTTCGCCAGCCGCCCCGGTGCCGCCAACCCTCTGGCGGACGTGCAACTTGTGGCTGGCGGGAAGCATTTCAACTACGACCTGCACCTGACCTCCAGCCGCCCGCTGGTGCTCCAGGGTGATAACGGCTACAGCCGCAAATCCGACCAGGGCCAGGCGTCGTACTACTACAGCCAACCGTTCTTCCAGGCGGATGGCCGCGTGACTATCGACGGCACAACCTACCAGGTCAGCGGTACCGCCTGGCTCGACCGCGAATGGAGCAGCCAGCCGCTGACCGCCAGCCAGACCGGCTGGGACTGGTTCTCCCTGCACCTGGACGGCGGCGAGCAGTTAATGCTGTTTCGGGTACGACAAAAGGATGGGCCGTCGTACCTCACCGGGACCTGGATCGACAAGGAGGGCCACACGCAGACCTTGCACAACCAGGATATTCAACTGACGCCACTGGGCACCACCGCCATCGATGGGCGCAATATTCCTACCCAGTGGTCGCTGAAAATTCCGGGCAAGCATCTGGATATCACCACACAAGCGCTCAACCCAAAAGCCTGGATGAACCTGAGCATTCCTTACTGGGAAGGGCCGGTAAAATTTCAGGGCGGGGTTGGGTACCTGGAGATGACGGGGTATTGAGCGCACCACACACCACCTCAGTTTGAAATCCCGGTTGCCGGGCATGTTGACGGAAGGCCTCGCATTCATCCGGGCGGTTTGGCCTAAACTTTTGCTGGCGGGATTTGTTGTATTTTCCTACGTGCGAGAAAGAGTTATCTCACAATTTAGTTAAAAAATACTGTACATGCATACAGTATTGGCCTACATTCCATCCCAGGTGACCGGATGTCGCCGATCACCTGAGCTTCAATTTTTTAACTATGGATGGATAAAAAATGAAATCGAAAAAAGCGTTCATGCTTGGAGCTGCCCTCGCGGCCTCCTGCTTCGTATCGGCTTATGCCCTGGCCGAGCAATACCCCGCACACTTGACGCCGCAACCGTTGCAGCAAGCGCTGCAAAAAGCCCTCAAGAGTGGCGGGCACATCACCACGCAGAAAGCGTCGGCTACCTTCCTTGGGAAAATCCAAACCTCGCAGCAGCCGAAGAAGCCGGTGCAGGCAGCCAAGGCCTCAAGCGGGGTTGTGGTCACACAGTCTGTGGAGGCCGATAGCGCCAAGGTCGATGCCAAGGCCGCGGCGGCCGAGGCTTTCACGCCGCTGTGCCAGACGCTCGGCATCAACCAGATGTATAACCTGGACGGTGTGCAAACCAATAATGATGTGTGCTACCACTTCAACGTACCCCAAAAGGCACGGGCGACTGTGATGCTGGTAGGCCAGAGTGCTGCCACCAACATGTCGCTGACCCTGTTCCAGGACGACGGCCAGAACAATATTACCTCCCTCGGGACGTCGGATAACCCAGGCAATGCCAATGAAGTGTTGGCCGGAGTGCTGCCCCCAGGCGACTACTACTGGTTCATGCACGCAAACGCGGCTGACGGTTCGCCGTTCAGTTTCGGCGTTGATATCAACATGGCGATTGACGATTTCGAGCCCAATGACAGTTTCGAAACGGCTTATCAACTGCCCGACACCTTGAACTACGTCACGGGTAACTCCGACACGGCTACCGATGAGGACTACTTTTCCTTCAAGGCCCTGCGCGGGCAGAAAGTCAGTGCCTATTTCGACGGCGTGAAAGAAAGCGATCGGGGCCAGTGGGTTTCCGAGTATTTCGACGGCGTTAAATGGATCGAGATAAACCCGAAGGAGAAAATTACATGGGCATCGCCATCGGTTAATGGCGTGGTGAACGTGCGGGTTCGACCTAACCCGAAGGCGGCCTGGAATGCCACCGCGCGCTACAAGCTGTCTCTGGGCTCCACACCCGAGGTGTTGAGCCACAGTGTGCAAGGTGACAACGTGGTCCGGATCCCGGCCTCGGCCAATGATTACGACCCGTTCATGACCACCCAGGCGACGCGTAACCTGAGCTGGGCAGTGACGTGGGCCGACAGCACCGGTAAACGCCTGATGGGGTTGACGCCTTATCTGCAACTCGACAAGCACGTCAATCGCAATACCTACCTGCCGGTGTATATCCCTTATTACGGTTCAGCGACCGGCGTTTCAGGCGCAGCATCCGGTTCGGTCAACCTGGGCAACTGCTCGGGTGAGGCGACGGTGAGGTACGTGTCATACGAATCAGGTTATAAAAACACTTGGGAGACCAACTACAACTACGCGGTCTGGCGCCTGCGCATCGAGGAGTATCCGGATGTCGGCGTGGGCGGTGCCGGTACCCCGGTCAGCATGGCTCATATCTGCAGCCAGCGCCTGATCTCAAGTGAACGGTAAAGGTGCTGATCAACCCGCCACTTAATCCGTAACACCGGCGCCAGCTCTTTGAGTTGGCGCCTTTTACTGCCTATAACCGCGCCCGCAGCAACCCCTCAAATTCCGCCTGAAGCCTGGCCTCATCGCAATGCGCCACATTAAACCGCATAAAATCCCGCAACCCCGGCTCATACCCAAACAACGCCCCCGGCGCCAACACCATCGCGCGTTTTAAACCGGCCTCAGCCAACTGCTCACCGTTAACCCCCGCCGGCAATCGTGCCCAGATAAACATCCCCCCCTCATACCCCATCGGCAACTCACACCCACACCGTCGCAGCCATTGCTCAACCCGCCCCCCTGCCTCCAGCAGCCGCTGAACCATGCGCTTGCGATGCCTGGCATACCCGCCCTCACTCAGCAGCCGATACACAATCTGCTCAAACAATTCCGATGTAATCCCGCCGCTCATCAGTTTCATATTGGTCAAGTTTGCCGCCAACTGCGGCGCCGCCACCACATAACTGACCCGCGCATTCGCCGTCAGCACCTTCGAAAATCCCGACAGATATGTCACCTGCTCCAACCCCGCCAAAGTCGCCAAACGCGGCGGCGGGTTAGGGTGCAAATCCCCGTAAAGATCATCCTCAACGATATGGCAGTGATACTCCCGGGCCAGTTGCAACAACCGAAACGCCTGGCTCGGACTGAACGAATGCCCGGTCGGGTTATGCAGCACACTGGTGGTCAGATACAGGCTGGGACGATGGTGCGCGAACAACTGTTCAAGCGCGACAAAATCAAAACCATCAGGCCGCCGGGCGATCGTCACCACCTTGACCCCATGCAAAGCCAGGTTGGCGTGGAAGTTGAAATAACACGGCGCATCCAGCAACACCGTGTCCCCAGGCCGCGCCAGCAGGCGCATCAGCATGTCCAGCCCCTGCACCGTGTTAGGCGTGGTGATGATCTGCTCCACCGGCACCGACAAGCCTTCACCGTGCAGTTTCTGTTGCAGAGCCTGGCGCAATGGCAGCAGGCCCGCCGGGGTGCCCAGCCCGGCGATACGCAGCGTGGGAGCGCGCACCGCGCTGCGCATCGCCTGGCGCAACACGTCGCAGTCCAGCCAGTCTTCCGGCAGGTGGCCACCGCCGGGGCGCAGGTCGCCCTGGGCCGTGGACAATGGGCGGCGCAGCACACTGAGCAAGTCCTGGGGCAGTAAGTCGACCCAGGTGCTGGAGGACACCTGCACCTGGCTGTTGGCAACAAAATGCCCACGGCCCTGGCTGGAGGTCAGCAGGTGACGCCCACGCAGGCGGTCCAGCGCTTCGTTAACGGTAAATTTTCCGACGCCAAGCAAGGCTCCCAACTCACGCACCGACGGCAGTTTGCTACCAGCGGCCAACTCGCCTTGCTCAATCGCGTGAGCCAGGGCGTCGACGATCTGCTGCACCTTCGGCGCTTGGTCATGAAAGTGAATCGCGGGGATGGGCATCGCACTGTCCTTAGGTTTGCCGCCAACTTTACCGGTAAAGTCTGCGCATATATCCACAGAGTTTACCTGCCTCTGGCGCGAGGTGCGCCCTAGACTGCACGCCTTACTTCCTGCTGTGAATCCAACACCATGGCCACCGCGCTGACGCTGTCTTCGTTTTTGTACTTCCTGCTGTTGTGCACCACCCTGGCATTCAGCCCCGGCCCCATGACCTTGTTGCTGTTAAGCCTCGGCCTCAAAGACGGCCTGCGCCGCTCCTTGCCGGCGCAGTTCGGAGCGAGTGTTTCGTACCTGGTCTCTATCCTGATCTTTGCCGTGGGCTTTTCCGAACTGATCAAGGACTACCCGCTGATCACCCGGATCATCCAGGTGGTGGGCGTCGCGTACATCCTTTACCTGGCCTACAAGCAATGGACCAGCAGCGGGGTGACGATTACTACCCATGATGCAACCCCGGAAAATGCCCGCAGCCTGTTCGGCAAGGGCCTGCTCACCGGGTTGTCGAATCCCAAGGCGATCATCCTGTTCAGCGCGGTATTCCCGCAGTTTGCCGCCATCGGCCAGGGCAGCGCCGCCGCCGACATTGCGATCCTCGGCCTGACCTTCCTGCTGCTGCAATTTGCCAGCGGTTGCCTGTATTGCTATTTCGGCCAGCGCATCAAGCACGTGCTGGAAAACCCCCGGCGCCGGGTGCTGCTGCAACGGGCCACGGCGGTGCTGCTGCTGGGCGTGGCGTTGATGCTGGCGCGGGGCTTTTCCAGCTGAAGGCCAGCTTATGAGCGGTAGTGGCGATTTGCCGTTGCCCTGATAGACTTCGTGCATTCATCCAGGATCAAGCCAGATCATGCCAGCCGCAGGAGGAAAGGGACTTTCGCTCGCTACACGCTTGTATAAGTCGCGCACCTTGGGATTGACCCTCGGGTTTCTCTGCGTGGCCGTCGCCATCTATCCGCTGGATAAGCCCATTTGGGTCTGGGTGCTGATGGTTGCCAATGCCTTTATCTGGCCGCATGTGGCTTATCAATGGTCGCGGCACTCAAAAAACTCCCTGCGTTCGGAACACCGCAACTTGCTGTTCGACTCGTTCTGCGGCGGGTTCTGGGTGGGCGCCATGCAGTTCAATCCGCTGCCCAGCGCGACCACCTTGTCGATGATGACCATGAACAACGTCGCCATTGGCGGCCCACGCTTTATGCTCGCCGGCTGGGTGGCCCAGGCACTGGGGGGCGGCGTGTCGCTGCTGGTGTTCACCCCGGCGGTGACAACCCTCACCAGCGAAGTGCAGCTGTACGCCTGCCTGCCGATCCTGATGCTATACCCGCTGGCTCTGGGCTGGATCTGCTACCGGCAAGCCATCACCCTGGCTCGGCACAAACGCGAGTTGCTGGCGTTGAGCCGCACCGACAGCCTGTCGGGCCTGCTCAACCACGGCGCCTGGAAAGACCACCTGGAAATCGAGTTCCAACGCTGCCGCCGCGAACAGCAGGGCGCTGCCATCGCGCTGATCGACATCGACCACTTCAAGACCATCAACGACACCTATGGCCATGTCACCGGCGATATCGTGCTGCGCCAATTGAGCAAGGTGTTGCGCCAGAACCTGCGGGCCACCGACCTGGCCGGGCGTTATGGCGGCGATGAATTCTGCGTGATCCTGCCGGACATGCCCCTGAACCGCGCCACCGAAGTGATGGACGCCCTGCGCGACCGCTTCAACTCATTGGCCTACGCACAAGACCCGACCTTGCGCGCCAGCCTGAGTATCGGCCTGGCGCCGTACCGACTGGCACACGGCGACGCCACCAGTTGGCTGAACGATGCCGACCAGGCCTTGTACGAGGCCAAGAGCAGCGGGCGCAACCGGGTCAGTTCGGTGCAGGGAAGTTGGCTGAGGTCGATCTGAGGATCAACAAATTGTTTATTGTCAGGTAGGGTGGAGCGCTACCTTCCAACAAAAACAAGGATCGGTTCATGCTCTTCAACTTCCCGCGTACCTTGCTGGCAGCCACGCTGGCGCTGTCTTTCGCCATGCCGGCCTTCAGCGCCGAACCCCACAAGCAAATCCAGGCCGATTCCGAGCAGTACAAGGCCGACGCCCTGAAACTGCTGGAGCGCCTGGTGAACATCGACTCGGGCTCCGGCTACGAGCCGGGCCTGACCCAAGTGCGTGACATTGCCGTCGACGAGCTCAAGCAACTGGGTTTCAGCATCCAGTTGGTGCCCGATGCCGCCGCGCATAACAGCCATGTGATCGCCACCCTCAAAGGCACCGGCAAAGCCAAGATCCTGTTGATGGCCCACATGGACACCGTGTTCAAGGAAGGCTCGGCGGCGGCCCGGCCGTTCCACATCAAGGACGGCCGCGCCTATGGGCCGGGCGTGATGGATGACAAGGGCGGTATCGTCGCCGGCATCTATGCGTTGAAAGTCCTGAAAAACCAGGGCTTCAAGGACTACGCGCAAATCACCTTCCTGCTGGATGCCAGCGAGGAGACCGGCACCGACGGCGCGTCCGAACTGATCCGCAACACCGCCAAGGGCCACGACGTGACCCTCAACCTGGAACCGGGACGCCCGGCGGATGGCCTGGTGGTGTGGCGCAAAGGCAGCGCCACCGCCGTGGTCGAGGTCAAGGGCAAGGCCGCCCATGCCGGCGTCGCTCCGGAGTTGGGGCGCAATGCGGCGATGGAAGCGGCGCACCAGATTCTGCAACTGGGCAAACTTGGGGATGCCGAGAAGAAAACCACCATCAACTTTACCGTGATCAACGCAGGTGACCGGGTCAACGTTATCCCCGACCAGGCCACTGCCAAGGCTGATGTGCGGGCAGCGTTGCCGGAAGAGTTTGATCGCATCGAGAAAGACCTGGCGCGGGTCTCGGCCAACAAGCTGATCCCCGAGACAGAAGTGACCACCAGCCTGCACCGCGGCCTGCCACCGATGCCGCAGACGCCGGAGTCGGACAAGCTGGTCGCGATTGCCCAGGGGATTTATGGCGAATTGGGGCGCACGTTGACGGTTGAAGGCAGCGGCGGGGCGGCGGATGCCAGTTTGTCAGCCGGCGTGGGCACGCCGACCCTGGACGGGTTCGGGATTGTCGGGGGCAATATTCATACGCCGGAAGAATATGCCGAAGTGGAGAGCGTGGCGCCGCGGATTTACCTGTTGAGCCGGATGCTCATGGAACTGTCCAAGCGCTGATCTGAAACCACCACTGATCCTCTGTGGAAGCAGATCAAAATGTGGGAGCTGGCTTGCCTGCGATAGCGGATTGTCAGTCATGAATTCTTTGACTGATACACCGCCATCGCAGGCAAGCCAGCTCCCACACTGTTCTGTGGTGTTAGTTGGATCAGGTTGCCGTCACCACTTCCCGCGTCTTCTCCCGCCCCAGCACCAAACTGCACAACGCCGGCAAGAACAGCAACGTCAACACCGTCCCCACTAGCACTCCGCCAATCAGCACATACGCCAGCGACGACCAGAACACCGACAGCGTCAGCGGAATAAACGCCAATGCCGCCGCCAGTGCGGTCAAAATCACCGGCCGTGCCCGGCGCACCGTGGCCTCGATGATCGCTTCACGAATCACCATGCCCTGGTCCTGGTTCTGCCGAATCTGGTCGGTAAAGATCAGCGTGTTACGCATCAGGATCCCGCCAATCCCGATCAACCCCAATATGGCGTTGAACCCGAACGGCTGGTTGAACAGCAGCAACGTCGGCACCGCGCCGATCAGCCCTAACGGCGCGGTGGCGAACACCATGAACATCACCCCGAACGAGCGCACCTGGAACATGATCACGGTCAAGGTCAGCAGGATCATGATCGGGAACAGCGCTGCCAACGCGACGTTGGCCTTGGCGCTTTCTTCCACCGGGCCGCCAATGACGATCTGATACCCGGCGGGCAGCTTGGCGATCAAGGGTTGCAGGTCCTTGTACACCGCCATTTCCACATCCGGCGGCTGGGTGCCATCGACGATGTCGGCGCGCACTTCCACGGTCAGCGCCCGGTTGCGGCGCTTGAGGATCGGTTCTTCCATCACCGCCTGGAAATGCCCTACCTGGGCCAGTGGCACCGAAACGCCAGCGCTGTTGGTCAGGGTCATGTTGTCCAGGTTGCCGAGGTCTTCGCGCTGGCTGCCCTGGGAGCGGGCGACCACTGAAACAGTGCGGTTGCCCTCGCGCACTTCGGTAATCGGGTTGCCGGTGAGCAAGGCGTTAAGCTGGGATTTGACCCCGTCGGGGGTAAAACCCAGCAGGCGCAGGCGGTCCTGGTCCAGTACCAGCCGGTAACTGCTGGCGCGCTCGCCCCAGTCGAGGAAGGCGTCGCGGGTCAGCGAGTTGGCGGCGACCACCTGGCGTACGTCTTCAGACAGGCTGCGCAGCACATTCAGGTCCGGGCCGGACACGCGAAATACCACCGGGAACGGCACGGGCGGGCCGAACACCAACTGGGTGACGCGTACCCGCGCCGCCGGAAACTCGCCCGCGGCGATGCGTTCACCCATGCGGGCTTTCAGCGCATCGCGGGCGAGGGCGTCGGCGGTCTGCACGATCAGCTTGGCGAAAGCCGGGTCTGGCAACTCCGGGTTCAACGACAGGAAAAACCGTGGCGCACCGCCGCCCACGTAGGTGTCGACCATCACGGTTTGCGGCTCTTGCATCAGCGCCTTTTCTACCTGCGCCGCCACCGCCTCGGTGCTTTTGAAGGCGCTGCCCGGCGGCATGTACACCTCAAGAATCAGCTCGGAACGGTCGGAGTTGGGGAAGAACTGCTTCTTCACCACCCCCATGCCCACACCACACAGCACAAACGCCGCCACGACCAGCCCGGTCACCCACCAGCGATTGCGCACGCAGGCATCCACCAGGCGGCGCAGTTTCTGGTAATAACGGCCGGCATAAATCGCATCGTGGCCGCCGGCAACCGGCTTGATGTGCGGCAGCAGCTTGACCCCCAGGTACGGGGTGAATACCACCGCCACCAGCCACGATGCGATCAACGCAAAGCCGACGATCCAAAAGATATTCCCGGCGTATTCCCCGGCGCCCGAGCGGGCAAAACCCACCGGCAAAAAGCCGATAATCGTCACCAGCGTGCCGGTGAGCATCGGTGCGGCGGTGGAGCTCCAGGCAAAGGTGGCCGCGTGAATCCGGTCAAAGCCTTCTTCAAGTTTCACCACCATCATCTCGATCGCAATGATCGCGTCGTCCACCAGCAAGCCCAGGGAAATGATCAGCGCGCCGAGGGTCACCCGGTCGAACTCGCGGCCGGTCATCAGCATGATCACAAACACGATCGACAGCGTCAGCGGCACTGCAGCCGCCACCACCAGCCCGACCCGGAACCCCAGGGCCAGCAAGCTGATGACCATCACCACCGCCAGGGCGACGAAGAACTTCAGCATGAACTCGTTGACCGCCAGGCTGATGTTTTTCGCCTGGTCGGAGACCTTGGCGAAGTTGACCCCCAGCGGCAGGTCGGCCTGGATTTTCGCTTCCTGGGCCTTGAGAGCCTTGTCCAGTTCCAGGCCGTTCCAGTGCTTCTCCATGATCACACCGAGCATCAGCGACGGGTCGCCCTGGTGGCGGATGCGGTAGCTGGGCGGGTCTTCATAACCCCGGCTGACTGTGGCCACATCAGCGATGCGCAGCAGTTTGCCGTTGGCTTCCAGCGGTACGTTTTCGATCAGCGCCAGGCTGTCAAAGGCGCCGTCGATACGGATATACGCCCGGGCACCCGCGGTCTCGACAAAGCCCGACGGTGCCACGGCGTTCTGGGCGGCGAGGGCGGCGAAGATCTGCTCGGGCTTGATGCCTAAGGTGGCCAGGCGTTCATAGGAAAACTCAACAAAGATGCGCTGCGCCTGTTCGCCGAGGATATTCACTTTCTTCACCCCCGGCAGGTCGAGCAGGCCCTGGCGCATGTCTTCGGCCATTTGCACCAGTTGCCGGTGAGGCAGGTGTTCGGCCTCCAGCGCGTACAGGGAGAAGTACACGTCGGAGTATTCATCGTTGAAGAACGGCCCGATCACCCCTTTGGGCAACTTCGCGGCTTCGTCGCTGAGTTTCTTGCGGGTCTGATAGAACAGGTCCTGGATCTCGCTGGGGCGGGTGGACTCCAGGTACGTCATGCGCATCGAGACGAAACCTGGTTGGGCGATGGTCTCTACGCGGTCGTAATAGTCCAGTTCCTGCAGGCGTTTTTCCAGGCGGTCGGCCACCTGGTCCTGCATCTCTTGCGCAGTGGCGCCGGGCCAGGCAGCGGTGATGGTCATGACTTTGACGGTGAAGGACGGGTCTTCGGCGCGGCCCAGTTTGCCAAACGCAAAGGCCCCGGCGGCGAGAATCGCGATGATCAGGAAGAGTGTGACCGCGCGATGCTTGACCGCCAGTTCGGAGAGGTTAATACCGCGCATTATCAAGGTTCCTGCCGACGGTTGAGGGCCAATACCTGGGCCGGCAGCAGGCGTACCGCGTCACCGCTGTGCAGCAGGTGCGCGCCAAGGGCGACCACCACCTGGCCCGGGCTCACGCCGCTGTCGAGCAGGGCGTCCTCCTGGCCGAGGCGGGCAACGTTGACCGGGGCAAAGCTGACCTTGTCGTCGGCGCCAATCACCCACACCCCCGTGCCTTTACCGGCATCCTGCAGTGCGCCGATGGGCACGCGGGTCTGTTGCGCCTGGCCGTCACCTTGCAGGCGCACTGTGATGGTGGAGCCGAGGGCGAAGCGGTCGACGGCGCCATGCAATACATAACGGGCGCGGTAGGTGCGGGTGGTGGGGTCGGCGCTGGCGGACAGTTCGCGCAACGTGGCGGTCACCGCCTGCTCGGGGGCGCCAAAGGGGAACGCGAGGGCTTTTTGCGAGGCCTGGTCGCGCTGGTTTTCCGGCAGGTTGACGATGGCTTCCCGGGCGCCGTCATGGGCCAGGCGCGCGACTACTTGCCCCTCGGCCACCACGTGGCCGCGGTCTACCCGAACATCGGTGATGATGCCGTCGCTGTCGGCCTTGAGCACCGAGTAGGTGCGGCGGTTTTCGATCTGGCTGGCATCCGATTGCGCCGAGGCCAGTTCGGCCTCGGCCACCCGCAGGTTAGTGGCGGACTGGTCGAAAATCTGCCGTGACACCGCGCCGGTATTGGCTAGGCGCTGGTAGCGGGCTTCGTCATCCCGGCGTTGGCGCAGTTGTGCCTGGGCCGCATTGACGCGGTTTTTCGCCGAGCGCAGGGCCAGTTCGAAGTCGCCGATATCCAGCACCAGCAAGGTGTCGCCACGGCTGACGTGCTGGCCGGGATCAACCTTGCGTTCGATCACCTTGCCGCTGACCCGGAACCCCAGGTCGCTTTCAGTGCGCGCCGCCACCACGCCGGTGTAGGCGCTTTGCTGGCTGCCGGCGGCTTCGACCTTGGCTGCCAGCACCGGGCGGGGCAGGGGCGCGTCGGCGACAGGATCAGCCTTGTTGTTGCAGGCGCCGAGCAGCGCCATCAGGGCCAGGGGCGTAAGAAAACGCAGGGGAAGAGGGTTCATGTCGGGCTCCGTGGGGCGGGGTGAGCGTGTCGAAGTGGAAAATTACGTACGTAATATTTAGCGCCATATTATGGTCGAAATATAAAATAATCCAGCTCGGCCTTAATCGTCCTGTGTATGGAACGATCAAGGCCGATTTTGCCGTCTAGCGCTGAATTGGTAGCGGATTTAAGGTGTATCCATTACTGGAGACACATATGAAAAAGATCATCGGCATCTACACCAGCCCACGTGGCCATTGGGTCGGCGACGGCTTTCCGGTTCGCACGCTGTTTTCGTACGACACCATGGGCAAGCAGATCAGCCCGTTCCTGTTGCTCGATCACGCCGGCCCCGCCGCTTTCACCCCAACCGAACAACGTCGCGGCGTAGGCCAGCACCCTCATCGCGGCTTCGAAACCGTGACCATCGTCTACAAGGGCGAAGTCGAGCACCGCGATTCCACCGGCGCCGGCGGCACCATTGGCCCGGGTGATGTGCAATGGATGACGGCGGCCAGGGGCATCATCCACGAGGAGTTTCACTCTGAAGCGTTCGCCCGCAGTGGCGGCGCCCTGGAAATGGTGCAGCTGTGGGTCAACCTGCCGGCCAAGGACAAAATGACCGAGGCCGGTTACCAGACCCTCCTCAATAGCGATATCCCGACGCTGCCCCTGGCCGATAACGCCGGCAGCCTGCGCCTGATCGCCGGTGAGTTCGAGGGGGTCAAGGGCCCGGCACGCACCTTCACGCCGATCGATGTGTGGGACATGCGCCTCAAGGCCGGACGCAGCGTGACGCTGACCCTGCATGCCGGTCGCAATACGGCAGTGGTGGTCTTGCGCGGCACCGTGCGGATCAACACCACGGAGCTGGCGCGGGAAGGGCAGTTGGCCGTGTTTGAACGTGAAGGCACGCAGCTGCGCCTGGAGTCCAGCGAAGACGCCATGGTATTGCTACTCAGCGGTGAACCGATCGAGGAGCCGATCGTCGGCCACGGCCCGTTCGTGATGAACACCGAGCAGGAAATCCACCAGGCGTTTGCCGACTATCAGTCCGGGCAGTTCGGGCAGATGCAGCGCTAGCCGGTTTTCTCGCCACCCCTCTGGGAGCAGGCAAGCCAGCTCCCACATTTTGTTTGCGGCGTTCTCATTTCATGCGATCTTCATGGCATTCGCCCTGGAGTCGCCTGGATGCCTTCATTTATCTCCGATCACCCGATGTTCTGCGCGTTGGCGCTGATACTGATCGACATCGCCGTGTGGCGCCTGATCTCTGCCGAATACGGCAACTGGAAGCTGGTGGCACGCGTGGTGATCTTCGCGGTGTTCAGCGCCGTGCTGTTCAACGAAGGCCTGAACCCCATGCAGGTCGCGCCCTATGGCGACAACGTGGCGTTGCACCTGGCGGCCACGGCGTTCCAGATCGGCTGGTGGCTGTTTGCGGCACGCACCCTCACGGTGTTGCTCGGCGCGGTGATGATGCAGCGGGTCGGGCACACCGGGCGGCTGTTGCAGGACCTGGTGGGCGCGGTGATCTTCCTGATCGCGATCATCGCCGCCATGGCCTACGTACTCGACCTGCCGGTGAAGGGCGTGCTGGCCACCTCCGGCGCGGTGGCGATCATCGTCGGCCTGGCGTTGCAGAGCACCTTGAGCGATGTGTTTTCCGGCATCGTCCTCAACACCACCAAACCCTACCAACTGGATGACTGGATCTCCATCGACGGCACCGAAGGCCGGGTGATCGACATCGACTGGCGCGCCACCCAGTTGCAAACCTCCCAGGGCAGCCTGGCGGTGGTCCCCAATTCGTTGGCGGCCAAAGCCAAGATCATCAACTTCTCGCGTCCGGCAGACATGTTTGGCCTTTCGGTCAGCCTGCAAGTCAGCCCCCATGCGCGGCCGCAAACCGTGCTCGATGCGCTGGAGCGGGCGATGCAGGGCTGCCGGCCGCTGTTGGTGAAGCCCGCGCCGAGTGTGGCGTTCAAGACCTCCGCCAGCGGTGGGGTGGAGTATGAGATCAGCGGGTTTGTGCCGGCGATGACCCTCAAGCGTGAGGTGCGTAACCAGCTTTATGACCTGGCGTTTCGGCATCTGCAGGCGGCGGGGGTGAGTTTGCTCTCGGCAGCCGAGAGCAATGCGCCCGCGAGCGTTTCACGGGCGCGAGCATTGTTGGAGAGTTCTTCGATTTTCTCGACCTTGCGCCAGGAGGAGAAAGACACATTCAGCCAGAACATGACGCTGCAAACCTTCCGCGCCGGGGAGATGATTTTGGCGGCTGGGGAAGTGAGTGATCACTTGTTCATCGTTGAGTCGGGGGTGATTTCGGTGATGCTGACCAAGGCCGGGCACAAGTTCGAGGCCGGGCGCATGGGGCCGGGCGAGGTGATAGGCGAGGCCGGGATTCTCTCGGAGCAGGGCGTGCCGGCTGATTTTTCGGCGAAGACGTTTTGTACCCTCTACCGCATCGAGAAGGAGTATCTGAAGCCGTGCCTGGATGCGCGGCACGACATCAGTGAAGCGATGAAGAGCCTGCTGGATTTTCGCTTGCACACCGCGCAGAGCCTGACCCAGGAGGCGCCCGTGGTGCCGGTCAAGAAGGGCTTTATGCAGTGGCTGCGAAGCCGCGCTTGATCAGCAGCAAAACTGCGAGCGTTCCCGCGCGCGCGGGCACGCTCCAACCCCGCGCGTTCCAATAAATACGAAAGTTTCCCAACACCATCCCCTTTGTCCCCGCTTCCCATGTCACCCCCCGCCTGCCGAATCCTCTAATTTCCCAACCCTGCGGGAAATCCCCCGGCCCTGGCCGCGCCCGAGCTTTAAACCGGGCCTCCCAGCAACCCCCGCTCGATCGCCGGGGTACGTACGCGACAGCTGAAAACGGACTTTCTCCTCAACCGTATCCGACTCAAAAAAGCAGGTTACCCTTCATGCAGTTCAGCAAATTACTGGCAGCACTCTCCACCTACCCGATCCGCCTGCAAATGGAAGAAGGCGACCTGATCATCCTGGGTGACAACGACGCGCTGGATAACGCCCTCTGGGACCAACTGATCGCTCACAAACCCCAATTGCTCGACCTCGTCGCCCAACACGGCGGCGACTGGCTCAGTCCGGCCTACCGCATCACCCCGGACATGCTGCCCCTGGTCAACCTCGACCAGCTTGCCATTGACCGCATCGTCGCCGGCATCCCCGGCGGCGCAGCCAATGTGCAAGACATCTACCCCCTGGCGCCGCTGCAGGAAGGCATGCTCTACCACCACCTCTCAGCCCAACAGGGCGACCCCTACGTGCTGCACGCGCAGTTCGTGTTCGACAGCCGGGCCCGCCTGGAAACCTTCGCCCAGGCCCTGCAATGGGTCATCGACCGCCACGACATCCTGCGCACCTCGATGGCCTGGGATCGCCTCGACGAACCCCTGCAAGTGGTCTGGCGCAACGCCTCGCTGGCCTGCGAAGAGGCCCGCCTGGACGGCGACGTGCTGACCCAGTTGCAAACGCTCTACGACGCCCGCGACTACCGCATGGACCTCGGCCAGGCACCGCTGCTGCGCCTGGTATTTGCCGAAGACCCGCGCAACCAGCGGGTGGTTGCGATGCTGTTGTTCCACCACACCATTCTCGACCACACCGCCCTCGACGTGGTGCGCCGCGAAATCCAGCTGTACCTCGCCGGCCAGACCGAGCAGGCCGGCGCACCTGTGCCGTTTCGCAACTACATCGCCCAGGTCCGCCACGGCGTCAGCGAACAGGCTCACCAAGCGTTCTTTCACCAGATGCTGGCCGACATCGACGAGCCAACCCTGCCGTTCGGCTTGCAGGATGTGCAGGGCGATGGCCATGGTATCGAAGAGACCCGCATCGGCGTCGACGGCGATCTAAGCCGCCGCCTGAGGGCCCTGGTCCGGCCGTTGGGCGTCAGCCCCGCCAGCGTAATGCATCTGGCATTGGCCCAGGTGCTGGGCAAGGTCTGCGGCCGCGAAGCCGTGGTATTTGGCAGCGTAATGCTCGGGCGCATGGGCGCCGGCGAGGGTTCGGACCAGGCCCTGGGTATGTTCATCAACACCCTGCCGCTACGGGTGGATGTGGGCGAACACAGCGTGCGCGACGCGGTGCAAGCCACCCACCAACGCCTGGCCGAATTGCTCAACCACGAACACGCCTCCCTGGCCCTGGCCCAGCGTTGCAGCGGCGTGGCCGCACCCACGCCGTTGTTCAGCGCGATCCTCAATTACCGTCACAGCGATGCCTCGGACACCCAGGCGGTGATCGACATCGCCGACGGCATTCAGGTGATGGGCGCCGAAGAGCGCACCAACTACCCGCTGACGGTCAACGTCGATGACCTGGGCGAGGGCTTTGCCTTTACCGTGATGGTAGACGCCTCGATCGGTGCCACGCGTATTGCCGATTACCTGCATACCGCGCTGGAAAACCTGGTGCTGGCGCTGGAGCAAACGCCAGAGGCACCGCTGCACAGCCTGGGCATCCTGCCCGCCGCCGAACGCCAACACCTGCTGCACGGCCTCAATGCCAGCACGCAGCACTATGCCGATTGCGCACTGATCCACCAGCAAGTCGAAGCGCACGCCGCCAGCCATCCCGAAGCCATTGCGCTGCGCTTCGAACAGCAGCGCCTGAGCTACCGCGAGCTGAACGAACGCGCCAATCAGGTCGCGCATGGCCTGCTCAAACACGGCGTTCGCCCCGACGACCGGGTGGTGATCTGCGTCGAACGCGGCCTGGAAATGATCATCGGCCTGCTGGGCATCCTCAAGGCCGGCGCGGGCTACGTGCCGATTGACCCGGCCTATCCGCAGGAGCGCATCGCCTACACCCTGCAAGACAGCGCGCCGGTGGCCGTACTGGTGCAGGGCAACACCCGCTTTCTGGTGGGCGACGTCACGTCGATCGACCTCAACAGCCTGCAGCACGAGCCCATCGTTAACCCCAACGTTGCGATCAACCCGTCCAGCCTCGCCTACGTGATCTACACCTCCGGCTCCACCGGCCTGCCCAAGGGCGTGATGATCGAACACCGCAACGTGGCGCGGTTGTTCAGCGCCACCGAGCACTGGTTCAAGTTCAACGCGAACGACACCTGGGCGTTGTTCCACTCGTTTGCCTTCGACTTCTCCGTGTGGGA
The DNA here is from genome assembly GCF_055409485.1 of Pseudomonas sp. A125. NCBI lineage: Bacteria > Pseudomonadati > Pseudomonadota > Gammaproteobacteria > Pseudomonadales > Pseudomonadaceae > Pseudomonas > Pseudomonas sp. A125. Next base: position 27,391 of record NZ_JBUZVP010000029.1, read on the forward strand.
AATCTGGGGCGCGCTGATGCACGGCGGGCAGTTGCTGGTGGTGCCGCAGTGGGTCAGCCGTGCGCCGGATGAGTGTTATGCACTGCTGTGTGAAGCCGGCGTGAGCATCCTCAACCAGACGCCGAGCGCGTTCCGCCAGTTGATCGCGGCACAGGGCCGCAGCCAACAGTTGCATTCGCTGCGCCAGGTGATCTTCGGCGGCGAAGCCCTGGAGCCCGGCATCCTCAAGCCGTGGTACGCCCGGGTGACCAACGCCGGTACCCGCCTGGTCAACATGTACGGCATCACCGAAACCACCGTGCACGTGACCTATCGTGCGCTGGGGGCGGCGGATGCACAGTTGGTCGGCGTGAGCCCGATTGGCGTGCGTATTCCCGACTTGCAGCTGTATGTGCTGGACGCCCGCCGCGAGCCGGTGCCGATGGGCGTGGTGGGCGAGTTGTACGTCGGCGGTGCCGGCGTGGCGCGGGGTTATCTCAACCGCGATGAACTGACGGCCGAACGCTTTCTGGCAAACCCCGTCACCGGTCAGCGCCTGTACAAGACCGGCGACCTCGGCCGCCTGCTGGCCGACGGCAGTGTCGAATACCTGGGGCGCAACGACGACCAGGTAAAAATTCGCGGTTTCCGTATCGAGCTGGGGGAAATCGAAGCGCGCCTGGCCACCTGCGAAGGCGTGCGTGAAGCGGTGGTGGTTGCCCGCGAAGACGCGCCGGGTGACAAGCGCCTGGTGGCCTACGTGATCCCGCAGCAGGCCCACGTGCCCAGCGCCGCTGAACTGCGCGACCACCTGCTGCTGTCCCTGGCCGAATACATGGTGCCCGGCGCCTTTGTGCTGCTGGACACGTTCCCGCTCACCACCAACGGCAAACTCGACCGCAAGGCTTTGCCGGCCCCCGACGCCGAAGCCTTGGCCCGCCGTAGTTATGCAGCACCGCAAGGCGCAGTGGAAACTGCGATCGCCAACCTCTGGCAAGACCTGCTGAAGGTCGACCGGGTGGGGCGCGAGGACAATTTTTTCGAGCTGGGCGGCCATTCATTGCTGGCGGTCAAGCTGATCGAGCGCATGCGCCAACTGGAACTCGGCGCCGATGTGCGCGTGCTGTTCGGCCAGCCGACGTTGGCCGCGCTGGCCGCAGCGGTGGGCGGGCAGCATGAAGTGCAGGTCCCGGCCAACCTGATCAACCAAACAACCCGGCGTATCACCCCGGACATGCTGCCGCTGGTGGAGCTGGACCAACAGGCCATCGACCATATCGTCGCCAGCGTCCCCGGCGGCATCGGCAACGTGCAGGACATCTACGGCCTGGCCCCGTTACAGGCCGGCATTCTCTACCACCACCTGGCGACCACCGAAGGCGATCCCTACGTGTTGCAGGTGCAGTTCAGCTTCAGCGGCCAGGAGCCGGTCGAGGCGTTTATCCGTGCGTTGCAAAGCGTGATCGAGCGCAATGACATCCTGCGTACCGGCGTGGTCTGGGAGGGCCTGGACGAGCCGGTGCAGGTGGTCTTGCGCCAGGCGCTGCTGGTGGTTGAACGTGTCGATGTCGACCCGCAAAACGACGTGCTGGCACAACTACAACAACGCTTTGACCCACGCCACTACCGCCTCGACCTGTCTCGCGCCTCGCTGATGCGGTTTGCCTACGCCGAGGATCAGGGCCGCCATGTCGGCATCCTGCTGCTGCACCACATCCTGCTGGACCACACCGCGCTGCAAGTGCTGGTGGAAGAAATGAGCGCCAGCCTCGCCGGTAGCGCGGGGCAATTGCCGGACGCGGTGCAGTACCGCAACTACGTGGCCCAGGCGCGCCTCGGCGTGAGCGCCGCGCAACATGAAGCGTTCTTCAGCGAGATGCTTGGTGATATCGACGAGCCGACCCTGGCCTTCGGCTTGCACGATGTGAATCGCGATGGCAGCGGTGTAAAAGAAGCACACTTGCCGCTGGACCCGGCCCTGTGCCTGGGCCTGCGCGAGCAGGCCCGCCAGCTCGGCGTAAGCGCGGCAAGCCTGGTGCACCTGGCGTGGGCGCAAGTCCTTGGCCAGGTGTCGGGCCAGGAAGACGTGGTATTCGGCACGGTGCTGCTGGGCCGGATGCAAGGCGGCGAGGGCGCCGACCGGGCGCTGGGGATGTTCATCAATACCCTGCCGCTGCGGGTCAATGTCGGTGCGGTCGGTGTGCAGGCCGGCGTGCGCGCCACCCATGCGCGGCTGGCGCAGTTGCTGGGGCATGAGCATGCGTCGCTGTCCCTGGCCCAGCGTTGCAGTGGTGTGTCCGCTGCGTTGCCGCTGTTCAGTACCTTGCTCAATTACCGCCACAGTGCCCCGGGCGAAACGCCCGGGGCCAGCCCGTTTATCGACGCCGGAATCCAGATTCTCGGTTCCGAGGAGCGCAGCAACTACCCGCTGGTGCTGAACGTCGACGACCTCGGTGTGGGGTTTGCCCTGACGGTGCAAGGCGTGGCCGAAGTGGCTGTGCAACGCGTTGGCGACTATATGCTCAGTGCCTTGCGCAACCTGGTGACGGCACTGCAACAGGCACCGACCACAGCGTTGCACCAGGTGTCTGTGCTGCCTTGCGCCGAGCGGCAGCAAGTGCTGGTGGATTTCAACGCGACCGCCCGCGACTACTCGGCCGGCAGCACGGTTCACGGGTTCTTTGAAGCCCAGGCACTGGCCAGCCCGGAAGCCGTGGCCGTGGTGCACGGCGAGGCGTCGCTGAGTTACCGCGAACTCAACCTGCGGGCCAATCGCCTGGCTCACTTTTTGATCGGCCAAGACGTAAAACCCGGCGACAGCGTGGTCATCGCACTGCCACGCTCCATCGATTTGCTGGTCTGCCAACTGGCAATCCTCAAGTGTGCGGCGGTGTACGTGCCGCTGGACATCAACGCGCCTGACGAGCGCCAAACCTTCATGGTGCAAGACAGCTGCGCCAGGCACGTGCTGAACAACCTCGACACACTGGAACTCGACACGCAGCCAGCGCATAACCCGAACCTGGCCCAGTCTGCCGAAAGCGTGGCGTACATCATGTACACCTCCGGCTCCACCGGCGCCCCCAAGGGTGTGCAGGTTCCGCACCGCGCGGTCACGCGGCTGGTGATCAACAACGGCTACGCCGACTTCAACCACCGTGACCGGGTGGCCTTTGCCTCGAACCCGGCGTTCGACGCCAGCACTCTCGACGTATGGGCGCCGTTGCTCAATGGCGGCTGCGTGGTCGTGGTGGAGCACGCCACGCTGCTGTCCCAGGCTGCGTTTGCTGGGTTATTGCAGGAGCAATCGGTCAGCGTGTTGTGGATGACCGCCGGCCTGTTTCACCAATACGCAGATGCGTTGATGCCAATGTTCCGCCAGCTGCGCTACCTGATCGTCGGTGGCGATGTGCTCGACCCGCAGGTGATCGGTCGGGTGCTTGAACATGGCGCGCCACAGCATTTGCTGAATGGCTACGGGCCCACCGAGGCCACCACGTTCTCTACCACCTTCGAGATCAAGTCGGTGGGTGAGGGCGGTATTCCGATTGGCCGGCCGATCGGCAACAGCCGCGCCTACGTGCTGGATGCGCGGCAGCAACCGGTGCCGCTGGGCGTGGTCGGTGAGCTGTATATCGGTGGTGCGGGTGTGGCCAAGGGATACCTGAACCAGCCGCAACTGACCGCCGAAAAATTTATTGTCGACCCGTTCGGCGACGGCCTGCTGTACCGCACCGGCGACCTGGCGAGCTGGCAGGCGGACGGCACTTTGCTGTACCAGGGCCGCAATGACCATCAGCTTAAAATCCGTGGTTTCCGTATCGAACCCGGTGAAATCGAAAGCTGCCTGGCAGGTTTCCCAGGCGTGAAAGACACGGTGGTGCTGGCCCGCGAAGACGAGCCCGGCGACAAGCGCCTGGTGGCGTACTACACCGCCCAGGCGCCATTGAACATTGAAGCGTTGCGCACACACCTGCAAAGCCGTGTGCCGGATTACATGGTGCCGTCGGCCTACGTCTGGCTGGAACTGTTGCCGCTGACAGCCAACGGCAAGCTGGACCGCAAGGGCCTGCCGGCGCCCGATCAGGATTCACTGTTGAACCGCGGTTTCGAGGCGCCCGAGGGCGAGGTGGAAACCCTGCTGGCGCAGATCTGGCAGGACATCTTGAAGGTTGAGCGCGTTGGGCGCTTTGACCACTTTTTTGAACTCGGCGGCCATTCCTTGCTGGCAGTAAGCCTGATCGAGCGCATGCGCCAGGCCGGGCTGGGCGCCGATGTGCGGGTGCTGTTCAACCAGCCAAGCCTGGCGGCGTTGGCGGCGGCGGTGGGCAGTGGCCGGGAAATCGCGGTACCGGCCAACGGCATTGCGCCGGGTTGCCAGCGCATCACGCCGTCGATGCTGACCCTGGTCAAGCTGGACCAGACAGCCATCGACCGCATCGTGGCCACCGTGCCGGGCGGCGCGGCCAACGTGCAGGACATTTACCCGCTGGCACCGTTGCAGGAAGGCATTCTTTACCATCACATCAGCGCCGAGCAGGGCGACCCGTATTTGCTGCAATCGCGCATGGCGTTTGACAGTGTCGAGCGTTTGCAGGCCTTCATGGGCGCACTGCAAAAGGTCGTGGCGCGCCACGATATTCTGCGTACCAGCGTGGTGTGGGAAGGGCTGGACAGCCCGGTGCAAGTGGTTTGGCGCCATGCCGAACGGGTGGTGCAAAACGTTGTGTTGGACCCGGCCGATGGCGACGTGATCGAACAACTGCACGCACGCTTCGACGCTCGTCGCTATCGCCTGGACATCACCCAGGCGCCCTTGCTGCGCATGGTCTACGCGCAGGACCCGGCCAACCAGCGCGTCGCAGCCATCCTGCTGTTCCATCACCTGGCGCTGGACCACACCGCCATGGAAGTGGTTGGCCAGGAAATGCGTGCGTTCCTGTTCAATCAGGCAGATGAGTTGCCGGTTGCCGCACCGTTTCGCAACTACGTGGCCCAGGCCCGTTTGGGCGTCAGCGCCCAGGAGCATGAACAGTTCTTCCGTGACATGCTCGCCGATATCGACGAGCCCACGCTGCCCTTTGGCGTGCAGGATGTGCAGGGCGATGGCCGGGATATTGAAGAGGCTGAACGGCCGGTGGAGGCGGCATTGGCCTTGCGGGTTCGCGAGCAGGCCCGGCAGTTGGGCGTCAGCGCTGCAAGCGTGATGCACTTGGCGTGGGCTCAAGTCCTCGGCCTCGTGGCGGGCCGCCAGGAGGTGGTATTCGGCACCGTGTTGATGGGCCGCATGCAAGCCGGCGAGGGCGCCGACCGGGCACTGGGCATGTTCATCAACACCTTGCCGTTGCGGGTTGATGTGGGTGCCAACGCAGTACGCGCCGGGGTCAAGGCAACCCATTCCCGCCTCAGCGCGCTGCTCGGCCATGAACATGCGTCCCTGGCGCTGGCCCAGCGTTGCAGTGGCGTGCCGGCGTCGATGCCGTTGTTCAGTGCCTTGCTCAACTACCGCCACAGCACGCCGGGTGAAATGGCCCGCGACGGCCACGGCATCTGGGAAGGCGTGCAGTTGCTCGGCGGTGAAGAACGCAGCAACTACCCGCTGACCCTGAGCGTGGACGACCTGGGTGCGGGCTTTGGCCTGACGGTGCTGGCGCTCGAATCCATCGGTGCGCAGCGCCTGTGCGGCTACATGCACAGTGCGCTGGAGCAACTGGTGGACGCGCTTGAGCAAACGCCGCAAGCGCCGCTGAACCAGTTACCGGTCCTGCCAGCTTCAGAGCGCGAAAAGCTGCTGCGCACCTTCAACGCCACCGCTCGCGCTTACCCGCAAGGGCAAACCCTGCACGGCGCTTTCGAAGCCCAGGCGGAGCGCCTGCCGCAGGCGATTGCAGTGATTCAGGACGGCCAGTCGTTGACGTACCAACAGCTCAACCAGCGCGCCAACCAACTGGCCCATCACCTGCTGGATTTGGGCGTACAGCCCGACGACCGCGTGGCGATTTGCTGCCGACGTGGCCCGCAGATGCTGGTGGGGTTGCTGGCGATTCTAAAATCGGGCGCCGCCTACGTGCCGGTAGACCCGACTTACCCGGCCGAGCGCATCGCTTACCTGCTGCAGGACAGCGCCCCGGTCGCAGTCCTGGCCGAGGCAAACACCCGTGGCGTACTCGGTGACGTCGCCATTGTCGACCTGCAGGGCGACTATCCCGAGGCGACCAATCCGCATGTCGCCAGCCTGACTGCGGCAAACCTCGCCTACGTGATCTACACCTCCGGCTCCACCGGCCAACCCAAAGGGGTAATGGTGGAACACCGCACCGTGGAAAACCTGGTGCATTGGCACTGCGAAGCGTTTGGCCTGCATGCCCACAGCCACACCAGCAGCGTCGCCGGGTTCGGCTTTGATGCCATGGCCTGGGAAGTCTGGCCGGCATTGTGTGCAGGCGCGACCTTGCACCTGCCACCGGCCCATGTCGGCAATGAAAACATCGACGAACTGCTGGCGTGGTGGCTGGCCCAGCCGCTGGACGTGAGCTTTCTGCCGACGCCGGTGGCCGAGTACGCCTTCAGCCAGAACCTGGAGCACCCAAGCCTGCGCACCTTGTTGATCGGCGGTGATCGCCTGCGCCAGTTCACCGTTGAGCGACGGTTCGCGGTGATCAACAACTACGGGCCCACCGAAGCCACGGTGGTTGCCACCTCTGGTCGCGTGCACGCTGGCCAGCCGCTGCATATCGGCACGCCGATGGCCAATGCCACGGTGTACCTGCTGGATGCACAACAGCGTCCGGTGCCGGTGGGCGTAGCGGGCGAACTGTATGTAGGCGGCAGCGGTGTCGCACGCGGGTACTTGAACCGCCCGCAGATGAGCGCCGAACGCTTCCTCGACAACCCTTTCCACCCGGGCCGGCTGTACCGCACCGGAGACCTGGCGCGCTGGTTGCCGGATGGGAATATCGAGTACCTGGGCCGCAACGACGACCAGGTAAAAGTCCGTGGCGTGCGCATCGAACTCGGGGAAATCGAAACCCGCCTGGCGGCTATCGACGGCGTCAAGGAAGGCGTGGTGCTGGTACGCGACGGGCGGCTGGTCGCCTGGTTCACCGAATACACCCCGCTGGGCATCGAAACCCTGCGTGCCGAACTACAAAGCCAGCTGCCCGCGGCCATGGTGCCGGTGGCTTACGTCAAGCTCGACAGTTGGCCGCTGACCGCCAACGGCAAGCTCGACCGCCAGGCTCTGCCCGCGCCGGCTCAGGCCGCCATCCTCAGCCGTGAATATGAAGCGCCGCACGGCGAAGTGGAAACCACCCTGGCGCGCATCTGGGCCGAGGTGTTGCAAGTGGAGCAGGTGGGGCGTCATGACCACTTCTTTGAACTGGGTGGCCATTCGTTACTGGCGGTGAGTTTGATCGAGCGCATGCGCCAGGTGGGCCTGAGCGCCGACGTGCGGGTGCTGTTCAGCCAGCCTACGTTGGCCGCCTTGGCAGCGGCGGTGGGCAGTGGCCGGGAAGTGGTGGTGCCGGTCAACCGCATCGGCGCCGATTGCCAGCGCATCACACCGTCGATGCTGTCGCTGGTGGATTTGGACCAGCCGACCATCGATCAGATCGTCGCCAGCGTGCCGGGTGGCGCCGCCAATGTGCAGGACATCTACCCGTTGGCGCCGTTGCAAGAGGGCATTCTTTACCACCACATCACCGCGGAGCAGGGCGACCCGTACCTGCTGCAATCACACCTGGCATTCGACACCCAGGCGCGCCTGGATACCTTCGCGCGCGCCTTGCAGCAGGTGATCGATCGCCACGACATCCTGCGCACCGGTGTGGTTTGGCAAGGCTTGGCGCAGCCGGTGCAGGTGGTATGGCGCAAGGCTGGGTTGAAGGTCGAAGCGCTGCACCTGGAAGGCGATGTGCTGGCCGGCCTGCATCAGCGTTTCGACGCCCGGCGCTACCGGCTGGACATCACCCAAGGCCCGCTGATCCGCCTGATGTATGCCAATGACCCGGCCAATCAGCGCGTGGTGGCGGTGCTGCTGTATCACCACATTGTGCTGGACCACACCGCGTTCGACGTGGTGCTGCGGGAAATGCAGGGCTACCTGCTGGGCCACGCCGCACCGCTTGCCGCGCCCATGCCGTACCGCAACTACGTGGCCCAGGCGCGGCTGGGTGTCAGCGAGCAGGAGCATGAAGGGTTCTTCCGCCAGATGCTCGGTGATATTCACGAGCCGACGCTGCCGTTTGGCTTGCAGGATGTGCAGGGCGACGGCCGCGATATCGAGGAGTCGAGCCACCACCTGGACGCTGGCCTGTGCCGTCGCTTGCGCGCCCAGGCACGCCTGCTGGGTGTGAGCACCGCGAGCCTGTTTCACCTGGCGTGGGCGCAGGTGCTGGCTGTCACCTCGGGCAAGCCGAACGTGGTGTTCGGCACGGTACTGGTAGGCCGGATGCAGGGCGGCGAGGGGGCAGACCGGGCCCTTGGCGTGTTCATCAACACCTTGCCGCTGCGCCTGGATATCGACGGGCAAGGGGTGCGCGACAGTGTGCGCAGCACCCATGCCCGGCTCACCGCGCTGCTGGGGCATGAACACGCATCGCTGGCCCTGGCCCAGCGTTGCAGCGGGGTGGCGGCGCCGTTGCCACTGTTCAGCGCGATGCTCAACTACCGCCACCGCGGCGGCGCCACCCGTTCACTGGGCGCACAGCACGCCTGGGAAGGCATGCACACCCTGACCAACGACGGGCGCACCAACTACCCGCTGACCCTGAACGTCGATGACCTGGGCGACGGTTATGACTTCACCGCATTGACCCTGGCGCAGGTGGGTGCACAGCGGGTCTGCGGTTATATGCAGATGGCGTTGACGCAACTGGTCGACGCCCTGGAACACGCACCGCAGCAACCACTCGATCGCCTGCCGATTTTGGCTGCTGCGGAGCGCCAGCAACTGTTGGTCGAATTCAACGCTACCCAGGTCGATTACGACCTGGCGCAGACGCTGCACGGTATGTTCCAGGCCCAGGTGGAGCGCACGCCCGATGCTTTGGCGGTAAAGGCCGGCTCGCAATGCCTGAGCTATCGCGAGCTGAACGAGCGGGCCAATCAGTTGGCCCGGCACCTGCGTGAGCTGGGCGTGCAGCCGGATTCGCGGGTGGCGATTTGCGTCGAGCGCGGCCTGGAGATGGTCATCGGCCTGTTCGCGATTCTCAAGGCCGGCGGTGGTTATGTGCCGCTGGACCCGGCCTATCCGCTGGATCGCCTGGCCTACATGCTGCAAGACAGCAAGCCTGCGGCGGTGCTGGTGCAGGGTGCTACCCGCGCGCTGCTGGGTGAAGTCGCGGTGCCGGTAGTGGACCTGGACCAGAACACCTGGCAGCACCAGCCTTTACATAATCCGCGGGTGCCGGGGCTGACTGCGCAACATCAGGCCTACGTGATCTACACCTCCGGTTCCACCGGCCAGCCCAAGGGTGTGATCAATGAGCACGCAGGCGTGGTTAACCGTTTGCTCTGGATGCAGGACGCCTACGGCCTCAGCGCCACTGACGCGGTGTTGCAGAAAACCCCGTTCAGCTTCGACGTGTCGGTGTGGGAGTTCTTCTGGCCTTTGTTCACGGGGGCGCGACTGGTCATGGCGCGCCCTGGCGGGCACAAGGATCCGGCCTACCTGTGCGAGGTGATCGAGGCAGAACAGATCACCACCGTGCATTTTGTGCCGTCGATGCTCGACGTGTTCCTGGCCCATGGCGATGTGAGCCAGGGTGCCGGGCTGCTGCGGGTGATGTGCAGCGGCGAAGCGTTGCCCGGCAGCCTGGTGCGACGCTTCAAGCAGCAGTTGCCCGGTATCGGTTTGTACAACCTCTACGGCCCGACCGAGGCGGCAGTGGACGTGACGGCCTGGAACTGCGCCAGGCCCCAAGTGCCGGACAACACGCCCATTGGCAAGCCGATTGCCAACACCCGCCTGTACCTGCTGGACGCCCAGTTGCAGCCGGTGCCGCTGGGGGTGGTGGGCGAGCTGTTTATTGCGGGTGTGCAAGTGGCGCGCGGCTACTTGCACCGTCCTGAACTGACGGCCGAGCGGTTTCTCAAGGACCCGTTCAACCCCGGCCGCATGTACCGCACTGGTGACCTGGGGCGCTACCTGCCGGATGGCAATATCGAGTACCTGGGCCGCAACGACGACCAGGTGAAAATCCGTGGCCTGCGCATCGAACTGGGGGAGATCCAGGCGCGCCTGACCGAGTACCCGCACGTCAACGAAGCCGCCGTATTGGCCCGCGACGAACGCCTTGTTGCGTACTACACCGGTGTGCAGGCGGATATCGAACAGTTGCGGGCGCACCTGCTGGCACGTTTGCCGGACTACATGGTGCCCGCGGTGTTCGTGCACCTGGAGGCGTTGCCCCTGAGCCCCAACGGCAAGCTTGACCGCAAGGCGCTGCCGGCACCGGGTGTGGAATCACTGATCGTGCGCGAATACGACGCCCCGCAAGGCGACACCGAAATCACCCTGGCGCGCCTGTGGGCCGAGCTGCTGAAGGTGGAGCGGGTAGGGCGCCACGACAACTTTTTTGAGCTGGGCGGGCACTCGTTGCTGGCTGTCAGCTTGATCGGGCGCTTGCGCCAGGAAGGCATGGAAGCCGATGTGCGGGGGCTGTTTGAACAACCGACCCTGGCCGGCTACGCCGCAATTACCGAACGAATGGAGATCGTCCTGTGAGCATCATCGAACTGTTGGCGACACTTAAGGCCAGGGATGTGCAACTGGCGCTCAAGGGTGATCAGTTGTCGGTGCAGGGCAACAAACAGGCCCTGAGCGACCCGACCCTGCTGGCCTTGCTGCGCGAACACAAGCCGGCGCTGATCGAGCTGATCAAGGCCGGCGGATACTCGGCCACCAAGGCCGGTGACGTGCAGGTGCCGGCCAATGGCATTCCGGCGGGCGCCGCCGCCATTATCCCGGCGATGTTGACCTTGTCGAGACTGAGCCAGGCGTCGATCGATCGCATCATCGAAACGGTCGACAGTGGCGTGGCCAATGTGCAGGACATATACCCACTGGCGCCGTTGCAGGAAGGCATTCTCTATCATCACGTCAGTGCCGAACACGGCGACCCGTACATCATGCAGTCGCTGTTTGCCTTCGACAGCCTTGAACGTTTCGAGGGTTTTGCCCAGGCCCTGCAACAGGTCATCGACCGCCACGACATCCTGCGTACCGGGGTGGTGTGGGAAGGCCTGGAAGAGCCGTCGCAAGTGGTGTGGCGCAGGGCGCGCCTGGCGGTGCAGGCGATTGAGCTGGACGCGGCCGAGGGCGATATCGCCGCCCGGCTGCACCACTTGTACGATGGCCGCCACTACCGCATGGACGTGACCCGCGCACCGCTGCTGCAACTGGTGCGGGCCTGGGATGAGGCCGGCCAGCGCGTGGTGGCGATGCTGTTGTTCCACCACATGGCCTTGGACCACAGCGCCCTGGAAGTGGTCTGCCACGAGATGCAAGCCTGCCTGTTGGGCAAGGCTGGCCAGTTGGGCCAGGCCGTGCCGTTTCGCAACTATGTCGCCCAGGCGCGCCTGGGCATCAGCGAGCAGGAGCACGAAGGTTTCTTCCGGCAGATGCTCGGCGACATCAGCGAGCCCACCTTGCCCTACGGCCTGCAGGATGTGCAGGGCGACGGTGACAACATCCAGGAGATCAGCCAGCCACTGGCCGCGCCATTGAGCCGGCGCTTGCGCGCCCAGGCCCGCCAGTTGGGGGTGAGCGCTGCCAGCCTGTTCCACATGGGTTGGGCCCAGGTGCTGGGGGTACTGGCGGGCAAGGAGCAGGTGGTGTTCGGTACGGTGCTGATGGGCCGCATGCAGGGCAGCCACGACACCGACCGCGCTTTGGGGATCTTTATCAACACCTTGCCGTTTCGGGTGGATGTGGGCGCCGACGACGTGCGCGCCGGGGTCAGGGCTACGCATGCAAGGCTGACGACGTTGCTGCGCCATGAACATGCGGCGCTGGCCCTGGCCCAGCGGTGCAGCGGCGTGGTGGCGCCGACGCCGCTGTTCAGCGCGTTGCTCAACTACCGCCATAGCGCGGGTGGTGCGAGTGCCGAGGCGGTCTCGGCCTGGCAGGGTATTCAAGCCTTGCGCTCCGAGGAACGCACCAATTACCCGTTGACGTTGAGCGTCGATGACCTGGGCGAAGACTTCAGCCTGAGCCTGTTGGCCAGCGCCCAGGTTGACCCGCGGCGGGTGTGCGGCTACCTGCAAACCGCCCTGGAAAGCCTGGTACAGGCGCTGGAACACGCACCCCAAACCTCATTGAATCGCTTGCCGGTGCTGCCCGAGGCCGAGCAGCGTCAACTGCTGGAGCAGTACAACGCGACCGCCGCCGACTTCCCCCAGGGCACCACCCTGCACGGGCGCATCGAGGCGCAAACCCTGCGGACCCCGGACGCGGTAGCCGCGGTGTATCAGGGCCGCCAACTGACCTACGCCGAGTTGAATCAACAAGCCAACCTGCTGGCCCATCACCTGCTGGCGCTTGGGGTAAAGCCCGACGACCGGGTGGCCATCGTCGCCCGGCGCGGGCTGGACACCCTCGCCGGGTTGCTGGCGATCCTCAAGTCCGGCGCATGCTACGTGCCGGTGGACCCGTCGCACCCGGCCGAGCGCCTGAACTACCTGCTCACTGACAGCGCACCCGTTGCGGTGCTGACCCAGCAAGCGCTGTTGGAGCGCCTGCCGGCGCTCGACGTGCCGGTGATCAACCTCGACCGTTTCACCTGGCATCACCATTCGGCCAGCAACCCCCAAGTCGCCGTCAGCCCCTCCAACCTGGCCTACGTGATCTACACCTCCGGCTCCACCGGCCTGCCCAAGGGCGTGATGGTGGAGCATCACACCGTGGCCAACCTGGTGGGCTGGCATTGCACCGCGTTTGACCTGTGCGCGGGCCGGCACACCGCCAGCGTTGCCGGTTTCGGCTTTGACGCGATGGCCTGGGAAGTCTGGCCGGCCCTGTGCGTGGGCGCCACCTTGCACCTGCCGCCGGCCCACGACGGTGCCGAAGACATTGATGCGCTGCTGGACTGGTGGCGCGCGCAGCCGCTGGACGTGTGCTTCCTGCCCACGCCCGTGGCCGAATATGCGTTCAGCCAAAACATCGAACACCCAACCCTGCGTACCTTGCTGATTGGCGGCGACCGCCTGCGCCAGTTCCCCCGTGCCCAGCGTTTCGAGGTGATCAACAACTACGGCCCCACCGAAGCCACGGTGGTCGCCACCTCTGGCCGGACCGAGCCCGGCCAGCCGTTGCACATCGGCAAACCTATCGCCAACGCCAGGGTTTACTTGCTGGACCCTCAACAGCGCCCGGTACCCCTGGGCGTTGCCGGTGAACTGTATGTGGGCGGCAAGGGTGTGGCGCGGGGGTATCTCAACCGCCCGCAAATGACTGCCGAACGCTTCCTCGATGATCCGTTCACCGAGGGTCGCCTGTACCGCACCGGCGACTTGGCGCGCTGGTTGCCGGACGGGAATATCGAATACCTGGGCCGCAACGACGACCAGGTGAAAATCCGTGGCGTGCGTATCGAACTGGGAGAAATCGAAACCCGCCTCAACCAGTTGCCGGGTCTTCAGGAAGCCGTGGTGCTGGCCCGTGAAGACCAGCCCGGCCACGCACGGCTGGTGGCTTACTTCACCGAAAACCCGCAGTTCGACGCCCTTGAAGTGGGCGAGATACGCGCGCACCTGGTGGCGCACTTGCCGGACTACATGGTCCCCGTGGCCTACGTCAAGCTCGACGCATTGCCGCTTACCGCCAACGGCAAACTGGACCGCCAGGCGCTGCCGAAGCCGGACCTGGCCGCTGTCTTCACCCGCGAATACGAGGCGCCCCAGGGCGATATCGAAACCGTCCTCGCGCAAATCTGGGCCGAGGTGCTGCAGGTGGAGCGCGTCGGGCGCCAGGATCATTTTTTTGAACTGGGCGGGCATTCGTTACTGGCCATGCGCATGGTGTCCCAGGTGCGCCAGCGCCTGGGTGTCGACCTGGCGCTGGGTGAGCTGTTCGCCAATGCCGAACTGGCGGCGGTGGCGCAGGTGTTGGCCCAAGCGGGGCGCAGCACCTTGCCGGATATCCTGCCGGCGGCCCGCGATGCGGACGTGCCGTTGTCGTTTGCCCAACAACGCCTGTGGTTTCTGGCGCTGATGGAAGGCGCCAACACCGCCTACAACATCCCGATCGGCCTGCGCCTGCGCGGGCAGTTGCACGTTGATGCCGTGCAACGCGCGCTGGCGCGGATCGTCGCGCGGCACGAGACGTTGCGCAGTCGTTTTGCCCAGCAGGATGACGACGCCCACGTGCTGATCGTGCCGCCTGAAGAGGTGATGCCCCTGCAAGTGCAGGACCTGCGCTGCCACCCGCAAGCCCAGCAGGTGCTGGACGCGTTGATCCAGGGCGAAGCCTCGGCACCTTTCGATTTGCAACGCGGCCCGCTGCTGCGCGGGCGGCTGGTCATCATGGCCGACGACCATCACGTGCTGCTGCTGACCCTCCACCATATCGTATCCGATGGCTGGTCCATGGGCGTGCTGACCCGCGAATTGATGGCCTTGTACCAGGCCTTCAGCCACGGTGAGGCTGATCCATTGCCGGCGCTGCCGATCCAGTACAGCGACTTCGCCATATGGCAGCGCCTGTGGCTCAGTGGCGAGGTGCTGCACCGCCAGAGCAGTTACTGGCAGCAAACCCTCGCCGGCGCGCCAGCCCTGTTGATGCTGCCTACCGACCGTCCACGCCCGGCCCAGCAGGACTATGCCGGCAGCAGCGTCGACGTACGCCTGGATGAACGCCTGAGCGCCGGGCTCAAAGCGCTCAATCAACGCCACGGCACCACCCTGTACATGCTGATGATGACCGCGTGGGCTTCATTGTTGACGCGCCTGGCCGGGCAGCAGGAGGTGGTGATCGGCTCGCCGGTCGCCAACCGCCAGCGGGCCGAGGTGGAAGGCTTGATCGGGTTGTTCGTCAACACCCTGGCGGTGCGCATCGATACCTCGGGTGAGTTGAGCGCCGAGGCGCTGCTGGCGCGGGTCAAGGGGCTGACCCTGGAGGCCCAGGCCCATCAGGACCTGCCGTTTGAACAGGTGGTGGAAATCACCCGGCCAATCCGCAGCCTGGCCCACAGCCCGCTGTTCCAGACGATGTTGACGTGGCAGGACAGCGACGCGCCGGCCCTGGCCCTGGGCGACCTGAGCCTTGAAGGGATCGTGGAGGACAGCCACTTTGCCAAGTTCGACCTGTCGCTGAACCTGGGCGAGGCCCGGGGTGAAATTCGCGGCACGCTGGAATATGCCACCGCTTTGTTTGATGAGGCGACGATGCTGCGGTATGTCGGCTACTTCATCCGCGTACTGCAGGCCATGGTCGATAACGATCAGGCGGTGCTGGAGCATGCGCAGTTGCTGGACGAGCAGGAGCGTGAGCACCTGCTGTTCGACTTCAACGCCACCGATGTGGCGTACAACCTCGACCAGACGCTGCACGGTATGTTCGAGGCCCAAGTGGAACGCACGCCCGACGCGCTGGCGGTGAAAACAGGCGCGCGGTGCCTGACCTATGCCGAGCTGAACCAGCGGGCCAACCAGTTGGCGCACCACCTGCGTGAGCTGGGTGTACAGCCCGATTCGCGGGTGGCGATCTGCGTCGAGCGCGGGCTGGAGATGGTTGTCGGCCTGTTCGCGATCCTCAAGGCGGGCGGTGGTTATGTACCCCTGGACCCGGCGTACCCGCTGGAGCGTATTGCCTACATGCTCCAGGACAGCGCCCCGGCAGCCGTGCTGGTGCAGGGTGAAACCCTTTCGCTGCTGGGCAACGTGACGGTGCCGGTGGTCGATCTGGACCAGCACACCTGGCAGCACCAGCCTGTGCAGAATCCGTGGGTGGCGGGGCTGACTGCGCAGCATCAGGCCTACGTCATCTACACCTCGGGTTCTACCGGCCAACCGAAGGGCGTGATCAACGAGCACGCGGGCGTGGTCAACCGCCTGCTGTGGATGCAGGACGAGTACGGGCTCACGACGCAGGACGCGGTGTTACAGAAAACCCCGTTCAGCTTTGACGTGTCGGTGTGGGAGTTTTTTTGGCCGCTGTTCACCGGCGCCCGGTTGGTGATGGCCCGTCCCGGCGGGCATAAAGACCCGGCCTACCTGTGTGAGGTGATTGAGTCCGAGCAGATCACTACCTTGCACTTTGTGCCCTCGATGCTGGAGGTGTTCCTGGCCCATGGCGATGTCAGCCAAAGTGCCGGTTTGGTGCGGGTGATGTGCAGCGGTGAAGCCTTGCCCGGCAGCCTGGTGCGCCGCTTCAAACAGCAATTGCCAGGGATCGGTTTGTACAACCTCTACGGCCCTACCGAAGCGGCGGTGGACGTGACGGCGTGGGATTGCGCCGGGCCTGTCACCCCAGACAACACGCCCATCGGTATGCCGATTGCCAACACCCGGCTGTACCTGCTGGACGGGCAGTTACAGCCCGTGCCATTGGGCGTGGTGGGCGAGCTGTTTATCGGTGGCGTGCAAGTCGCACGGGGTTACTTGCACCGTGCGGAACTCACCGCCGAACGCTTCCTCAAGGACCCGTTCAGCGCAGGCCGCATGTACCGCACCGGCGATGTCGGGCGCTACCTGGCGGACGGCAATATCGAGTACTTGGGCCGCAATGACGACCAGGTAAAAATCCGTGGCCTGCGTATCGAACTCGGCGAGATTCAGGCGCGGCTGCTCCAGTTTGCGCAGATCAGCGAAGCCGCCGTCGTCGCCCGTGATTCACGGCTGGTGGCTTACTACACTGGCGTGCAGGCCGAAATCGATGCCCTGCGCAGTCACCTGCTGGAACACCTGCCGGACTACATGGTGCCGGCGACCTTCATGCACCTGGACGCGTTGCCGTTGAGCCCCAACGGCAAGCTCGACCGCAAGGCACTGCCGGCGCCGGGCCTGGAGTCGGTGATCGCCCGGGAATACGTCGCGCCTGTGGGTGAAACCGAAATCACCCTGGCCGGCCTGTGGGCGGATCTGCTCACGGTGGAGCGGGTCGGCCGTCACGATAATTTCTTCGAGTTGGGTGGCCATTCGCTGCTTGCCGCCAGCCTGATCGGCCGTATGCGCCGGGCCGGCCTGTCGGCAGATGTGAAGGTTTTGTTTGGCCAGCCGACGCTTGCGGCGTTGGCGGCAGCAGTGGGCGGTGGCCGCGAAGTGGCGGTGCCGGGCAATGGCATTGCGGCCGATTGCACGCACATCACCCCGGACATGCTGACGCTGGTGAGCCTGGAGCAACCCGCCATCGACCGTCTGGTGGCGACGATTCCCGGCGGCGCGGCCAACGTACAGGACATCTACCCGCTGGCCCCGTTGCAGGCCGGGATCCTGTACCACCACCGGGCGGTGCAGCAGGGTGACGCCTATCTGTTGCAGGCGCAGTTCGCCTTTGCCAGCGTTGAGCGCCTTGACGCGTTTGCCCAGGCGTTGCATGCGGTGATCGAGCGGCATGACATTTTGCGCTCGTCGATGCACTGGGACGGGCTGGCGGAGCCGCTGCAGGTGGTGTGGCGCAGCGCGTCGTTGCGGGTTGAGGCGATTGAGGTGACGGGCGATGTACTGGGGCAATTGCAGGCACGCTTCGGCCAGCACCGATTGGACCTGGCCCAGGCGCCGTTGATGCGCCTGGTGTACGCCGAGGACCCGGCCAACCAGCGGGTGGTTGCGCTGTTGCTGTTCCATCACCTTGTGATGGACCACGTTGCACTGCAAGTGCTGCAGCACGAAATGCAGGCTTGCCTGCTGGGCCGTCGCGAGCAGTTGGGCGCGGCGGTGCCGTATCGCAACTATGTGGCGCAGACGCGGCTGGGGATGCGTGAGCAAGAGCACGAAGGGTTCTTTCGCGAGATGCTCGGGGATATCGATGAACCGACGCTGGCGCTGAATGCACCCGGGGAAGCGCTCCAGGCCCGGCTGGGCGTCGACCCGCTGCTGGACCGGCGCCTGCGCACCCTCGCGCGTCACCTTGGGGTGAGTGTCGCGAGCCTGATGCACCTGGCCTGGGCCCAGGTGTTGGGCAAGGTATCGGGCCGCGAGCAGGTGGTTTTCGGCACCGTGTTACTGGGCCGGCTGCAGGGCGGCGAAGGCGCCGAGCGCGCATTGGGCGTGTTCATCAACACCTTGCCACTGCGGGTCGACCTGGGTGAGCTCACGGCGCACGCGGCGTTGATGGCCACCCATGCACGGCTGACCCAACTGCTCAGTCATGAGCATGCGCCGCTGACCCTGGCCCAGCGTTGCAGCGGGCTGGCGGCCAACACGCCGCTGTTCAGTGTGCTGTTCAACTATCGCCACAGTGCGCCGCAAGCCAGTGAGGTGGCCCAGGCCTGGCAGGGCATGCACGTGCTCAAGGCCGAGGAGCGTAGCAACTTTGCGCTGTCTATGAGTGTGGATGACCTGGGCGACGGGTTCACCCTTGACGCTATGGGGCAGGGCGCGCCACGCCTCTGTGCATACCTGCATGTCGCGCTGGAACAACTGATGCAGGCGTTGGAACACCATAGCGGGACGGCGATCAGCCAACTGTCGATCCTGCCGCCGGCGGAGCGTGAAAAACTGCGGGTGGAATTCAACGCTACCCGGCGCGTGTTCCCTCATGAACATACCGTGCAGCGTTTGTTTGAGGCCCAGGCCCAGGCGCGCCCGAACGCTGTTGCCGTGGTGCATGGCGAACAGGTCCTACATTACGGCGAGCTGAATATTCGCGCCAACCAACTGGCGCACCATCTGCGCAGCGTGGGCGTGCAGCCCGGCGACCACGTGGCGATCCTGCTGCCACGCTCGGTCGACCTGCTACTCAGCCAACTGGCGATCCTCAAATGCGCGGCGGCTTATGTGCCGCTGGACATCCACGCCCCGGCCGAACGCCAGGCCTTCATGGTGCAGGACAGCGGCGCGGTGTGGCTGTTGACCCATAGCAGCGCGCCCGTGGATTACCCGGCCCGGCGCATCGACCTCGACACCCTGGCGCCGGAGCCGCAACCGAGCCACAACCCGGATTTGTCGCAGTCCTCGCAGCGTGTGGCGTACATCATGTACACCTCCGGTTCCACCGGAACCCCCAAAGGCGTGTTGGTGCCGCACCGGGGCATCACCCGGCTGGTGATCAATAACGGCTACGCCGATTTCACTGCCCATGACCGCGTGGCATTCGCCTCCAACCCGGCGTTCGATGCGAGCACCATGGACGTGTGGGGCCCTTTGCTCAACGGCGGCCAGGTGTGGGTGACCGACCATGCCACTGTGCTCGACCCGGGCGCGTTCGGGCGGGCACTGAAGGCGGGCGGGGCGACGATCCTGTTTGTCACCACTGCGCTTTTCAATCAGTACGTGCAGTTGATTCCCGACGCGTTGGCCGGGCTGCGCATCCTGTTGTGCGGCGGCGAGCGAGCGGACCCGGCGGCGTTTCGCAGCCTGCTGGCCCAGGCGCCCGCGCTGCGGTTGGTGCACTGCTACGGCCCGACTGAAACCACGACTTACGCGACTACATATGAAGTACAAACCATTGCCGCCGATGCCGAAAGCGTGCCCATCGGCCGGCCAATTTCCAACACGCAAATCTACCTGCTGGATGCGTACTTGCAGCCGGTGCCGCTGGGCGTGGTCGGGGAGATCTGCATTGGCGGGCACGGCGTGGCCAAGGGGTATCTGAACCGGCCAGGGCTGACGGCCGAGAAGTTTGTCGACGATCCGTTTGGCGAGGGTGTGTTGTACCGCACCGGCGACCTCGGGCGCTGGTCGGCGGACGGACTGCTGGAGTGCATTGGGCGTAATGACGACCAGGTGAAGATTCGCGGCTTTCGCATCGAGCTGGGCGAAATCGAGGCGAGCCTGGCGACCTGTGCCGGGATCAAGGAGGTGGTGGTGCTGGCGCGGGAGGATGTGCCGGGGGACAAGCGCCTGGTGGCGTACTACTGCGGCGAACCGCTCGCCATCGATGTGCTGCGCGGCCACCTGCTGCGGCACCTGCCGGACTACATGGTGCCGTCGGCCTATGTGCCGCTGGAAAAAATGCCGCTGACGGCCAACGGCAAAATCGACCGCAAGGCCCTGCCGGTGCCCACGATGGAGGCGCTGGCAAGCCGTGGGTTCGAGGCACCGGCGAACGAGCTGGAACAGACCCTGGCCCGCCTCTGGTGCGAGGTGTTGAGGCTGGAGCAGGTCGGTCGGCATGACAGTTTCTTTGAACTGGGCGGGCATTCGTTGTTGGCGATCCGGCTGGTCAACCTGATGGAAGAAGCGGGGCTTGCGGTATCGCTCGCGGAGCTGTTCCAGCATGCCAGCGTGGCTTCGGTGGCCGCGATGCTCGGCCAGCGTACGGCGCGCGAGGACAACAGCTCGCTGATCACCGTACGTTCCGGCGGTAGCCAACCGCCGTTGTTTCTGGTGCACGAGTTCAGCGGCATGGACGTGTATTTTCCGGCGTTGGGCCGGCACCTGCCGGGAGACTACCCGATCTATGGCTTGCCCGGCGCGCCCCTTGGTGAGGCGCAGCTGCAGACCATGGAAGGCCTGGCGGCGCGGCTGGTGGGGATCATTCGGTCGGTGCAACCCCATGGGCCGTATCGACTGGCGGGTTGGTCGTTTGGTGGGGTGTTGGCTTATGAAGTGGCGATGCAGCTGCAGGGGTTGGATGAGCCGGTGGCGTTCCTCGGGTTGATCGACAGCTACGTGCCGCGCCTGACCGACCAGGGCAAGGCGCGCTGGGCCGGGCCGGACGCCCTCAAACGGCATTTGCTGTTGCAGTGCACGGCGTATTGGAACGCACAGGGAGGTGTGGATGAATTGGCAAGCCTTGGGCAACTGGAAACGCAGGTTGGGCAGCTGGACTTTGCTGGCGTGCTGCAACGCTGCCGCGATCGGCATTTGTTGTACGCGCAGATGGCGGCGGCAACGGACGCGGACCTGTTGAGTTTTATCGAGCGGGAAGTCGGGCACGGGCATGCGTTGGCGCATTACAGCTTGTTCCCGATGCCGCTGGCGGTGCACTTGTTCAGCGCCGCACAGCGGCCGACGCAGCTGTCGCGGCGCAGCCTGGACCTGGGTTGGGATGCGGCACTGGCCGTGGGGCAATTGCGCCGTATTGAAGTGCCGGGGGATCACCAGAGCATGATGCAGGCGCCGCATATCCAGGCGCTGGGGCAGGCGCTGGGTGATGCATTGGCATCGAGTGAGGCGCCGGATGTGGCGGTGCATCAGCCGTTGCTGCGGATCCAGAGTGGCCGTGCCGGGCATGCGCCGGTCTTCTGTGTGCCGGGGGCGGGGGATAGCGTGACCGGGTTTGTGGGGCTGGCTGAAGCGCTGGGCCGCGACTGGCCGATCTTTGGGTTGCAGCCGCGTGGGCTGGATGGGAAGGCGGTGCCGCACAGTCAGGTCGAGGCGGCGGCGTGCTGTTATTTGCAGGCGTTGGAGCAGGAGTGTCCTTTGGGGCCGGTGCATCTGGTGGGGCATTCGTTTGGTGGCTGGGTGGTGTTTGAGATGGCCACGCGGTTGCAGGCTCTGGGGCGTGAGGTGGCGTCGTTGACGTTGATCGACAGCGAGGCGCCCGGTGGGAGTGGGGTGGTGGGCCGGCCCTATACCACGACCGGGGCGTTGTTGCGGTTGGTGGAATCGATGCAGGTGGCTTCGGGTAAGTCGCTTGGGATTGATGCGGTGGGTTTTGCCGGGTGCGATGAGGTGGAGCAGCGGCGGTTGTTGCATGCGGGGATGGTGGGGGTTGGGCTGTTGCCTGCGCGGTCGTTGGTGGGTGCGATGGATGGGCCGACGCGCACTTATGCGTCGGCGTTGCGCACGGTTTATCGGCCTGTTCGGCGGTATGAGGGGGTTGTGCGGTTGGTGTTGGCGCAGGATCCGGCGCTGGATGTGGCGGGGAATCAGCGGGAGCAGGGGTTGATGGTTGAGGGGTGGCGCGGGTGCACCGGGTCGTTGGAGGTCTGGTACGGGCCGGGGAATCATTTTTCGTTGCTCAAGGCGCCGAATGTGTTGAGTTTGGCGGCTTGGTGGGGGGATGGGGTTTTTGCTGGGGAGCGGGTTTTGTGAGGGTACATATCCGTTGCTGCGGTAACGGCGGCTTATGGTTCCGCTCTTACAGCGGGTCACCTGGGTGGTGGGGCAAGAGCGTTTTGCTTACTTTTGCGCTGTTCAAAAGTGAGCCGCTGTAAGGGCGGAATCAATATCAGCCGTTACCAAAAAACGGATATGTACTCCGAGCCAAAAGCCGGACCAACTTCAACGTCTTCTGTGGTCACTTATGGAAAAGTCAAAGCTTCGCAAAACAGGAATGGCCCTGGCCCTGGCAATCGCCGCCGCCCTGACCATCTACACCGTGCAGGCACCCGCAGACGCGCCGCAATACTTGACCGCCACCGCCGAACGCGGTGACATTGAAAACGCGGTCCTGGCCACCGGCCTGCTCGAAGGCGTCAAGCAGGTCGACGTCGGCGCCCAAGTCTCCGGCCAACTCAAGTCCCTGAAGGTAAAGGTCGGCGATAAGGTCAAAAAGGGCCAATGGCTCGCCGAAATCGACCCGTTGATCCTGCAAAACACCCTGCGCAAAGCCGAGGTCGATGAAGAAAACCTCAAGGCCCAACGCCGCGCCACCGCCGCACAGCTCAAGGAAACCAAGTCCGTCTACCAACGCTATCAAGGCCTGCAAGAGGACGAATCGGTGTCCCGCCAGGACTTTGAAACTGCCGAATCCAACTACGAAGTCCAACGCGCCAACCTGATGTCCCTCGACGCACAGATCAAAAGCGCCCACATCCAGATCGACACCGCCAAGATCAACCTGGCCTACACCCGCATCGTCGCGCCCATCGACGGCGATGTAGTGGGCATCGTCACCCAGGAAGGCCAGACGGTGATCGCCAGCCAATTGGCACCGGTGCTGCTCAAGCTGGCAGACCTGGACACCATGACCGTCAAGGCCCAGGTCTCCGAGGCTGACGTGATCCATATCAGCCCCGGCCAGCAGGTGTACTTCACCATCCTCGGGGAGGCCGACAAGCGCTACTACGCCAAACTGCGTGGCACCGAACCGGCCCCGCAAAACTTTCTCGAAACCCAGACCGCCGGCACCCCAAAGCAAAACACCGCGGTGTTCTATAACGCCCTCTTTGACGTGCCCAACCCCGACCACCGTCTGCGCATCGCCATGACCGCACAAGTGCGGATCGTGCTCGACACCGCCAAGGCCGCGTTGACCGTGCCGGTGGCCGCACTCGGCCCGCGCAATGCCGACGGCAGCTTCCCGGTGCGGGTGCTGGACGCCAAGGGCAAGGCCAACACGCGGCCAGTGCAGACCGGTATCAATAATAACGTCAAGGTGCAGATCCTCGCTGGCCTGGCCGAAGGCGACAAGGTGGTGATCGGCGACCCATCGCCCGCCGTGGCGGGGGGCTGAGTGATGAGTCAGCCACTGCTGGAGCTGAAAGGCATCGTGCGCAGTTTCATGGCCGGTGACCGCGAATTTATTGCCCTAAAAGGCATTGACCTGACCATCCCCGCCGGGGAAATGGTCGCGATTACCGGGGCCTCGGGCTCGGGTAAATCCACCTTGATGAACATCCTCGGTGGCCTCGATTACGCCACCGCCGGCAGCTACAAGATCAATGGCATCGAAACTCGCACCCTGGGTGATGAACAACTGGCGGAACTGCGCCGCGACTACTTCGGGTTTATCTTCCAGCGTTACCACCTGCTGGCGCATTTGAGCGCGTTGCACAACGTGGAAATGCCGGCGATTTATGCCGGTACGCCGCAAACCGCCCGGCATAGCCGCGCCGCAGACTTGCTGGCACGCCTGGGTTTGTCGGGGCACTTGAGCCATCGCCCGAGCCAGTTGTCCGGCGGCCAGCAGCAGCGGGTGAGTATCGCCCGGGCCTTGATGAACGGTGGCGAAGTGATCCTCGCCGACGAGCCCACCGGCGCCCTCGACACTCACAGCGGCAAGGAAGTAATGCGTATCCTGGCCGAGCTGCACGCCGTCGGGCACACGGTGATCATCGTCACCCACGATCCGAAAGTCGCGGCCAATGCCCAGCGGATCATTGAGGTGCGCGATGGCGAGATTGTCAGTGATCGCGCCAATCAAAGCGTCGGCCTCGACCTGCCCAACGAAGCGCCCATCGAGCCCAGGCGCAGCGGTGCGCGCAAGTTGGTGGCCAGCCTTGGGTTGTTCAAGGAGGCCTTCAACATGGCCTGGGTCGCGCTGATTTCCCATCGCATGCGAACCTTGCTGACCATGCTCGGCATCGTCATCGGCATCACCTCGGTGGTGTCGATCTCGGCCATCGGCGAAGGCGCCAAGCGTTATGTGCTCAAGGACATCCAGGCCATCGGCAGCAACACCATCGATATCTTTCCCGGCAAGAGCTTCGGAGACAGCCGCGCGTCGGCCATCGAGACCCTGTTGCCATCGGACGTGGAGGCGCTGAACCAGCTGTATTACGTGGATAGCGCCACGCCGGTGGTGGGGCGCAACCTGTTGCTGCGCTATGGCAACATCGACCTGGACGCCCAGGTCAATGGCGTCAGCGACCGTTATTTCCAGGTCAAGGGCTTGAAGCTCGAAGCCGGGATTACCTTCAGCGAGAGCGACGCCCGGCGCCAGGCGCAGGTGGTGGTGATCGACCACAACGCGCGCCATCGGTTGTTTGGCCCCGGTGTGGACCCGCTGGGCCAGGTGATCCTGGTCGGCAGCCTGCCGTGCACGGTAATTGGGGTGACGGCCGACAATAAAAACATGTTCGCCGCCAGCAAGGCCTTGAACGTGTGGGTGCCTTATGAAACGGCGGCCGGGCGGCTGTTGGGCCAGCGCCACCTCGACAGCATCACCGTGCGTATCAAGGACGGGCAGCCGAGCAAGGTGGTGGAAGAGAACGTCACCAGGCTGATGTTGCAACGCCACGGCACCAAGGATTTTTTTACCAACAACCTCGACAGCATCATGCAGACGGTGCAGAAAACCAGCCGTTCCCTGGCGTTGCTGCTGTCGTTGATTGCGGTGATTTCGTTGTTGGTAGGGGGCATCGGGGTGATGAACATCATGCTGGTGTCGGTGACTGAACGCACCCGTGAAATCGGGATACGCATGGCGGTGGGGGCGCGGCAGTCGGACATTCGCCAGCAGTTCCTGGTGGAGGCGGTGATGGTCTGCCTGATTGGCGGGATGATCGGCATCTCGCTGTCATTCGCCATCGGCTATCTGTTTTCGTTGTTTGTGAAGGAGTGGGAAATGGTGTTTTCCCTGGGGTCGGTGGTGACCGCGTTTGCGTGTTCGACGTTGATCGGGATTGTGTTCGGGTTTGTGCCAGCGAGGAATGCGGCGCGGCTGGATCCGATTGAAGCCCTGGCGCGGGATTAACCCGTTATGACACGTAGCAGCTGTCGAGCCTTGGCGAGGCTGCGTCAGCGGTGTGTCTGATACACCGCTGACGCAGCCTCGCCAAGGCTCGACAGCTGCTACGGCAAGTGGGTTTTTTAGAGCGTTGTGGCGGTGCTTTCTTCCGTGGAATACATCCAGCGCATCAACGAATGCCGGCCGCTGATGCCCATCTTGATCGCTGCCCGCTTGAGGTAGCTCTCGATGGTGTTGACCTTCAATGCCAACTGCTCGGCCAG
The DNA here is from genome assembly GCF_055409485.1 of Pseudomonas sp. A125. Taxonomy (NCBI): domain Bacteria; kingdom Pseudomonadati; phylum Pseudomonadota; class Gammaproteobacteria; order Pseudomonadales; family Pseudomonadaceae; genus Pseudomonas; species Pseudomonas sp. A125. The sequence continues at coordinate 53,092 of NZ_JBUZVP010000029.1, forward strand.
TTCCGGCGCGGTACGCCCGGCCAGCAACCCCACGCACACTTCCAGCTCACGGCTGGACAGCGCCAATTCCGATTGGGCGAGGCGATCTTCAAAGCGTTGGCGCAGGGAGTCGATGCCGGGCTGCGGCACTGCATTGCCCTGGCTGCCGGGTTGCAGGGCGCTGATGTGTTTTTCAACCATCGGCAAAAGCAACGAAGAGAAGTCTTGCAGGATGATCCGTTCCTGCTGCGAAAAGCTCTGCGAAGGGTTGGAGCGATACACCGACAGCACGTAGCTGACGTCATTCTTGCGCCGGGTCAGGTGCAGTTGGGCGGCGGCCTGGGCCTCGTCCAGTCCAGGCACGGCGTCGGTGTAAACCGGGCTGATGCCGGGCATTCGCGAACTGCCGGCCTTGCGCAGTGAACTCACGGGCATTTGAGTGATGTGCGTGGCGTCGACCGCCAGTTGGGTGAGGATCAGGTCGTGCAGCATGCGCGGGAAGTGCCGGCTGCCAGTGCTGGCAATGACTTTGCCAATGTGGGGGAACAGGTGTGAGTTCATCATTTCATCCATGAGTTTCAATGAGGGCGGCGTGCTCGGCAGTGATATCCATGACCGCCGCCTCGTATGCTAGTACAGCCTTTCGCAAACGGGCCAATGACTGGATCAAATTTTTTGCAGTGCAGGGCGTAACGGACTACGCCCGGCCTTTGAAGGCCGGGCTATTGGTAAACGTCGCACCTGGTTGTGAATTTACTTCAAGCGTGGTGAACGTTTTGTTGCCCCGCCCGGGCTTTTGGTTTTATGGCGCAGGCGTCCAGGGCCTGGGCAACATCGGCCAACAAGTCCGCGACGTCCTCAAGGCCCGCCGAGAGCCGCACCAGCCCCTCGGAAATCCCGTGGTGAGCGCGTTGCTCCGGGGTGTACGTGGAGTGGGTCATGCTGGCCGGGTGCTGGGCCAGTGACTCGGCATCTCCCAGGCTCACCGCCCGGGTGAACAGCTTCAGGGCGTTCATGAAGCGCCGGCCCGTGTCGATGCCGCCCTTGAGCTCAAACGCGATCATGCCGCCAGACTGCTTCATCTGCCGCGCGGCCAAGTCGTATTGGGGGAAGGAGTGCAGCCCGGGGTAGGTCACCCATTCCACCAGGGGATGGGCCTGCAAGGCTTCGGCGATGGCCAGCGCGTTGCTGCAATGGCGGTCCATGCGCAGGGCCAGCGTCTTGAGCCCGCGCATCAGCAGGGCCGCATCCTGGGGGGACATCACCGCGCCGGTCAGGTCTTTGAGCCCTTGCAGGCGAATACGCTGGGCCAGGGCCTGGCTGCTGACGGCGATGCCGGCGGTGATGTCGCCATGGCCGCTGAGGTATTTGGTGGCCGAGTGCACCACCACGTCGGCGCCCATTTCCAGTGGGCGTTGCAGGTAGGGCGTGCAGTAAGTGTTGTCGACCACCACGGTGATGCCGGGTTGGCGGTGGGCGATCTCGGCGACGGCGGCGATGTCCACCAGTTGCAGGTTGGGGTTGGCCGGGGTTTCGAAGTAGATCATGCGGGTGGCCGGGGTAATGACCTCGCGCAGGGCGTCAAGGTCGGTGAGGTCGACGTGGCGCACCTTGATGCCGAATTCACCGATGCCGTGGTGCAGCAGGGCGAAGGTGCAGCCGTAGAGGGTCTGGCTGACGATGATTTCGTCACCGGGGCGCAGCAGGGTCCAGAACGTCGCGGCAATTGCGCCCATGCCCGAGCTGAAAGCCACCGCGGCTTCGCCGTTTTCCAGGGTCGCCATGCGCGATTCCAGCAGGGCCAGGGTGGGGTTGGAGATGCGGGTGTAGAAGTGCCCGCTCTCTTCACCGGCAAAACAGGCAGCGCCGTATTCAGCGGTGGGGAAGGCGAAGGTCGCCGACAGGTAGATCGGCGGCACGAGGGCGCCGTGGTGGTCCTGGGGGTCATAGCCGTGATGGATAGCACGGGTGGAAAAGCCGAACGTATTGTGTTTATTTTTCATGGTCGGACGCTCCTTATTTCCTACAATGCTATGCTTATAACTGCGGCCTAACGTTCCATAATTTGCTGGGAAAACCCGGTAAATTGGGATGAAAAACAATAAAAACGATGGTTTGAGGCAAGATATGCCCACTCATTTGGATCGGACTGACAAGGCGCTTTTAAACGCTTTGCAGGGTAATGCGCGGTTGACGGTGGCAGAGTTGGCGGAGCGGGTGTCGCTGACCACGTCGCCGTGTTGGCGGCGGGTGAAGAACCTTGAAGACAGCGGCGTGATCGGCGGTTATCAGGCGATCCTGTCGCCCAAGGCGCTGGGGTATGGGGTGACCGCGTTTGTCAGCATCATGATGGACACCCACTCCCGGGAAATTGCCAGGGCCTTTGAGCAAAGGCTGCTGGAGATTCCCGAGGTAGTGGCGTGTCATAACGTGTCGGGGCGCTACGATTTTCTGTTGGAAGTGGTGGCCAAGGACCTGGAGTCGTTTGGCGAGTTTGCCCGTGAGGTGTTGCAGAGCCTGCCCTGCGTCAAGGAGATTTATTCGAGCTTCTCGTACAAGTCGGTTCGGCCGTTGAGGGTGATCCCTTTGCCGGGTTAGCCCAGGCTTACCCGGACCTCGGCACACAAACCGCCGCCATTGCGGTTGCTCAGGGTCAGCGAGCCGCCAATTGCCACCGCCAACTGCTGGGCAATCGCCAACCCCAAGCCGGTGCCGCCGGTCCCGCGGTTACGCGAACTTTCTACCCGATAAAACGGTTGCATCACCCGCTCCAGCTCATCGGCGGCAATTCCTGGCCCACGGTCCAGCACCTTGATCGACAGGTCTCCCGATACCGTAGAACCCACCTCCAGTTGCGCAGCCCCGGCAAACTTCAGTGCGTTGTCCACCAGGTTCACCAGCACTCGGCGCAAGGCATGGGGCCGCGTATCGAGCACCACCGCGCTTTTACCGGCCAGGCTCACCTGCTTGTCCATGTCTTGATAGTCAAACACCAGGCTGTCGAGAAACGCATCCAGGTCGATCCGGCAACTGGCCTCGGTCGACCCGTGCACACTGCGGGCGTAGGCCACACCCTCGCGCACCAGGTGCTCCATTTCCCCCAGGTCGCTCCAGAGTTTTTCCCGGTCTACCGAGTCGTCCATGAACTCGGCACGCAATTTCATGCGGGTGATCGGGGTTTGCAAGTCATGGGAGATCGCCGCCAGGATCTGCATGCGCTCCTTGAGGTATTCGGCAATCCGCTTCTGCATTTGATTGAACGCCGCTGCCGCATGCGCCACCTCGGTCGGGCCGGTCTCGTCCAGCAGGGTCGGGTGGGCGTTCGGGTCGAGGGTTTCCACTGCCCGCGCCAGGCGTGTCAGCGGGCGGGTTGCGATGCGCACGGCAACCCCTGTGCACACCAGCAACACCACCAACTGCAGCACCAGCACCACCGGCAGCCAGAATGCAAACGGGATCGGCTTGGGATACACGTCGATGGTAATCGGGCTGCCATCGGCCAGGGTCAGGTGTGCCTGAAAGTGTTTTTGCAGGCCCGGGATATCGCGAAAGGCCAGCGGATAATGTTCAGCCAGGGCATCGGCAATTGATGTCGCGGCCATCGGCAGGTCGTTGCTGGCCATCGGCTCGCCCGGTTCGCCGGCGTTCAACAGGTAGCGGTAGGCGTTGCGGTCCAGGCGCGGCAGCCAACTGGCGCGCTCGGCGGCGGGCAGGCGGTCGAGGATCGCGATCGAGGTCGACACGTCGTTCTCAAGGTTGCCCAGCATCACGCTCCTGGCACTCATGTAGCGTTCATAGAACTGCGCACTGAACGACAGGGCATTGGCACACAACAGGCTGACGATGAAAATCACCGACAGTTGCGCCGCCAGGGTGCGCGGCCAGCGCAGCGTCAGGCTCATGCCTGGTCACCAAGGATTTCCACGGCCAGGGAAAATACATAGCCCTCGCTGCGCACCGTCTTGATATAGGCCGGCTCGCGGGCGTCGTCCAGCAGGCGCTGGCGCAGGCGGCTCACCAGCAGGTCGATGGAGCGGTCGAACAAATCTGCGTCCCGGCCCTGGGTCAGGTTCAGCAACTGGTCCCGGTTGAGCACCCGTTGCGGGTGGTCGAGAAACACCCGCAGCAGCCGGTATTCGGCGCCGCTCAACGCTACCAGGGTGTTGTCTTCGTCCAGCAGGTGGCGCGCGGTGGTGTCCAGGCGCCAGCGGCCAAAGCGGATCAACCGGCCGCTTTCCGTCACCACCAGGTTGGGCGGCAGCATCCGTGTGCGCCGCAGCACGGCATTGATGCGGGCCAGCAGTTCGCGGGCGGCGAAGGGCTTGACCAGGTAATCGTCGGCGCCCATTTCCAGGCCTATGATGCGGTCGGTTTCATCGTTGCGTGCCGTGAGCATCAGGATCGGCGTGGCCTTGTGCTTGCCCACCCGCAGTTCGCGGCACAGCTGCAAGCCGTCGTCGCCGGGCATCATGATGTCCAGCACGATCAGGTCCACGGGTGTGGTGTCGAGGAAGCTGCGCATTTGTCGGCCGTCAGCCACCACCGTAGTGCGCAGGCCGTTTTTTTTCAGGTAGTTGCCCACCAGTTCGCGGATCTCCCGATCGTCATCGACAATCAGGATGTGATCGACGTGATCCATGCTGCCTTCCTCGTTGAATAGTCATTGCTGCGCAGTCTAGCCACTGCCGGCGGCCTTGCCTTGTGCCCTTTGTATTGCAGTGTATCTGGCGATGACGAGATACACGTCGACGCAAAAAACCGGACCTGGTCGACACATTCGGGATACCTCGCAAGGTTCAAATCAACCTGTCGAGGCGATTGGCCCCGGCCATTTGCGAGGACTCCTGCATGACCCCACTCAACAGCTTTCTCAGCGCCCTGGCTTTTTCCATGGCGGGGGTGGCGGCGGATGTAAATGCCGCCACCGCGAAAAAACTCACCGGCAGTCAAACCTGCTTCCAGAATACGCCCGTGGCGCAAAACGGCGCGGGTCGCAAGCGCGACGAAACGCCCACGCCTGCAGGGGAATGCCCATGAGCTTGATTCCATTGCTGCGCCGCTTGCGCGCCTCCAAAGGTCTGCTGTTGTTGACACTGGCCGTGGCCTTGGTCGGCGTACCCAAGGCGGTCAACTACCTGATCGACAATGTGGATGCTGAAAGCTTCAGCCAGTCCGATGAGCGCATGCCTTCCCTGGACGGCGCCGTGGCGTGGCTCAACTCGCCACCGCTGACGGCCCAAGCCCTGAAGGGCAAGGTGGTGCTGGTGGATTTCTGGACCTACGACTGCGTCAATTGCCAGCGCAGCCTGCCGTATGTCAACCAGTGGGCCAGGCAATACGCCAAGGACGGGTTGGTGGTGATCGGTGTGCATACCCCGGAAAACGCCTACGAGAAAGTCTTGGTTAACGTGCGCAGCCAAGTCAAGAAACTGGGCATCCACTACCCGGTGGCCGTCGACAACGACTACAGGATCTGGCACGCCTTCGATAACCAGTACTGGCCGGCGCATTACTTCTTCGATGCCACCGGTAAAGTGCGCTACAGCCATTTTGGCGAGGGCCGCTACGACACTCAGGAGAAAGTTATCCAGGCGTTACTGGAAGAAGCCAGGGCGGCTAACGCACCCACCTAAGCTAATGCCAAAAAGGTATTTATTGCCGGGTTTTTAGATCGTTTAGCTTCATATTCCAAACCACGTGTTCATGGAGTGAGCTAACGATGTCGCACCCGCTGGCAATCAACACCTTGCCCCTGCTGGACCTGGCGCTGCTCGACGGCAGCCCGGCCCAGCGCGGGCAGTTTCTCGATGACCTGCGCCACGCTGCGCGGCATATCGGGTTTTTCTACCTGACCGGCCATGGCATAGACGCCCAGTTGCTCACGCAGGTGCAGCAACAGGCGCGGCAGTTCTTCGCGTTGCCCGAGGCCGACAAACTCGCTGTCGGCATGATCCATTCCCCGCATTTTCGCGGTTACAACCGCGCCGCCTCGGAGATCACCCGTGGCCAGCCGGATTTACGTGAACAGTTCGACCTGGGCGCCGAGCGCGAGCCGCTGCACCAGGGCGCGAACTCCGCGGCCTGGTCTCGTCTGCAAGGCCCTAACCAGTGGCCCGCCGCGCTGCCTGAACTCAAACCGTTGCTGCTGGCCTGGCAACAGGCGATGACGCAAATGTCGTTGCGCCTGTTGCGCGCCTTTGCCCAGGCCTTGTCGCTGCCGCAGAACGCGTTCGACCCGCTCTACGGCGACAAGCCCAACGAACACATCAAGCTGATCCGCTACCCCGGCCGCCACGCTCAACAAAGTCGCCAGGGCGTCGGTGCCCACAAGGATTCCGGTTTTCTCAGCTTCCTGCTGCAAGACCAGCAAGCCGGCCTGCAAGTGGAAGTGGAGGAGGGCCGCTGGATCGACGCTTCTCCACGCCCCGACACGTTGGTGGTGAACATCGGCGAGTTGCTGGAACTGGCCACCAACGGTTACCTGCGCGCCACCGTGCACCGCGTTGAATCGCCGCCATTAGGCAGCGAGCGCCTGTCCCTGGCGTTTTTCCTGGGGGCGCAACTGGACGCGGTGGTGCCGGTGTACCAACTGCCGCCCGAGTTGCTGCGCGATGCCCATGGCCCCACCAGCGACCCGCGTAACCCCTTGTTGCGGGAAGTCGGCTGGAACTACCTCAAGGGCCGCCTGCGCTCCCACCCGGATGTTGCCCAACGTTTTTACGCCGACGCCACCATTCCTCCAGCCCTGTCCACCTGATAAGGAACATCACCATGCTCAAGAAAACAGCCCTCGCCCTGGCGGTACTGATTGCCTCTTTCGACGCCCAGGCCGCCGACGCCCTGCGGGTGGCGGCAGACCCGATTCCCCATGCGCAAATCCTCGAATACGTGCAGAAACTCGACCCGCAGTTGCAACTCAAGATCATCGAAATTCCCAACGGTGTGAACTCCAACGAGCTGTTGGCCCACGGTGATGTCGACGCCAACTTCTTTCAACACCTGCCGTACCTGCACTCGCAGGAACAGGCCCTTGGCCAGAAGTTTGCGGTGGCAGCCACCGTGCATATCGAGCCCCTGGGCATCTACTCCCATCGTCACACCCGCTTTGACCAGGTGCCGGATAAAGGCACCGTGGCGGTGCCCAACAACGTCACCAACCTGAGCCGTGCGCTGTACCTGCTGCAAGCCAACGGCCTGATCACACTCAAGCCCGGCTTCAGCGACCCGGCCAAGGACCAGGCCACGCCCAAGGACATTGCCGAGAACCCCAGGCACCTGAAGATCCTCGAAATCGAATCGCCACAAATCCCCCGCGCCCTGGATGACGTCGACCTTGCGGTGATCAACGGCAACTATGCCCTGGAAGCCGGTTTGTCGCCCGCCAAGGACGCCCTTGGCCTGGAAAAAGCCCAAGGTAATCCCTACGCGAATATCCTCGTGACCACGCCAAAGTTGCAGGACGACCCACGGATCAAACAACTGGCCAAGGACTTGAACTCGCCCGAGGTGGCCAAGTTCATCACCGAGAAATACTCGGGTTCGGTGATTCCGGTGGCCGTCGAATGATCGTCGTCGAGCAGGTCAGCAAGACCTACGCCGACGGCCAGCCGGCGGCGCTGGATAACGTGTCGTTGCAGATTGCCGACGGGTCGATCTTCGGGATCGTGGGCCGCAGTGGGGCGGGTAAAAGTACCTTGCTGCGTTGCCTGAACCTGCTGGAACGCCCGACCTTGGGGCGCATCCTCATGGACGGCCAGGACCTGACGCTGCTGGGCGACAAGCAACTGCGCCAGCAACGCCAGCGCATCGGCATGATCTTCCAGGGGTTCAACCTGTTGCACTCGCGCAACGTCGCCGACAACGTGGCGGTGCCCCTGGAAATCGCCGGCCAGCCCAGGGCGGAACGCGCTGCCCGGGTCAAGGAATTGCTGGAGCTGGTGGGCTTGAGCGACAAGGCCCAGGCGTTTCCCTCGCAACTCTCTGGTGGGCAGAAGCAGCGGGTAGGCATCGCCCGGGCGCTGGCGGCGCGCCCGGACTATCTGTTGTCGGACGAAGCCACCAGTGCCCTCGACCCGCAAACCACCGCCTCGATCCTGGAACTGCTGCGCAGCATCAATCGGCAATTGGGGGTGACCATTGTGTTGATCACCCATGAGCTGGACGTGGTCAAGGCCATCTGCGACAGCGCAGTGTCCCTGGCCAATGGGCGTGTGGTGGAAAGCGGCAGCCTGATCCAATTGCAGGCCGACCCTGGCTCAACCCTGGGCCGCGCGTTGGCCCCCAGCCTGCCAGCGGTGAGGGCGGTATGAAAACAGACTGGAACGACATCCTGGGCTTGCTGCTCAACGCCACCGGCGAAACCCTGTACATGGTGCTGCTGGCGGCGGTGTTCACCTTGCTGATCGGCCTGCCCCTGGGCGTGCTTCTGTTTATCAGCCGTCGCGGTGGGCTGTTTCCTTTGCCGCGCTTGAATCGCGTGCTGGGGGCGGTGGTTAACCTGGGGCGGTCATTGCCGTTTGTGGTGATGCTGATTGCCTTGATTCCGCTGACCCGGCTGATCGTCGGCACCACCCTGGGCAGTACCGCCGCGGTAGTGCCGATCACCATTGGCGCCTTTCCCTTTTTTGCGCGCATTGTCGAAAACGCGTTGGCCGAAGTGGACAAGGGCCGCATCGAAGCGATCGTCGCCATGGGCGGGGACATTCGGCATGTGATCCTCAAGGTGTTGCTGCCGGAGGCGCTGCCTGCCTTACTCGCAGGGTTGACGCTGACCCTGGTAATGCTCATCGGCTTTTCATCCATGGCGGGCGTTATTGGCGGGGGCGGCCTGGGAGACCTGGCGATTCGTTATGGGTACCAGCGCTTCAACAACCAGATCATGGTGGTGACGGTCATTGTGCTGGTGGTGCTGGTCCAGGGCGTGCAAAGCCTGGGGGATCGGTGCGTGAGCTCGCTGGCGCATCGTCGCTAAAAGGTTATGTACTAATGAATTTTTAATATTTCTAGTTATATGGCCGACTGAGTAAAGTTCCCGTTCGTCCCTTCACCCTCGTCGCCGGGAAACACTCTTCATGAACCGTCCCCACGGGCATCCCACGCCGATCCTGACTTTGCCCCAAGGTGAAAAAGACCCGTTGTCGATTCGCGCCAAGGCGTTGGTGTTTGCCGACCCGCGTTCGCTGCAACTGCTGGAGTATTTGCAGCGCGTGGGGCCCAGTGAGGCCCCGGTGTTGATCAATGGCGAGACCGGTACCGGCAAGGAACTGGTGGCACGCTATATCCACAGTGCCAGTGGCCGCACCGGTGCGTTTGTGCCGGTGAACTGCGGGGCAATCAGCGAGAACCTCGCCGAAAGCGAGTTTTTCGGCCACGAGGCCGGATCGTTTTCCGGTGCCTCGGGGCGGCGTATCGGCTGGTTTGAAGAGGCCGATGGCGGCACATTGTTCCTTGACGAAATCGGCGACTTGCCGCTGCCATTGCAGGTGAAATTGCTGCGGGTGTTGCAGGAACAGGAAGTGGTGCGGGTGGGCTCGCGCAAGCCGATCAAGATCAATATCCGCCTGGTGACGGCCACCAACATCGACCTGGAACAGGCCGTGGAGGCGGGCAACTTTCGCCTGGACCTGTTCTACCGCATTAACGTCGCGCAGGTGCAGGTATTGCCGTTGCGCGAACGGCCACTGGATATCCTGCCGCTGGTTGAGCATTTTCGCCGGCTCTACAGTGCCAAGCTGAAAATTGCCGAGCCGATGGTGTCGGAGTCGGCGACCCAGGCGCTGCTGGATTATCCGTGGCCGGGGAATATTCGCGAGCTGGAGAACGTGGTGCACCTGGCATTGCTGGTGGCCGGGGACAAGCCGATCATGCCGGCGCACTTGAAGTTTTCGGCGGGGTTGAGTGCGATGCATGCCAGCGTCAACAGTGGCGCCCCACGGATTCCCCAGGAGGTGGTGCGCGAGCAATTGCTGCGCTTGTTCGAGGTGCCGGGGGATACGTTGCTGCACGATATCGAGGACTTGATTGTGCGCGAGGCGTTTGGTTTTTGCGGGTTTAACCAGTTGCGCACGGCGCAGTTGCTGGGGGTTACGCGTAATGCGATGCGTACGCTGCTGGTTAATCATGGGATGCTCAAGGGGCGGGTGAAGCCCTGATTTTTTGGGCGTGTACTTATCCGTTACCGGAGTAACGGATAGCCACTTCTACCGATGCTGAAACCGCGGCAACGACGCTATCCGCATCCGGGGCTCCTGCAGCCTGGCCAAATCACTGGCAATCTGTGCTCGCCAGAAATGCGCGCCAGCCAACTGTGCATCCACCCATGCCTGGCGCAACAGTACCTTGGCCTCGTCCACCGACCCATATTGCGCCTGACGCAAAATCAGCTGCGCCTTGATCCGCAACATTTGCGGCACAAACCATCGCTCATGCCGGCCCAGCGCCAATTGCAGCGTGTCTTCCAATACCTCCAGGGCCAGTTTTTCAAGCCCCAGCCGCGCCAGGCCCAAGGCGTATTCACAGCGCAGCAAGCTATAGAGCTGGCTGTCGCCTTGGCCATGCAACTGATGCAACGCCTCACCCAACAGCGGCACGCCTTCCTCGGGTGAGCCCTGGCGAATCAGCAGGATGCTCTCGAAGCACAGCCGAAACTGCCGCCAGATAGGCAGGTCTTGCTGAACCGTGCTGTCTTGCAACAGGCCCAGGTAATAGCGCGCCTTGGGCAGGTTGGACGCCAGCAACGCCAGCGGGATCGCTCCCAGGCACAGGGTGTACCAGAGGGTCGCCGGATGATGGAGGGTGATGGCTTCGTCGACGCAGTTGCCGATCATCCGCAAGGCCGGGTCGACGTCGCCTTCGAGCAGGTGCACTTGCGCCTTGAGGCAGCGGGCGGCGATGCGCTGGTCAAAATGCACGTCGATAATGTGTGAGCGCGGCGCCGACGGTGAACCCAACGCCTCGTCGATATTCTGCCGCGCCCCCGTCAGGTCGCCCATGTGAAACAGCGCCAGCGCACGCATGCGTTTGCCCAGCAATTGCTGGTTACCGCTGCTGCTCAAGGTGATGTAACGCTCCGCCAGCTCCAGCGCCTCGGCGTACTGGTTGCAGCCGCAGCGATCACTCCACAGGCCCCACAATGCCCGCAGTTTGTGCTCGGCATCGCCCAGGTCGCGGGCATCTTCACGCACCTGGCGCCAGGCTTCGCGCATCGGCCCGCCGGTGCCGTAGGTAAGCATCAGCACGCTGGCCAGGGCGGTTTGCAACAGCATGCGCTGTTGCTGCCCCAGCGGCGTGGTTGCGGCGCTGGCCAGGCCTTTGTCGACCCAGGTGCGGCACTCGCTGACCCGCGACAGGCGCAGCCACAACGGCAGGCCGCCCAGGGTCAGTTCGATGCCGGTGGGCACGTGGCCCGAAGCACCATACGCCCACTCCAGCGCGGCGCGCACGGTGTTGATTTCCGGGCCGTAGAGGCCGACCCACGTGTCGGGGGAAAGGCTGTCGAGGGTCTGCCCGGCCTCCTGCAAAACGCCGAGGGCATACAGGGCGTGGCGCTGGCGGGTGCCGTCGGCCTCGCCGTGTTCGTTGAGTTTTTCCAGGGCGTAGGCGCGGGTGGTCTCCAGCAGGCGGTAGCGCTTGAGCAACTGCGATTCACCGGCGATCAGCAACGACTTGTCCATCAGGCTTTCCAGCAAGGGCAGGGCGTTGCGGCCATCAAGGCTGCCGCTGGCGGTCATGGCCTTGACCGCGTCCAGGGTGAAGGAGCCGGTGAACACTGCCAGTTGACGCAACATGGCCTGCTCGTCGCAACTGAGCATCGAGTAGGTCCAGTCCAGCGTCGCGCTCAATGAACGATGACGAGCAAGGGCGGTGCGTCGGCCGGTCATCTGCAGGCGAAAGCTGCCGTCCAGCAAGCCCACCAAGTCCTGAATGCCAAAGGTGCGCACACGCGCCGCGGCGATTTCGATGGCCAGGGCATTGCTGTCGAGCTTGCGGCAAATGGCGCTGGCGGCGGCGACGTCGGCGTCCTTGAACATGAAGCCTGGGTCCAGCGCCTTGACCCGTTCGATAAACAGCGCGATGCCCGACCAGGTCATGGCTTGCTCGGCACTCAAGCTTGCGTGTTCGTCCGGCACCAGCAGCGGTGCGAGGTCGTGTACCCGTTCGCCTTCGGCCCGCAGCGGTTCGCGGCTGGTAGTCAGTACGCAACACTGCGGTGCGCTGCGCAGCAGCACCTCGACGGCGTCGGCAGTGGCTTGCAGCACGTGTTCGCAGTTGTCGAGTACCAGCAGCAGCGGGCTGTTGGCGAGCATCGAGGCCACGTTTTGCAGGGGGTCATCACTGACACTTTGAATGCCCAGGGCGTTGGCGAGCATCCCGGCCACCCATTGGCCGCTCGTGGCGGGGGCCAGGTCGACGAAGCACATGCCCTGGTGAAAGCGACCCTGCAGCCGTTGCGCCACGGCCAGGGCGACGGTGGTCTTGCCGATGCCGCCGGGGCCGGTGATGGTCACGAAGCGCTGGCTCAGGACCAGGTCGGCGAGGCTCAGGATCAGTGGGTCGCGCCCGATCAGCGTGCACGGCGGCGGTTGCAGGGTGGGCGCTTGCACGGTCGGCGCCTGTGCCAGGGCCTGGGAGATGAGGCTTTCACCCACTGCCTGCATCGTCACTGGTGCAACAAACCGGTAGCCCCGGCCGGGCACGGTGACGATGTAGCTGAAGTTGCCGTCATCCCCCAACGCCCGGCGCAACGCCACGATCTGCGCGCGCAGGTTGCATTCTTCCACCACCACCTTGGGCCAGGCGAAGGAGATCAGTTCGGACTTTTCCAGCAATTCGCCAGCCCGGCTGGCGAGGGCGATCAGCAAGTACAGGGCGCGGCTGCCGAGGGTCACCGGCTCGCCGTTGCGCAGCAATACATGCTGGCGCGCCAACAAGAGAAAGGGGCCAAAACCGATAGCATGCTCGGCGTGGTCCGGGGCCTGGGGGGCGAGGTCCATGAAGGACACTGTGGGGTATTTGCTCGAACTCATCAATTTGTCCTTTTTTTGTAGTCGGGCTTGTTATTGGCCATCAGGCCATTCGCCCTTTTGGGTGCTTACGTGCGGCAGCAGGCTTGGAGAGTTGAAGTCGATCAAAATAGTGAGAATTACCGCCCTCCTTTGGGGCGTGGAATCTTGTTATAGGGCGTGACACCCTTGGGTTTCAGCGGATGAGACTGTTTCGAATCTGAAACATTTTATTACTGTAAATACTGATAAAGCAGAATGTATGCCAGTTGGCATGTAACAAAGATGACAACAACCGTATGAAATTTATGGGGATTTCTGCGGTCGTCGAGGGCCGGCGAAGACAAATGTTCGGAAAGGCGAATATTTCGAATTGTGTCGTTCGGGATGCCGAATAAAGCGACGGTGGTTTGGCGCGGTTTTTTTGGCTGTGTATCAGACTGTGTATCAGCACCGATCTGATACACCCACATGAATAGAGGAAGGCAACGCGACACAGACCGGATACACGCCTGGCTTTAAATCTGTCTACCAGATGGCGCAAGTGGTCACGTACCGCACAAGCGCCCTGGCCACATTCAGTCAAGCCAGGAGATTCATCCATGAAGCGCCATTACGCGGCCCTTGCCGCCACCCTCGCCCTGTCACTCGGTGCCTTCGCCGCCACCGCCCATGCCGACGAGCCCAAGCCCCAGGAAAAATGCTTCGGCGTGTCCCTCGCCGGTGCCAACGATTGCGCCGCCGGTGCCGGGACATCCTGCGCCGGTACCGCCAAGGCGGATTACCAGGGCAATGCCTGGGTACTGGTGGACAAAGGCACCTGCACCCAGATCAAAACCCCCAAGGGCTTTGGCAGCCTCACGGAACAGCCATGATTGCCCTGGCCCCTGCGGTGCTCAAGCGTGTGCTGCCTGAGGCGCTGCTGTTGCTGGTGGCCCGCCTCGGTATCGCTTCGGTGTTTTTCCTCTCGGGCCGCACCAAGGTGACCGGTTTGCTGCAACTCAAGCCGTCGACCTACACCTTGTTTCGCTCGGAATACGCCTTGCCGTTGGTGCCACCGGAGTGGGCTGCGCACTTGGCGACCTACGCCGAGCATCTGTTCCCGCTGTTACTGGTGCTGGGCCTTTTGACCCGCCCCGCGGCCGCCGCGCTGTTGGGCATGACCCTGGTGATCGAGGTGTTTGTGTACCCCGACGCCTGGCCGACCCACCTGAGCTGGGCCGGGCTGTTGCTGCCGTTGCTGGCGTATGGCGGCGGGGCGTGGTCGCTGGACCGCGTGGTGTTCGGCAAACGTCTTTAACCCTTTCACAACAATCATCAGGCCCCAAGGCCTGTGGAGACTTGCATGCGTATTCTTTCTTCCCTGGCGATTGCCGTAGCGCTCGGCGCACCGGTATTGGCGTCGGCTGCCGATGCTGTGAAGGCACAGCCAGGCACTGGTAAAAGCGTGGTGATCGTGCCCGGTTCCTTCGTCGACGGCTCCGGCTGGCGAGTGGTGCACGACATCCTGATTCACAAGGGCTACAAGGTCACCGTGGTGCATCAGGGCCATGAAAGCCTCGCCGCCGACGTGGCCGAGGCCCGTGAAGTGCTGGAACAGCAGGTCGGCCCAGTGGTGCTGGTGGGTCACAGTTCCGGCGGCGGGGTGATCTCGATTGCCGGCGACCGCGACAAGGTCAAGTCGATGGTCTATGTGTCCGCCCTGCAACCGGAGGTGGGCGAGAACATGAGCCAACTGCTGTCCTCGATGCCGGCGCCAAGCAACGACGTGATGCCGACCCGCGACGGCCATCTGTTTTTTGATCGCACCAAATTCAACGCGGATTTTGCCGCCGACCTGACCACCAACCGCACCGACTTCATGGCTGCCTCCCAAGTGCCAGCCACCACCGCGCTGTTCGGCGGCACCGTGTGGGCCGCGGCCTGGCACAAGAAGCCGACCTACGCGGTGGTGTCCACCGAAGACCGTGCCCTGAGCCCCGATTTGCAGCGCTGGATGTACAAGCGCGCCGGCTCCAAGGTCACCGAAATCAAGGCCAGCCACTCGGTGTACATCTCCCAGCCTGAGGCTGTGGCGAAGGTCATCGAAGACGCTGCATCCGTCATCAAATAAACCCCACCCCGAGGAGCAATACCCATGAGTACTTCCATCAAATCCCGCCTGAGCCTTGCCACCGCTGCCGCCCTGATCGCCATGGCGTCTGCCGCCTTCGCCGCTGCTGCCAGCGCCGCCGACCAGCCGGAACAACCAGGCCGCTGCTACGGCGTGAACAACTGCAAGGGCGAAAGCCTGTGCGCCACCGCCAAAAACGATTGCAAGGGCCTCAACAGCTGCAAGGGCCAAGGCGTGGTCGTCAAGACCCCGTCCGAATGCCTGAAGCTGGGCGGCACCACTACTGAACCTAAGTAAGACCCCGGCGGGCCCGCTTGGGCCCGTCGCCTATTTTTGCAACGGAGACCTCATGATGCCGACACCCAACCCGTGTTTCCCGGGCTACGGCCTGGGGCTGCGCAAGGAGCACTACAGCGAGTTCCTGGAGACCTCGGTGGCGGTGGATTTCGTTGAAGTGATCTCTGAGAACTTCATGGTCGCCGGCGGCCAACCCCGGCATATCCTGCGCCAGATTCGCGAGCGATATCCGGTGGCGCTGCATGGTGTGTCGATGTCGATCGGCACGGCTGAAGGGCTGGACCGTGATTATCTGAAGCGCCTCAAGTCGCTGGTGGATGAGGTCGAACCGCTGTTTGTGTCCGATCACCTGAGCTGGTCCCGCAGTGGCGGGTTCAACGCCCATGACTTGCTGCCAGTGCCTTACACCGCTGAGGCGCTGGACCGGGTCTGCGCCAACATCGACCTGGCTCAAGAGGTGTTGGGCCGCACGATGCTGTTTGAAAACCCGTCCAGCTACCTGGCCTTTGATGGCGCGTCCATGAGCGAGTGGGAATTTATCGCCGCCATGTCCCGGCGCACCGGCTGCGAGCTGCTGCTGGACGTCAATAATGTGTTTGTCAGCGCCAGCAACCATGGTTTTGATGCCCTGGCGTTTCTCGATGGGATTCCGGCCGAGCGGGTCCGGCAGATCCACCTGGCCGGTCACAGCCAGGGCCGCGAACTGTTGATCGACAGCCATGACAGCCCGGTGTGTGACGGCGTCTGGGATGTGTATGCCAAGGCCGTTGCGTTGCTCGGCCCGGTCGCCACGATGATCGAGCGCGACGACGAGATTCCGCCGTTGGCCGAGCTGCTTGAAGAACTGTCGATCGCCCGGATGCTCGGTGCTAGCGAGGCCTACAAGCGTGCGCAGGTGCGTCTATGACCCTGGCGCAATGGCAGCAGGCCTTTCACACCTGGCTGGTGAGTGCATCGGATGAGTCGGCCCAACTGCTTGGCAACAAAACAGCCGGCCTGGCGGTTTACCAGAACAACTACCGCGCGCAGTTGGTGGGTTGCCTGGAGCAGGCGTTTCCCAACCTGCGGCGTTGGGTGGGTGATGAGGCGTTTCTGGCCGCTGCCATCGGCCATATCGACCGGTATCCGCCGCATGCCTGGACGCTGGACGTCTATCCCGAAGGCTTTCATCTGACCTTGCACGAGCTGTTTCCCAACAACCCGGATGTGCAAGAGCTGGCCTGGATCGAGTCGTCGCTCAACGAGGCATTTGTTGCCGCCGATGCCAGCCCGTTGGCGATGGACGTATTAGCAGCGGTGGATTGGGACACGGCACACCTGCAACTCACGCCGTCGCTGCGCTGTCATGGGCTGACCACGAATGCCGAGGCGATCTGGTCGGCGTTGTGGCAGCAAACCACGGCGCCCGAGGCGGTGATGCTGGCCGAGGCCGGTGGGCTGTTGGTTTGGCGCCGGCAGTTTACCTCGCGTTTGCGGCAAGTCGACGCTCTGGAATTGCACGCGTTGGTGCACCTGCAAAGCGACGGCAGTTTTGCCGGGCTGTGCGAGTTTCTGGTGGAGCGCCTGGGGGAAGCGCAAGGCGTGGCGAAAGCCGGTGAGTTGCTGGCTGGCTGGTTCGGCAGCGAGTTGATTGTGGGGGTCGTTGACGACCTTCCTGTGACGCATTTTTCGGAGCTATAACACCATGTCTTTTTTCAACCGTCGTCGCTTTCTGATGTGCACCGCTATTGCTTCAGCCGCGCTGTCCCTGCCTGTAATGGCGGCGCCCGCGAGCTGGCGTATCCGCCAGGTCAGCACCGACCTGCTGGATATCGGCTACTACGAGGCCGGCCCGGAAGCGGGCAGGCCGATCATTTTGCTGCATGGCGCGGACGGCGACCTTGAGCGTTTTTCCGAGGTTGTGCCACACCTGGCGTCCCAAGGTTTTCGGGTGATCACCCCGTACTTGCGTGGCCATGGCACCACCACGCAATTGGACAAGGCTGCACCCGCCAGCACCCAGGAAGTGGTGCTCGGCCAGGACGTGCTGGACCTGATGAACGCCTTGCACATCCCCGAGGCGGTGCTCGGTGGGTTCGAGCTCGGCGGTCGCGCTGTCACGGCAGCAGCGACCTTGCGCCCAAGCCGTTGCGTGGCCCTGGTCACCGTCAACAGTGCACCGCAGCCTGCCCTGGCGGAGGTGCTGGCGCAGATGGCCCGGATGGGCCAATGGCGCACCTGAACATGAATATTTGGACAGTCGCCCATTTGCTCGCTGAAAAAAACGGCCGCTGCCCGTAATCTAAACACCTTTGCCACGTGTGCGGATTGTCCATGTCTTCAGTAGCTGATGGGTTGCCCAGTGATAAACGTCTTGCGGCGGTTATCGCCATTTCCTTGGGGATCGGCATGGCGACCCTCGACACGGCCATCGTCAACACCGCGTTGCCGACCCTCGCCGAAGGCATCGGCACCGATTCCGCCTCGGTCATCTGGGTGGTCAATGCCTACCAGTTGGCAACCATCGCTGCGGTGCTGCCCTTTGCCTCCCTGAGTGATGTGGTGGGCCATCGCCGGGTGTTCCTCGGCGGCTTGCTGGTGTTTGTGGTGGCCTCGCTGTTTTGCGGGCTGGCCTGGTCGCTGCCGACGTTGACCGCCGCCCGAGTGGTGCAAGGCCTGGGCGCGGCGGCGATCATGAGCGTCAACATTGCGCTGTTGCGGCATATCTATCCGGCAAAAATACTCGGCCGGGGGCTGGGCTATAACTCGCTGGTGGTGGGGCTGGCCTTTACGCTGGGGCCCACTGCGGCGTCGGCGATTCTGTCGGTGGCCACCTGGCACTGGTTGTACCTGATCAACTTGCCCTTGGGCGTTTTGGCCTTGTGGCTGGGGGCGCGTGCGATTCCAGTGATCCCGATTACCGGGCATGCCTTTGACCGGCTGGCAGCGATTCTCTGCGCCGGGTTGTTCGCCCTGTTGGTGCTGGGCCTGGGTTCGGCGGTGCACGGTGCGCAGGCGGTGTTGACGCTGGGCCTGATCGGCGTGGCGCTGCTGTGCGGGGTGTTGCTGATCCGTCGCCAGGCCGGGCACCCGGCGCCGATGCTGGCGGTGGATCTGTTCAAGCGCCCGCTGTTTACCTTGTCGGCACTCACCGCAATTTGCGCATTCAGCGCCCAGGGCCTGGCGTTTGTGTCGCTGCCATTCCTGTTGCAAACGGTGCTGGGTCACAGCCAGGTGGCCACCGGGTTCCTGATGACGCCATGGCCGGCGGTGGTCGCGGTAATGGCGCTGATCGCCGGGCGACTGGCCGACCGCATCTCCCTGGCGTTGCTGTGCGGCATCGGCCTGTTGATGTTGAGCGCGGGCATGGCCTCGCTGGCGACGTTGGGTAACGACGCTTCGACGTTTGATATCGGTTGGCGCATGGCGTTGTGTGGCGCCGGGTTCGGTTTCTTTCAGTCGCCCAACCTCAAGGCGATCATGACCAGTGCGCCCATCGCTCGCAGTGGCGGTGCCAGCGGCATCGTCGCCACGTCACGGTTGATGGGGCAGACGTTGGGCGCTTCGCTGGTGGCGCTGTGTTTCCACTTGTCCCTGAGCAGCGGCCCGCAGTACGCGTTGTGGCTCGGTTGCGGTTTTGCCCTGGTGGGCGCGGTGGCCAGCGGTTTGCGCCTGATGCAGGACGGCGCCAAGGTTTAATTATTTGGGCCTTGTAAAGCATTGAGGTAGACGGCTACCGTGGTCGCCTAAATAATTCTGAATGTTTCAGTCTTTATGTCTGACCTGGCCCAACGCAGTGCTGATTCAAACTCCCGCCGTGCCGCGCTGACCCTTGGCCTGTGCCTGCCCAGTGACGTGTTGCTGTACCTGGTATTGCCGATGGAGTCCCAGGCATTCGGTATCACCCTGGCCCAGGCCGGGGTGCTGCTGGCGGCCAACCGCCTGGTGCGGATCTTCGGCTACAAGCATGTCCTGAATTTCTACGCCCGCAATGGTGACCGGCTGACGTGCTCCATCGCCGCCGGCGCGGCGGCGGTGTGTGCCTTGGGCAACTCGATGCTGTCCGGGTTTGCGGCCTTGCTTGGGCTGCGGTTGGTCTGGGGCCTGTGTTTTGCGGCGTTGAACCTTTCCACTCAAGTACTGGCTACCTCCGAACCCTTGGGCGCGGCGCGGCGGGCGGGGCGCTCGCGGGCGTTGATTGCCCTGGGGCCGATGGTTGCCTTGCCGCTGGGTGGCTGGCTGACGTTACAGGTGGGGCCACGGCCAATCTTCTGGATTCTGGCGGTATGTTGCTTGCTGGGCCTGTGGATGGCGCGTGGCTTGCCGACGGCCGGGCATGATTTGCATGGCACGCCCGGGCGGCGTTTCAAGTTGCCAGACAGTGTGGCAACGTGGTCGTTTATCGAAGGTGTGGCACTGGATGGGCTGTTTATCTTCGGCCTGTCGATTCAGGCGCAGAAGATGCTGGGTGGCAATGCCGTGCTGATTGCCGGTGGCCTGATGGCCTTGCGGTATGTTTCGGAATTGCTCCTGAGCCCGTTGGGTGGGCGCGCGGCCCAGCATTTTGGCGCCACGTCCATGTTGTTGCTGTTTTCGTTTCTCAGCGCGCTGGCGCTGGGGGCATTTGGTAGCCACTGGGTAATTGCCGGTGCGGCGGCGGTGTTGGTGTTGCGGGCGTTGCAGTTGCCGTTGGTGACGACTTTGGTGGCGGAGCGCAATCCGGGCGCGATGCGGGTTTCGGCGCTGGCGTCGAATGCCGTGTGGCGTGACGTGGGCGCGGGACTTGGGCCTTTGCTGGCAGGCTTGCTGTTGCCGGTGGCATCGGCGCCCTGGGTGTTTGGGGTGGCGGGGGCGGCGATTGCGGTCAGTGCGGTGTTTTGCTGGCGCGCGAAGATTTCAATTTGATGAGATGAGGCTGACAGTGTCCCCTGACGAGAACTTCGTACGTTTGCTGGATGAGGCTTATAGGCATTGGACGGGGCAGGGGTTGCCGGCGCCTGAAGGGTTGGGCCTGGAGCAGCGGCTTACCTGGCTGCATGAGCAGGCGCCCTACAGTTTGCTCGCGCATGATGGTGGCGCTGATCCGCGTTTTACCTATGTGAATGAGTGTGCGTTGGGTTGTTTCAAGTATCCGCGTGAGGCGTTTATCGGGATGCCTTCGCGGTTCAGCGCCTCGGAACTGGATCGCCCGGCACGGCAGGTGCTGATGGAGCAGGTTGGCGCCAGGGGAATTGCCGACGGCTACAGCGGATGGCGCGTGGATGCGCAGGAACAGGCGTTCATGATTCATGCCGGGGTGGTGTGGAACCTGTTGGAGGGGGCAGGGCAGGCAGCGTTGTTCTGGCTGGATGAGGGGGGGCGGGGTACCTATCCGTTGCTGCGGTAACGGTTGACGGAACAGGGTGCGCTCTTACAACAGGGCACTTTTGGCAAGCGCCCGGAATGCTGGCCCAGCCAAAAGTAACCGGATATACCCGCAATCAGCGCACCTTCAGCGCCTCGACCCAACCCGGATCAAGCCGCGTTTGGTCAGGTTCAATCCCCAGCCCGCGCATCCTCTCCAGGTGCTCATCAACCTCTCGCACCAACTGCGCCTGAGCGCTGGAATTGGCGTCCAGCTCGTGCATCTGCATCAAGCCAAGGTGGTAAAACCGCAGCAACTTGATCGCCACCGGATCATTCGCCTTCACGCCTTCAGTCACCTTGTGCATCACATTCGTCACGCTCATCAAACTGCGCTTGAGCTGCCAGCCATACACCGCCGGCGCCAGCCACGCCTGGCTCCAGAACGGCCCCCGCACCAGGGCCAAGGTGATCAACACCCCGGCAAACACACCGCCGACATTAAAGCGAAAATTATCGCCCCCGGGTTCACCGAACAGCATCACCGCCAAACTGGACAGCACCATCGCCAGCACCACGAACAGCGCCGCGACAATCAGCGTGCTGCGGCGGGTCTGTTGGCGAAAAACAATCGGGTCGCACGGTTTAAGCTCAAACATCCGGGTGCAGTCTCCATTGGCTGAGTAGGGGTATAGCGCCGGGCGGCATCTTCTCATGGTTCGCCCGTCGGAGTGACGGTAATCCGGTTGAACGATGCCCCACCGCGATTTCTCTAAATCTCGTAGGCAACCGACCCCAAGCGAGGTGAATCATGACCCGGTACCAGCAACAGCCGCCCGGCACACCCAATCCCGACCGCACCCCGGGCGAGGAGGAACGCGACAACGACGCCCTGCGCCCTAACGATCCTGCCGAACGGCAAGACGACGAAGAGCGGGTCGAGGAAAACCTGGAAAACCTGCACGACAAGGCCCGCCCGCTGTAAACCCGGCGCGTCAAGGAGGTAGCTATGAGCAACAGTAAAAGTGGCCCACATTCATCGGAGCATTCCAGCGGCAAGGACGAATTGGGTTTCGACCCCGATTCCCCAGACGTCGCAGACCCGCAGGTTGACCCGATAGGCCCAGCGATTGCACCGCTGGACAAGCCCGACGCAACCGGCAAGAAGCCGGCCTACGATCCGTTGGGAGATTTGAAGCAGTGAAGTAGCGGTACACGCCTTCGTCATGGCGTCCGTGACCTCATGACGAAGGGGCCGTCGCAGCCGCTGAAGGGTATTAGCTGCGGGGCGTTTGCAATGCGTGGTAACCGTAGTCGGCCCGCGCCTGGCGCAAGGGAACGCCTGCGTCGATCGCTGCGCGAATCTGTTCTTCTGCCTCATGCACCTCTTCGGCCACTGCCAGCACCTGAGCCAGTTGGCGGCCAGGAATTACCACTAATCCATCACCGTCGCCTCGCAGCCAATCGTCTGGCTGTACCCGCACGCCGCCCAATGTCACCGGCTCCTGAATCGCCTCGACGCGCACCCGGTCCTTGCCGGTACGCATCCAATTGCCGCGGGAGAAGATCGGGTAGTTGAGTTCAAGCGCCCGGTCGACATCGCGGCAGATACCATCGATCACCGTCCCCGCCAAATGTTTGCGCGCAGCAGTTGAGGTCAGCAGGTCACCCCATACGGTGGTGTCGAGCCGTGCCTGGTTGTCGATCACCACCACTTGGCCTTCTTCAAGGTCGTCGATGTAGTCACCTACCGAGCCTCCGTCCAACCCGATCGGGCCGTAACGCAGGGTCCAGGCTTTGCCCGCCAGATTGAAAGAACGGTCCAGGGGCATGATGTCGGTGCACTGGCAAACAATTTTCAGGCGGTCCATGGCATCGCTCAGGTCGGTGCAACTCAAGGCTTTCAGGCGTTCATGAATGGACGTTTGCATGGTGAGGGCTTCCTTGTGTCCTGTGGGTTTACCGTTATGTCGCAGCAGTGCTGAATGCGTGGATCTTGTCGACGATCTGGCGTGAAGCCGTGCGGATCGCCGTTGCAGTGTTGCCGGCGATATGCGGGGTCAGTTGTGCGTTGGCGATGCCGGTGAGCGGTGAGCTGAAGCGGTCCTTCTCCTGGGCAAAGGTATCAATGGCGACTGCCTTGATGTGCCCGGGAAAGCGAGTCATGAAGGTTGCCAATTGGTCCTCATCAACGATGCCACCGCGGGCGGTGTTGATCAGGATCGAACCCTGGCGCATCTGGCTGAATGCCGTGCTGTCGAACAGGCCCCGGGTGATGGGTGTGAGCGGTGTATGGATGGAGACAACGTCGGCTTCACTCAACAACTGCTCAAGGGTTGGCTTTCGCTCAAGACCAAGGTCCCGTGCGACTTGCTCCGTAAAGCGTTCTGAACCCGTGGCGATAACCTTGATACCCAACGCCCGGGCCTTTTGCGCCACCGCCTGGGCAATACCTCCAGTGCCTACCAGCCCCAGCGTCAATTCACCAAATTGCAGCCCGGGCGCCAGGCTGCCCTTGGACCAATGGCCTTTATGGGTTTGCGCGTTGTAGTGGTGCAGGACCCTGGACAAATACAACGCCTGCGCCACGACGTATTCCGCGACCGCGGTGGCATTGGAGCCGGGTGTATTGAGTATTGTCACGCCGAAACACTCAGCCGCTTGGCGGTCAATATGGTTAAGCCCTACACCGGCCTGGGCGATGGCACGCAGCGGTGTGGCCAAGGCAGGGGCGGTGGCGGCGCTGATCAATTCGCCATCGAGGGGGATGTTCAAGCGCGTCTTGAACACGCTGTAACCACCGGCCTGGTTCACCGCCGCGATGAAGGCGGGGTTGTCGTGGCAGTTGATCCGGGCGTACTGAATGCGCTCGCCATAGTGGCGGGTGATGGTGTCCTTGTCGGTGAAATAGTGAAGGTTCAGGGTGACTGCCAGGCCCAGTTCAAGGAATCGATCGACTTCCTCAAATAGCAGCGGTGGGTCAGGTGCATCCAATATCAGGGTGGCGAATGCCATGTGCATGGTCCTTTTGAGGGAGTGCCGGCAGCCCCCGCTATCCGGGTTGGCGATGGATAGCGGGGGTGTTTTACCAGGTGAAGTGACGGGTACTGACGGGATCGACCAGGCCGGTGTCTGTACTGACCGCCGCCAGGAAACCACTGTAGAAGTCGTTCAACGACGTGGACTTGATGAAGTCCGGGTTGGTTTTGGCGTAGATGAGGAACA
This sequence comes from Pseudomonas sp. A125, assembly GCF_055409485.1. Taxonomy (NCBI): domain Bacteria; kingdom Pseudomonadati; phylum Pseudomonadota; class Gammaproteobacteria; order Pseudomonadales; family Pseudomonadaceae; genus Pseudomonas; species Pseudomonas sp. A125. The sequence continues at coordinate 77,029 of NZ_JBUZVP010000029.1, forward strand.
GCCGATAAATCCGCAGGTTTTTCTCCTTGCGCGATGCCTCAGCCTTGAGGCTGGGCCACAGGTTGAGCAGGGTCAGCTCTTTGATTTTCCACGGGTCCTGAGGTTCGTCGCCGGTGGTGGCCTTGTACACAAAACGCTTACCTTCGATGACCTCCAGGTGCAGGCTGGCCAGCAGCTGTTCGGCCGTACCGACGGTTTCGGTCTCCAGGGCTTGAGCCAGCGCGAGGATGTGGTCCTTGCCGGGAATACTGCCAGTCAAGGTCAGCCAGGCACATTTGAGGTCGGTTCGGGCGATGGCGTATGCCATGCCTTTGACGTAGTTGTGAAAGCTGTCATCGTCGTTGAATGCCTTCAGCAACTGTGCGGGTGGTTCTTCGGCAAACTGCCCGACACCGATCAGTTCACTGTGCAACCCACTGGCCAACAGGGCTCGGGTCCAGGGTATCGCACGAATGGCATCCGGACGGGATTCGAAGACCTTGATGTTGAAAATGCGTGAAGGCGGCCGGGTACCCTTGGCGGTGGCCCTGACCACGTCGAATCGTGCCATGTCTCGCAGCAGGGATGGCAGCGCCGGATGCTCGAAGAACTTCGCCTGGTAGCGGCGCACCACTTCAGCCCAGCGCTGGATCCTGCCGGCGATCACCCCCTCGGACAGCTGCGGCTGCGACTCGGCGTGCATGCGGTACAACTGGTCGAGGAAGTTGACCGACTGGTTGCGGGTTAGCAGATGGCTGCGCATTTCCGCGCACCCTGCCAGCATGAATCGGGTTTGCGAACCTCCAGAGCACCGAATTCCTGCATGGTCTCGGCGATCACTCCGTTACAACGGGCGTGTTCGCCCCCCATGATCACATGTGCAATCACCTCGATACCGTACCTGGCAGCGATCACTTTGTGCTGGTTGGCGATGGCCATGTTGAGCTTGTGCATCGCCTTGCCACCTTGCTTGCCCGTGTCACTGGGGCCAAACGTGATGTACTGGCGGTTGCCGCGAGACGCCAGGTGCTGGCGGTACACCGGGTTCTCGTAGACTTCATGCACCGTGAGCAGCGTCTGCTCGGCGCCACTGAGGTCTTCGGGCTGCAGGGCAATGTCGATACCGTCCCGCACATTGGCGGCCTTCATCAAGAACAGCACTTCCAGGACACTGAGCGCCGACGTGTATTCGGCAATCCCGTGGATGTTCATCCGGTCCCGATAGCGGTCGATCATTTCGAAACGTTCGACGGCGTTGCGAGCGTCGTACATGCGGATGTAGTCGGGGTCCTGCTCAAGCAGCGCGATGTAGTCCTGGCCCACATAACGCTGGGCTTTCTCTTCATAAGCCGCGCCGGTGTGTTGCAAATATCCTTGCCAGAGGGCAGCCGGAGGCACGCCACCCTTGTGTTCCAGCGCAGCCACGAGCACGGCCTTGCGCGCGGGCTCATCCAGGTCGCGATAGCGCTGGCCTGCGCCTTGCCCGATGTCCTGCATCCATTGGCTGGAGAGAATTTCATCAACCACGCTGCCGAACATTTGCGCGTTCTCGCGAAACTCGATCTCCAGGTAGTGAAAGCCGAAGGCGTGAATCCGTAGCAGCAGCCGGTCGATGGCGGCCGGTTGGGCGAAACGGATACCGCCCAGCGCATCGGCCAGGTCGCTGGGATGTTCAAAGCTTTTGGGGTGATCCTTGTCCAGCCGTGCGCGAATCTCTTCCAGGCGATGCCGCGCGCCGCCGTTCTGGATCAAGCCGTTGATGTCGGCGATATAGCGGCCGCGAATCGCGTGTTCCAGCGCAATCACCAGGGTTTCGGTGTGCTGGTTGGTATCGTAGGGGCGGCCATCCTTGTCGCCGTACAGCCAGGTAAACAAGGTCAGCCACTTTTCCTGGGTCGCCAGGCCCAATGTCTGATAGACGTCGGGGAGTGCGTCATAAACGCTGTCGGCATAGAAAATCTGTGACTCGATGTCGATACCGTTGCTGCCCGACCACACGGCGTTGTACAGCTCCAACAAGATCAACTGGGTGGAAAAAGGCTTTTTCAGCCCGTTGTCTTCGACATGCTGGGCCAGTTTCTGCAAGGCCTGCACCACGGAATGCCTGAGTTGGTCGGTCTCTTTGCACAGCAGGCCCAGGCTGATGTTTACCTGGCCGTGACCGGTCAGTAGCACGGGCTCGGGTGTGAGAGGCAATCGGCTGTCGTTGGTCTGCGAAGTGATATGAGTGGCGACGCTGCGCACAGACAACTCGAACAACAGTTGCTTGATCAACAGTAACTTCCAGAACGCCTCGACGTCTTTGCTGGAGCGTGATTCGAAGAAGGCTTTCCCCAGCGCGGCGGCCAATTTCGAGTCGGCCTTGTCCAAGTAGGAAAGGGTGTCGATTTCGGCGTAGATCCTCAAACAGGCCCGGGTGTGTGGGGTTTGGGAAGCGTCTTCCGGGGTTGCCTTGAGCGCCTGCTCCAGGGCTCGCCACAATACGTCATGTAGCAGGGCAGGGCTGGTATGCCGGATGGACAAACTGGTCGACGTATCTTCAAGTATTGAGTTGATCACATGGTTCATGGGTTCAAGCCTCGATAATTAATTCAGATCCCTTGTTTGCATCCCCCGTTGGTGGCGGAAGCAAAATTATCAATTTCCCAGGCGTAAACCACTGCGTCGGAACGAACGGAATAATCCTGTTCTCCGACAGGAAGCCCCCTTTGCGATACCGAAATACGGTAATAAACGTGAAACAACTTGTTACATTCCGGCGCTAATACACCATGCCGCCAATTTGCGCGTAAAAGACCTTTTTGGAATAAATAGCGCGATAAAAAGATAGGAGGCTATTCAAATTAGCCCGCCAAAATGCTGACTTGTGCGCTGCTATTTTTCTAAGCTTTTGATTTTTTGGATGAACGAACGTGGCACGAAAGGCCACGAGGGGAAAGGGCGGGGGAAAGCACTGTCGAACCTTAAATAATTCTTCATGAGGCTAAATCCAAGCGCTGCTGCCAGATGTGCAGCGGTTGGGTTCACGCAAGCCCCGCCCGAGGGAGGGGCCGTTTTCATTCAGCCCAAGTGCTTCGGAGCCGTCCAGGTTACCTCGGTAATGCCAAATTTCTCGGCCCAGGGCCGCGTGGTTTTTTTCACCCGTTCATGGCCCGGGCGACCAATGCGGCCCACGTGGGCAACATCGGCGTCAACCGCTGCCCAATGCCAGGCTTCGGCGTTGTTCATGACTTCGGCGCGCACCACAAAGGTTTTCGCTTCGCCGTGTAGCAAGTAGTGGATGGTGTAGATCATTGCGGTACTCATCATGGCTCCCTGTCTTGTACTGAATTGATATAAATCAGTTCAGAAAGGTTCAGAAAGTTTGCGCCTCCCAGGGCTTGCATTTGAGTCATATCCCAATTGGCAAACAACGACCTACAGGGTATTAGTGGTCTTTTCGCACCGACTCAAGGATCGCGTCATGCCTGAGCTGACCCACAGCCACTTGTATCTGCAACGTCTGGGCTACGACACGCCGCCACCGCCCACCCTGCAAACCCTGCAGGATTTGCAGTTGCGCCACGTCTGTACCTTCGCGTTTGAAAGCCTGTCGACCTTGCTGCACGCACCCGTACCGATCGATTTGCCGAGCATCGAGCACAAAGTCCTGTTCGACGGGCGTGGCGGTTATTGCTACGAGCTGAACCAGATGTTCCTGGCTTTGCTGCAGGAGCTGGGCTTCGACGCGCGAGGCATCACCGGGCGCGTGGTGATGGGCGGGCCGCCCGATGCACTCACGGCGCGCACCCATCGCCTGAGCCTGGTGACCCTGGACGGTGTGCGCTACATCAGCGATGTCGGCTTTGGTGGCATGGTGCCTAGCAGCCCGTTGCAACTGGACACCGATGCCACCCAGGCCACGGCCCATGAACCCTATCGACTGAGCCTGAACGAAGGCAACTACACCTTATGGGCGCAGGTCGCCGGTGAGTGGCGTGGCCTGTATGTGTTCGACCTGCAGGTGCAGTCGCGCATCGACTACGAAATCGGCAATTGGTACGTCTCCACCCATCCCGATTCGCCGTTCCTGGGGCAGTTGAAGGTCGCGTTGATCGGCCCGGGTTTTCGCCGCACGCTGAACAATGGCCAGTACGCGATTCACTACCTGGACCGGGCCAGCGAAAAGCGCGTAATCGATAACGTGGATGAGCTGCTGACCCTGCTGCAAGCCAGCTTTGGCATTCGCCTGCCCGAGCATCCACAGTTGCGGCCGGTTCTCGGTGGTTTGTTGGCTCCCATTCAAGAGGGTTGATATAGAGCCTTCGCTGAAGCGTTTCAGGTAAAAAGGCTGCAAATTAATTCCAACCGTCCGCCAAAATGCGGGTTCGAAGCGTTTCCTGAATAATTTGCCTCCTACCAAGGAGACGTAAAACGATGTCCAGACTATTCGGAAAAAATCCTCAGGAACTCCTCGGTCCTGGCCCTGGTTGCGGCACCGGGCACCATCGATGGCCGCCCCAAGCGCAAGCGTGACGAAGATGGGGTTCAAGGTGGGTATAGCTTTCTAAGACCCCCTCGATTCTAAATGTGGAGCGGGCCTGCTCGCGCCCACATTGAGCCACGCGGTTGCTCAATCAGCTGTCCGCCCAAGCCCCCCTTTCTGGCCCCCAATACCCTCAACGCCGCGCCCTGGCTGGCTTAGTGTGAGTCACGCTTTCACACAATAAGAGAGAGGGTGGCTATGCGGGCAATCAACCCCCGTCGTATGTGTCTGCTGCTGGCCGTGACCTGCCTGCTGACAGCCTGTAACGACAAACCAAAACATCCACCCGAACGCGCCACGGCGGCCAATGCCATGCCCGGTGACGCGGCCCTGGCCCAGGTCTACGACACCAGTTGCAAGCTGTGCCACGCCAACCCGGCTTCGGGCGCGCCGCTGACGGGTGACGGCCCGGCCTGGAGCCCGCGCATCGCCCAGGGCCCGGACACCCTGCTGGACCACACCATCAACGGCTACAGCGGTATGCCGCCGATGGGCCTGTGCGTGCAGTGCTCCGAAGAGCAATTCCTGGGGCTGATCAGCTTTATGTCGGGCCAACACATCCAATAAAAATAACGGGGTAGGCAATGGCGCTTTCACGGCGAGAATTATTGCAACGCGGCGCGGTAACCGGCGCATTCATGGCATTGACCAGTAACCCGGTGCTGGCCCAGTTGGCCCGGGCACCGCGGCTGATTCCGTGGCGCAACTGGTCGGGGGCGCAGAGCTGTTTGCCCCTGGCCCGGCTGGCGCCGAAAAATCTTGATGAACTGGTGCAGGTCATCGGCCAGGCACCGGGCAAGGTGCGCCCGGTAGGCTCGGGCCATTCCTTCAGTGCCCTGGTGCCCACCGATGGCACGCTGCTGTCCCTGAGTTATTTCAATGGCCTGCTGGCGCATGACCCGCAGGCCTTGCAGGCGACCTTCGCCGCCGGCACGCCGATGTCGCGCATGGACCAGGCATTGAAAGACGTCGGCCAGGCGCTGCCGAACATGGCGGATATCGACTACCAGACCCTGGCCGGTGCGGTTTCCACCTCGACCCACGGCACCGGTGTGGGTTTCACCTCGTATTCCGGTTGCGTCACCGGCCTGCAACTGGTGACGGCCCAGGGTGAGGTTTTGGACTGCGACGCGAACCGCCATCCCGAAGTGTTCAGCGCCGCCCGGGTGTCCCTCGGGGCCCTCGGCGTGGCCACCCAGATCCGCCTGCAAAACCGCGCACCGTACCGCCTGCGGGAGCGCCAGTGGATCGCCAAGACCGAAGAGCTGCTGGAAGACGTGGCGAAAAACACCCGGGACAACCAGCATTGGGAAATGCTCGTGGTGACCCATTCCGACTACGCGCTGTCGATCGCCCTGAATGAAACCACCGACCCCCAAACGCCGCCCGTCGACCCGGCCGAGGCGGGCGGCAATGAGTTTGTATCGATCATCGAAAAGCTCGACAAATACGGCAGCGATTTCCCCGACGCACGCCGCACCTTGCTCAACAGCCTGCGCTTTTTCGCCAGTTTCGATGACCGCGTCGCCGAGTCGTTCCAGGTATACGCCAACGTGCGCAACGTGCGCTTCAACGAGATGGAATACTCGGTGCCCGCCGAACACGGCCCGGCCTGCCTGCGGGAAATTCTCAAGTTGATCAACGACAAGGACCTGCGTACCTGGTTTCCCATCGAGTACCGCTACGTCAAGGCCGATGACATCCCGTTGAGCATGTTCGAGGGCCGCGACAGCTGTTCGATCTCCGTGCACCAGCACTACACCATGGATCACCACAACTTCTTCGCCGCCGTGGAGCCGATCTTCTGGAAATACGCCGGCCGCCCGCACTGGGGCAAGTTGCACACCCTCAATGCGCGCACCTTGCAGCCGCTGTATCCGCGCTGGGAGGAATTTACCCGGATACGTCGCGAGCTGGACCCCAGCGGCAAATTCCTCAATGCGCACCTGTCGTCAATTTTGGGAGTGGCCTGATGAACCGCAGACATTTCATGCTCGGCACCGGCGTGCTGCTGGTGGGTGGTGCGATCTTGCTGAGGCCGGGCGACCGGGGCAGTCCTTACAGCGAATATTTCCGCACACTCAACCAGGAACTCAAGGAACACGGGCCGATGCGCCCGGTGATGCTGATCGACCTGGACCGCCTGGACCACAACATCGACGTGGTGATGCAGTCGGTGCAGCGTGGCGGAAAACACCTGCGGTTGGTGGAGAAATCCCTGCCGTCGCCGGGGCTGCTGGCCTACATCGCCAAGCGCGCGGGCACCCAGCGGTTGATGTCGTTTCACCAGCCGTTTCTGAATCATGACGCCCAGGTGTTTCCCGACGCCGATATCCTGCTGGGCAAGCCGTTGCCGGTGCGTTCGGCCGAGCTGTTTTATCAAACCCACAAAGGCCCGTTCGACCCGTCCCGGCAGCTGCAATGGCTGCTGGACACGCCCGAGCGCCTGCAGCAATACCTGGCGCTGGCCCAAGGGTTGGGCACCAGGCTGCGGGTGAATATTGAACTGGATGTGGGCCTGCATCGCGGCGGCATCAGTGACAACGCGGTGCTGGGGCAGATGCTGACGCTGATCAGCGCGCACCCGCAGCAGTTGGAATTTGCCGGGTTCATGGGTTACGACCCGTTTGTGGGCATGGGGGTGCCAGGGATTCTGGGTTCGCCGCAGGATTTGTTCGACAAGGTCATGCAGCGCTACAGCGGTTATGTGGATTACACCCGCCAGCACTTTGCGCCGCTATGGCGCGACGGGCTGACGTTGAACACGGCGGGGAGCCCGAGTTACCGCATCCATGAGCAGGAAAAACTCAGCAGCGAGGTGTCGGTGGGCACCGCGTTGCTCAAGCCTACCCACTATGACTTGCCGTCTTTAAGTGAGCATGTGCCAGCGGCCTATATCGCCACGCCTGTGTTGAAAAGCACTGGTCCGGTGGATATCCCGGCGCTGGATGGCAAGTCACGTTTGTTCTCGTGGTGGGATGCGAATCAGCGCGGCACGTTCTTTATTTATGGCGGTAACTGGATGGCTGAATTTGAATCGCCCGCAGGCTTGCAGAGTAATGACCTGTACGGGCGCAGCTCCAATCAGGAGATGGTCAACGGTTCGCCCAAGGTGGGGTTGAGCATCGAAGACCAGGTGTTTTTGCGTCCGACCCAGAGTGAGTTTGTGCTGCTGCAGTTCGGGGATTTGCTGGCGGTGCGGGGCGGGAAAATCGTCGATACCTGGCCGGTCTACACCTGAAGAAAACCGACCAGAAATGTGGGAGCTGGCTTGCCTGCGATGCAGGCAACTCGGTTTTTCAGTGATACCGAGGTGATGCTATCGCAGGCAAGCCAGCTCCCACATGTTCAACCGGGTTTACAAGGCAAACGGTATCGTCACCTTCGCCCACAGCATGTCGCCCTCCGGCCGGTTCTGCACATCAAACTCCTTGGCCCAGCGCACCTCGGCACTGGCGTACTTGAGGAAGGTGAAATACACCGCCGGCCCAATCGCAAACACCTGGCCCTTGACCCCGTCATCCACGTCTTCGCCGTAGATGTTCACCACGGTATGCCCGTACTGCTTATCGTCGGTGGTTTGCTTGAGGTAGTAACCGTTGACCCCAAGGCTGAGGTTGTCGGTCACTTTATAACTGGCCGAATAATCGAAGTGGAAAATCTGCCCCGAACGGTAATGAGTGTCGGGGTTTTCCTTGTTGAAACTGTAGGTGGTCTTGATCGACAGCTCGGTGCGCTCGTTGGGCATCCAGGTGGCCGACACCAGCGGCTTGTAGGTGTAGAAGTTGTTGCTGGTATTGGCCAGGCGCGTGGCGTCGTATTCGCCGGTGGGCAGGGTGATTTCCAGGGCGGTGCCCACGGTGAGGTTCTTGCCCAGGTCCCAGAGAATGATCGGCGCCACGGTGGTGTCGCCCATGCTTTCCCGGGTGTCGGACATGCCGAACAGCGACACCTGCTGCTTCAGGTACGGCTGGGCGATGTAGGCCCCCAAGCGCCCGCCGAAGACCCGCAGCGGGCTGAGGTAATCCAGGCGCGGGATGATCGCGTCCGACTTGATCTTCACATCCGATACCTTGCCGCCCAGTGAGCTGATGTCGAGCCTGGTGGCTTCGTAATGGTTGTAATAGAGGTTGAAGGCGAACATGTGGTCGGGCAGGTTGTTGACGTCCAGCGGCAGGATGTAGAAGCCGTCGGTGCCGGGGCCGATATTGTCCACGCCGCCTTCGGTGGCCAGGGCCGGCAGGCTTATGAGGGTTAACAGGGCGAGTTGCACGGGATGAAACGCACGGGTCGGGTTCATGTCTGGGCTCATTATTATTGTTAGAAACACGCTGCCTATAGAAATAAGCCCTCGGCGCCCGGCAGGGCAGGGTATTGGCGGCCACATAGGGGGACTTTGGCGGACAGCTTTCATCCAGAGTGCGGCGCCTCTTGCAAGCGCCTATGATTGTCAGGATGTTTCCAAAACAAGAACTGAAGCACTCAGTCGGGAATCGAAGATCCATGCAAAGGAAAGCCGTTGATCCGCACTATGACCTGGCCCTGGTCTCGCCATTTCTGCTGCAAACCCTCGGACACGTGGTCGCGCAAAAGGGCGCGAGTGCCGAGCACCTGTGCCGTGGCCTGGGGTTTACCCTGGCCGACCTGGACGACCCGGCCCAGCGGATTTCCTATCGCCAGGCGGTTGCGATGATCCAGCGTGCACTCAAGGTGTTGCCCGACCAGGGGCTGGGCCTGTGGGTGGGCCATCAGAATGTACTCGGCACCCTGGGCCTGCTCGGGCATGTGATTTCACTGTGCAAGACCCTGCGCGATGCGTTTGCCATTGGCGAGCGCCATCAGCACACCTCCGGCGGCATCGCCACCTCGCGCACCCATGAAGGCGCCCAGGAAGTTTTCGTCGATATCGAATGCCTGCTGCCCTACGCCGAAGTACAGGTGTTTGCCGCCGAAGAATTCTTCGCCAGCCTGATGGTGTATGGCCGGGCCTTGGTGGGCGAGGGGTTCATGCCGTTGCGGGTGGAATTTATCCACGCCGCGCCGCCCTATGTGGCCGAGTATCACCGGCTGTTTGGCGTGGATGTGCGCTTTGGCTGCCTGCATAACCGCATGGTCCTGGCCAGCCACTGGCTGGACGTGCGCCTGCCCAACCATCACGCCCTGGCGCTGCGCCAGGCGCTGGAGTTGCTGGAACTGGAAAGCGCCCAGTTGCATCAGAAAATGGATTTGATCCAGGCCGTGGAGCGGGCTATTTCCCGGGATTTACAGGGCAGCCAACTGGAAAAGGTTGCCAGTGACTTGAACATGAGCGGGCGCACCTTGCGTCGGCGCCTGACCGAGCACGGGCTGACGTTTGAAGGCTTGCTGGAACAGGTGCGGCGGGCGCGAACCATGGGCTTGTTGAGCAACCCGGGCTTGTCCATCGAGCGTATTACCGAGGAGGTCGGCTACAGCGATGTGCGCAGTTTTCGGCGGGCATTCAAGCGCTGGACCGGCCTGAGCCCCAGTGCATTTCGAGGGGAGGGAGGAGGGCTGGCGTGATCCCTGGGGTGGTCCCCTTCAGGACGCCATAGAGGTGCTGACTACGCGTCTGAGCGAGCGCGCAAAGGTTTGCTTTTCGGCGAATCAAAAAGCGCGCCGATCGCCTGACGGGCCCGCGACAACCGGCTCATGATTGTGCCGATCGGCAATTCGAGCATTTCGGCGGCTTCCTTGTAGCTGAAGCGCTCCACGCCCACCAGCAACATCACTTCACGCTGGCCTTCGGGCAGCTTGTGCACGGCGTCGAGTATCTGCCGGTGCATCAGGTCGGACTCGGGGTTGGGCGCCTCGGGATCACTGACGGTTTCGAGAAACTCGTCGTTCCAGTCCATGCGCGAACGGCTGCGCACCTTGCGTGAGCGCAGTTCGTTGATCCAGGTGGAATGGACGATAGAAAACATCCAGCTCAACACTGACGTGTCCGGCTGCAATTGGTGGGACCGTTCCAGTGCACGCACACAGGCAAGCTGGACCAGATCCTCGGCATCGTGCTTGTCGCCCGAAATCCGCAACGCAAACGCCCAGAGGCGCGGCAGCAGTTCTGGCAGCAGTGCGGGTAAATCTGCACCGGTGATCGACATATTTCCTCTTATTATTTCTGGATGCCTAAAATGGAGCGGTCAGGCTACGAGGTCATGCCGTAGCGGATGCCAATGTCTGGGCGTCCATTGCGTTGCCGAGGATCCTGGGAAAGCGCGTGCAGAGTAGCGATATTTGGTGCGATTGCACAAAGCGGGCCAACTAATTATTGTGCCATTGTCACTGGAAAGATACAGACGCAATATGAAACATATAATATTTAAACGGCCGAGGGAATATTTTCGATTCACAGGTGTTGTCTTAGAGTATTTGCTCCTGTTTTAAAGTATTTTCGGTTTGTCTTTTAGTGTTTCTACCTGTTGCAGCATGCTCACTGATATCAATATGATGGCTCTCAGCTACCCGTTGACCAGCCGCATTGGCCCACAAGGCCGAGATCACGTAACGTAGTCATGATGAATAAATGGAGTAATGACCCAATGGTAGCGGACGATGCCCTGCTCATGGCCTATGTTGACGGCGAACTGTCGCCGCAACAGAACCAGGAGCTTGAGCGGCTTATGGACGCTTCGCCGGATTTGGCCCAGCGCGTCTCCCAGTTGATGGCTTCCTGCCTGCCGTATGAGGAAGCGTTTGCCCGGCAAAAGTTGCCGCCGGTACCCGAGAGCCTCAAGCTCAATATTGCAGCATTGGCGGCACAGCATTCGGCTGCCCAGCATGCGGCGCCGGTATCTGCACCCTCGACTGTTAGAAAAGACAGCGTTTTTGCCCGCTTGTTCGGCCAGTACCGACCTAAATTTGCATGGACAGCCCTGACCTTCGCCGCCGGCGCCGCCTGTTATGCGTTGGTGCTGCAAGTTGGCGTACTCAACGGCGTGCTCAAACCCGGGTTTGACGCCGCTGCGCCTGCCGTTGCCCAGACTTTGCCCTGGGTGCAGCAGGCCGCTGCTTATCAGCATTTGTACACCCGTGAAACCGTGGATTACGGCGCGCAGCCTACCGATGTGGTGACCAAGACCCTGGCCGATATTCGCGAGGTCGATGGCCTGGCCCTGCGCGTGCCGGACCTGAGTTCCGCCGGGCTGACCTTCAAGCGCGTGCAGCGTTTGCGCTTTAACAATAAGGCGCTGATCCAGCTGGTCTACTTGCCCGAAAACGGTGCGCCGGTAGCCTTGTGCGTAATGAAAGAGCCCAAGCCGGACCAGTCCCTGGCCCAACAAAGCGTGGCACAAATGAACGTTGTTACCTGGCGCCAGTCTGAGCTGGGCTACGCGCTGATCGGCGAGCCCGAAGGCGTGGACCTCAAGGCCGTTGCCCGGCTTGTCGCGGACCGTACGGCCGGACAATTGTTCGCTGTTTCCCGCGCACCATTGTGGGTCGCTGATATCCAGAAATGACAGTACCGGGATCGGGCATTGGATCCCAATGCTGCGATTCCAGGTAGTTTGATGAAAAAGCCCCATCGTCTGATTTTCCTCCTTGCAGCTGTCACCCTTGCCCTCGGTACCTGGGGTTATCACGCGGGTTGGCTGGCCTGGGCACTTTCCCCGTCCCCTACTGCGGCACAAATCGTTGATGAGATGGAAGCGGCCTCCGGTGGGGCTCATCCAGGATTTCGGCGCAACCACGCCAAGGGCCTGTGCATCACGGGCAGGTTTGAAAGCAGTGGTAGTGCTGTAGAAATCTCCAGCGCCGTGGTGTTACAGCGCGGCAGCGTGCCGGTAATCGGCCGGTTGTCGGCGGCCGGTGGCGACCCGGCCCAGGCCGATGCCCACGGCATGATCCGCAGCATGGCCTTGAGCCTCACCGGCACCGATGGCCAAACCTGGTACACCGCGATGAATTCGGTGCCAGTGTTCCCGGTCAACACGCCCGAGGGTCTCTATGAACAACTGCGGGCCTCGATGCCGGAGTACGGCGCCAGCGGCCCCGACCCGCAGAAAATGCACGCGTTCAAAAAGGCGCATCCCGAGATTCAACCATTCGAAGCCTGGCTGGCAGACCATCCAGCATCATCCGGGTTCGACAACACCGCGTTCTATAGCGTGAATGCGTTTCGCATGACCGATGCCCAGGGCCAGGTGCGGTTTGTGCGCTGGAGCATGGTGCCGCAGACGCCTTACACATCAATGACTGCGCAAGAGGCCAGTGACCCGGACTTTCTCGCGTTCGGCTTTGCCAACCGAGTGGCGCGGTCGCCAGCGCGCTGGCACCTCATGATCACCCTGGCCGGGCCCGGGGATTCCACCACCGACGCCACCCTGCGTTGGCCCGAAGAACAGCGACGGCAGATCGACGCGGGCGTGTTGGTGATCGACCGGCAACAACCGCAGATCGACGGTGCCTGCCGTGACATCGACTTTAATCCCCTGGAACTGCCCGCCGGGATCGAACCGTCCGATGACCCGCTGCTGCTGGCACGCGAGGCCGCGTATGCCGAGTCCCACAAGCGCCGCGTCGAGGAACAGGCCGGGCACTGAGATTGGCTACCTGATCTTCCCCCGGATTGGCTATTTGCCCCACGCCAACTGCTCACTACTCTAGACACCAATCCCCACTGTTCTGGAGTACTACCATGCAAACCCGTACCGACTTCTACACCGCCTCCCCGGACGCCATGAAAGCCATGCTCGCCCTGGAGGCCGCCGTCGGCAAACTGTCCATCGAACTGCCCCTGCTGGAACTGGTGCGCCTGCGCGTATCGCAGATCAACGGCTGCGCCTTCTGCCTCGACATGCACACCGCCGACGCCCGCAAGGGTGGCGAGACCGAGCGCCGCCTGTACACCGTGTCGGCCTGGCGTGAAACGCCGTTCTTCACCCCGCGTGAGCGCGCTGCGCTGGCCTGGGCTGAAAGCCTGACACTGGTCAGCCAGACGCACGCGCCGGATGAAGATTTCACCGAACTGGCCGCGCATTTCAGCGCCCAGGAGCAAGTCGACCTGAGCGTGGCGATTGCCACCATTAACAGTTGGAACCGTTTGGCAGTGGGCTTTCGCAAGATGCCTAAGTAACAACGCAGAGCCGGTGGGGCGGGAGGCTTGCTCCCGCTGCGCAGCAGCCCCCAGGCGCTCTAGAAGTTAACCGTTGCACTCAAGCGTGCGGTCAACGGTGCGCCCTGGAACAGGTAGTCATCGCCCAGGTATTCGCCGGTGTCGCGCCAGTAACGCTTGTCGAACAGGTTGTCGACGCTCAGGCGCAACACCGTTTCATAGCCATCGAGCCTGGTGGTGTAGCGGCTGCCGACATTGACGATCGCGTAGTCGCCCACCTCCACGTCCCCCGTGCGATTGGCGTACTTGCTGGCGCTGTATTGCACGCCGCCCAGCAACGCCAGGCCATCGACCCAGGGCAGGGCATAGTCGGCATACACACTCGCGCGAAGCTTCGGCACGTTGATCGCCTGATGGCCTTCGTAGTCCGGAGTGCCGCTGCCCGTCACCCGTGCGCGAATCGCCGCGACGCTGGTAGCAATCTGCAAGCGCTGGGTGGCCCAGCCATTGGCAGACAGTTCCAGGCCGGTGTTTTTCTGGTCGCCTTGTTGTACGTAGGTGTAGTCACCGCCGTCATCCGGCTTGGCGTATTGATAGGCTTGGCGCGTCTGGAAGATCGCGGCGGCGAAGCTGATGCGGTGCCAGTCGTATTTGACGCCGGCTTCGATCTGGCGGGAGACAGTGGGGGCGAGGGTGTCAAGGTTGTTAAGGGCATACCACGGGGCCGTGCCGCCCAAGGACAGGCCTTTGCTGTAGCTGGTGTACAGCGACAGGTTTTCGATCGGCTTGTAGATCAGCGCAGCCTGGGGCAGGAACACGTATTGCTGGGTATGGCGCGCTTCATCGCCGTTGGTATCGTAGGCGCGCTCGTCCAGGCGTACTTCACGGCCACCCAGCACGGCCTGCCATTGTTCGTTGAAGCTTAGGGTGTCAGTCAGGAACAGGCCGTATTGGCGGCTATCCAGGCGACGGTGGCTGGGATTGAGTTCGCCCTCGTAGCGTGGGAAATTTTCCGGTTCCTGGTTGATGTTGCCCGTGCCGACCCATTCATTGATTGGCTCACGGTTGTCCACGATTCGGCGGAACGCGCTGGTGCCAAAGGTCAGCTCATGCCCCAGCCCACCGGTGTTGAATAACCCGGTCATCGCGGCCTGGATTTCATCATCGCGGCGGGTGTCATCCGGGCTGCGGAAGTCGTAGATGCCGTAGTCGCCTTCCGGGCTGAAGTAATTACCGTTGCCGGCAGTGTCGCCACCCCACGCAAACGAACTGTAATCATCAATCACCACCTTGCTGCGCGCTGCGCTCACGCTGCCTTTCCACTGGTCACTGAAGCGGTATTCAAACTTGCCATTGAGGTTCAGCGAATCAATGCCCACCTGGTTCGCGCCGCTCTGGTGCCCCAACAATTTTTTCGGCGACGCGTTGTGCGGCACCTCGGTCCCGCCCAGCAACTGATAACCCGGCACCGAGCGCTGCTGCTTGTTCTGATACTCGGCATCCAACTGTAAAACCGCATCGGGGCTGATGTTCCAGTCGAACGCCAGGGACAGGAAATCCCGGTGGCCATTGGCATGTTCGACATAGGAATTGAGGTCTTCATGGGCCACGTTGGCGCGCAGGCCGAACTGTTGCTCGCTGCCAAACCAACCGCCTACATCGGTAGCCAGGTAACCGCTGCCGCGATCATCGGTGGACACCGTCACCGAGCGCACATCCTCCGGGCGCTTGGTCACGTAATTGATCACGCCGCTGGGTTCGGAAATCCCGCTTTGCATACCCGACAAGCCCTTGAGCAACTCCACGCGTTGCTTGTTTTCCAGGGCTACGTTCTGCTCGCCGGTGATGGTGCGGCCGTTGATCTTGTAGCTGCTGGCGGCATTCAGCGAGAAGCCGCGTACCACGAAGTTTTCGTAGTAGCCGACAGGCGCGTAGCTGTCGCCCACCGAGGCGTCATTGCGCAGCACCTCGCTGAGCAAGCGAGCCTGTTGGTCCTTGATCAGCGACTCGTTGAACACCGCGATCGAGGCCGGTGTATCAAGCAACGGCGCCTCATTGAACCCGCCCACCGAGGCGGTATCGCTGTTATAGCCGGACTCATCCTGGCCCTGGACCTTCACCTGCGGCAATTCAATGTCAGCCGCCTGGCTGCTACCAATACCTGCGCTGAGTAACAAGCCAAGGGCGAAATGTGAACGAACAGCGGGGCGAAGACGCAAAACCATGGGGGAAGGCCTGAGAGCGCAGAGCAGAGGGCGCATAAGCTAGGCATAACGGCGGCGTTTTACAAGTTTTCGAGAATGGTTCGCTTTGAGACGCCGCGGGTGTCGTACCTGGCGGGGCCGGATTCGGTACCGCTGAAATGGCTGAATCACGCGGTCAAAATGTGGGGGCGGGTGCCTACATTTATTTGTGGCGTTTGAGGGTCTCGCTCGGCAACTCCTGAAACAACGCCCGATAACTGTTGGAAAACCGTCCCAGATGCCAGAACGACCAGTTCATCGCCACCTCGGCCACGGTGGTTTCCACTGACGGCGGATTCAACAACTCGCGCCGTGCACTGTTCAACCGGCGCAGCCTCAACCACTGCGCCGGGCTCATTCCGGTATACGTCTTGAACCCATGCTGCAACTGGCGCAACGGCACCCCGGCAATGCGCGCCAGTTCCAGCAGGTTGACGGTTTCATCCGGCCTATCCGCTGCCCATTCGCCAATGCGCGCCATGATGATTCGCGCCTCGGTACGCCGTTGCCATGAACCCTGGTCCAGGCACACGCACGCGTTGTCGAGGATGAACAGGCAATCGTCCAGCAGCTGCTGGGTGAGGGCATCACGACTCGGCGGGTCGAACGTCGCCGACAGCCGTGTCAGCGTGCCGCTGAGCCAGCGGCTGAACAACGCGTTTTGCAGGGAGTTGAGCGGGGCCATGAACAACCCCTCCAGGTTCGCTACATCCAGCCCATGGCGCTGCACGAACTGCGGACCGAACACCACCGCCACTTCGCGGTAGTTTTCCGGGGTGATCCAAGTGTTGCGGCTCTCGCCATTGAGCACATACAGCGCGTTGTCGCTGCCATCAAAACAGAACGCCAGCGAGCCCGGCGGCGCGTTGAAATTTTGCTCCACCCGGGTGTTCATCTGCTCTTCGTATACCTCCACGCCTTGCAGGTCGAGGTAGCGAATCTGCCCGGCAAAATGCCCCGGGGACATCTGCTGGTACTGCTGCACCCAACCGGGTGTCGCACTGCATTGAGCGGCCACATCACCGGTGGTGAAGGCCTGTACGCGCAAAGCTGTTGCCTGTGTCATGGGTAACCTGGGCGCACTCTATTGGTGCGTTGTGGTTGGCGCAAAGTGGATAGATGCCGTTGGACGGCTGGCCCAAGATAGACCTCAATGCGCCGCGAGGGAAGCCCGCCGGCGCATCATCCAACCCATGACGAGGTCCTTATGAACGCCCCCTTCGATCAGCTGTCCGCCTGGCTGAAAGAACACAAGATTACCGAAGTCGAATGCGTGATCAGTGATTTGACTGGCATCGCACGCGGCAAGATTTCGCCCACCAACAAGTTCCTGCATGAGCGAGGCATGCGCCTGCCGGAAAGTGTGTTGCTGCAAACGGTAACCGGGGACTTTGTCGACGACGATATCTACTACGACCTGCTGGACCCGGCCGACATCGACATGATCTGCCGCCCGGTGGCCAACGCCACCTACGTCATACCATGGGCCATCGAGCCCACCGCGATCGTGATCCACGACACCTTCGACAAGCAGGGCAACCCCATCGAATTGTCGCCGCGCAACGTGCTGAAAAAGGTCCTGCAACTGTATACCGACCAAGGCTGGCAGCCGATTGTCGCGCCGGAAATGGAGTTCTACCTGACCCAGCGCTGCGAAGACCCGGACCTGCCGCTGAAGACCCCGCTGGGCCGTTCCGGGCGTGCCGAAAGTGGCCGCCAATCGTTCTCCATCGATGCCGCCAACGAATTCGACCCACTGTTCGAAGACGTCTACGACTGGTGCGAAGCCCAAGGCCTGGACCTCGACACACTGATCCATGAAGACGGCCCGGCGCAGATGGAAATCAACTTCCGCCACGGCGATGCCCTCGACCTCGCAGACCAGATCACCGTGTTCAAACGCACCTTGCGTGAGGCCGCGCTCAAGCACAACGTGGCCGCGACCTTCATGGCCAAACCCGTGGCCGACGAGCCCGGCAGCGCCATGCACCTGCACCAGAGCGTGGTGGAGATCGCCACCGGCAAGCAGGTGTTTGTGGATGAGCACGGCAACAAAAGCCAGTTGTTCCTCAACCACATTGGTGGTTTGCAGAAGTACATCCCCAAGCTGCTGCCGATGTTTGCGCCCAACGTGAACTCGTTTCGCCGCTTCCTGCCGGACACCTCGGCACCGGTCAACGTCGAGTGGGGCGAAGAAAACCGCACCGTCGGCCTGCGCGTACCGAGCTCCAGCCCCGACGCCATGCGTGTCGAAAACCGCCTGCCGGGCGCCGATGCCAACCCGTACCTGGCCATCGCCGCGAGCCTGCTGTGTGGTTACCTCGGCATGATCGAAAAGGTCGAGCCCAGCGCGCCGGTAGAAGGCCGTGCCTACGAGCGCCGCAATCTGCGCCTGCCAATCACCATCGAAGACGCCCTGGCACGCATGGAAGAGTGCGACACCGTCAAACAGTATTTGGGGGACAAGTTTGTGCGCGGCTACGTCGCGGTCAAGCGCGCCGAACACGAGAATTTCAAGCGGGTGATCAGCTCCTGGGAGCGTGAGTTCCTGCTGCTGAGTGTCTGACGACACGTCCAACCCTGCCCGTAGCAGCTGTCGAGCCTTAGCGAGGCTGCGTCGGGCCCACCGCAATTGTGTCTGATACAACGCTACGCAGCCTCGCCGGGGCTCGACAGCTGCTACGCAATGGCTGGGTGAATACATAAAAATCAATCAAGCAAAGGGGTGTCGATATGCGTCTGGTGAAAAAGCTTCTCCCGCTGGCCTTGGCGGCGTTATTCAGCAGCGCGGGCCACGCCGCGCAGACGGTCAGCGTGTACAACTGGACTGACTACATCGGCGAGACCACCTTGGCCGACTTCCAGGCCAAGACCGGTATCAAGGTGATCTATGACGTATTCGACTCCAACGAAACCCTGGAAGGCAAACTGCTCGCTGGCCGCACGGGCTACGACGTGGTGGTGCCGTCCAACCATTTCCTGGCGCGCCAGGTAAAAGCCGGCGCGTTCCTCAAACTGGACCGCTCGCAACTGCCCAACTACAAGAACCTCGACCCCAAGCTGCTCAAGTTGCTGGAGAAGAATGACCCGGGCAACGAGCACTCGGTGCCGTACCTGTGGGGCACCAATGGCATTGGCTACAACGTGGACAAGGTCAAGCAAGTGCTGGGCATCGACCATATCGATTCGTGGGCCGTGCTGTTTGAACCCGAAAACATCAAGAAGCTGCACGAGTGCGGCGTAGCGTTCCTCGACTCGGCGGATGAACTGTTCCCGGCGATCCTCAACTACATGGGCAAGGACCCACGCAGCGAGAATCCCGAAGACTACAAACAGGCCGAAGCCAAGCTGCTGACCCTGCGGCCGTACATCACCTATTTCCATTCCTCCAAGTACATCTCGGACCTGGCCAACGGCGACATCTGCGTAGCCTTCGGTTATTCCGGCGACGTGTTCCAGGCGGCCAACCGCGCCAAGGAAGCCAAGAACGGCGTGAACATCGCCTACTCGATTCCCAAGGAAGGCAGCAACCTGTGGTTCGACCTGCTCGCCATCCCGGCAGATGCCGCCAACCCGAAAGCCGCCCACGCCTTTATCAACTACCTGCTGGACCCAGAGGTGATCGCCAAGGTCAGCGCCAGCGTCGGCTACGCCAACCCTAACCCGGCGGCCAAGGCCTTCATGGCGCCGGAGCTGGTGAACAACCCTGAGATCTACCCGTCCCAGGAAGTGCTCGACAAACTCTACATTTCGACCACCCCTACGCCGGCCGTCATGCGCTTGATGACGCGGTCCTGGAGCAAAGTGAAGACCAACAAATGAACCCTTCCGCGTCCGACCACGCCCGTTCGTATTACCTGGCTTCAGCCAACGCCATGCCCGAGCGCCCGCTGCTTGGGGCGGACCTGACGGCCGATGTGTGTGTGGTCGGCGGTGGGTTCACCGGCGTCAACACTGCCATCGAACTGGCCCAGCGTGGGCTGTCGGTGATCCTGCTGGAGGCCCGGCGGATTGGCTGGGGCGCCAGTGGGCGTAATGGTGGGCAGTTGATCCGTGGCATTGGCCATGATGTGTCGGGCTTTGCCCGATATGTGGGCGAGGAGGGCGTGCGTTACCTTCAGCGGGCAGGGATCGATTCGGTGGCGCTGGTGGGCGAGCGGATTCGCGAGTACGGGATTGACTGTGACCTGCGCTGGGGGTTTTGTGAGTTGGCGAATACGCCGGCGCAGTTCTTGGCGTTTCAGGGGGAGTTGGAAAGCCTGGCAGCTTTGGGTTATGTGCCTGAGACCCGGTTGGTGGCGGCGCAGGATATGGCGCAGGTGGTGGGCTCCGGTGTGTATGCCGGCGGCCTGGTGGACATGGGGTCCGGGCATTTGCACCCGCTGAACCTGGTGTTGGGGGAGGCGGCTTTCGCCGAATCACTTGGTGTGCGGGTTTTCGAAAACAGTCCGGTACTGGAGTTGATTCATGGTGCGACGGTAC
Organism: Pseudomonas sp. A125; assembly: GCF_055409485.1. Classification (NCBI taxonomy): domain Bacteria; kingdom Pseudomonadati; phylum Pseudomonadota; class Gammaproteobacteria; order Pseudomonadales; family Pseudomonadaceae; genus Pseudomonas; species Pseudomonas sp. A125. The sequence goes on from NZ_JBUZVP010000029.1 coordinate 97,331, forward strand.
AGGTGCGTTGCGCTGGCGGCACCGTGCGGGCGGGTAGCCTGGTGCTTGCGTGTAATGCGCATCTGGAGGAGCTGGAGCCCAAATTGAGCGGCAAGGTGTTGCCGGCGGGGAGCTACATCATTGCTACCGAGCCGTTGTCGGTTGGGGTGGCGAGTCAGTTGATTCCGCAGAACCTGGCGTTGTGTGATCAGAAAGTGGGGTTGGATTATTACCGGCTTTCGGCGGATCGGCGGTTGTTGTTTGGTGGGGCTTGTCATTATTCGGGGCGGGATCCGTTGGATATTGCGGGGTATATGCGGCCGAAGATGCTCAAGGTTTTTCCACAGTTGGTGGATACGGCTATTGAGTTTCAGTGGGGTGGGAAGATTGGGATTACGGCCAATCGTTTTCCTCAAGTTGGACGGTTGAAGCAATACCCGAATGTGTTTTATGCCCAGGGGTATTCGGGGCATGGGTTGAACGTTACCCATTGGTGTGCGCGGTTGTTGGCTGAGGGGATTCATGCGGGGCAGAGCCGCGGGTTGGATATTTTCAGCCAGGTGCCGCACATGACTTTCCCGGGGGGAAAGGTGTTGCGCTCGCCGCTGCTGGCGTTGGGGATGTTGTGGTATCGGGTGCGGGAGATGGTTGGCTGAGTACATATCCGTTTTTGCGGTAACGGCGGTTTATGGTTTCGCTTTTACAGCGACTCACTTTGGAAAAGCCCCAAAGTAAGCAAATGTATGGTCAGCCCACCCCCTGCAACCACAGACGATGAGCGGTAAAGCATGCTTGCGCTAATGTATCCGGGCTCATAGTCGGCAGTTTCACCGCTTGGCCCTTGATGAATAGTCGCTCCCGTCTGTCCTTGAAAAGGGCTTCAGCTTCAAAAGCTGTTTTGCTTACCAGGTTCTCAGGCGGGATTTGAGCTGTTTATCGTCATCATCGTTGTCGTCGCAAAAGCCGGTAGTGTTTCGATCAAGTCATCAACTGCGCGTTGTAGCTACCTCCGCGAGCTAAAACGGCCCATACGATTCTTGCTAGTTTATTGGCCAGGGTGCAGGCAACCTTGTTTGGGTGCTTTCGCGTCAGCAGGTCTCGGCACCAAGCCCCCAAGGCGTCGTTGCGTTTATCTATGCGCACCAAAACTGCCCGCGAGCCTTGAACCAAGAGCTTTCGAAGGTATTTATCACCACGTTTGCTGATGTTCAAAAGGACGGTTTGGCCACCTGTTGAGTACTGCCTCGGCACCAGCCCCAGCGAAGCAGCGAAGTCTCGCGCTGAGTGAAAATTGGAAGCGTCCCCGACGTCGGCCAGCAGCGCGCTAGCGATGATGGGGCCGATGCCGGGGATGCTCATTAGGCGTGTTCCCGCGTCATCAGCTGCCAACTGTTCCTTGATGCTGTGGTCGATGGACTTAATCTCTACCGTAAGCCGTTTGATGTCTTCCAACAGATGCTCGATAAACTGCGTCAACTGTTGAGGCAACTCAGCGGCAGGGTCATCCAGTATTTGATGAATTTGGTTCATGGCTGCTTTGGTCGCCGGTAGCGCAATTCCAAATTCCAGCAAGAATCCGTGGATACGATTGATGGTTTGAGTTCTTTGACACACCAATGCCTCTCGGAGGCGGTGCTGGGTCGAGAGCACCTGCTGTTCCACCGTCTTGATCGCAACATAGCGTGCCTTGGGACGGGACGCCGCCTCGCAAATTGCCTCGGCATCTATGTAGTCATTTTTATTGCCGGTGACGTACGGTTTCACATGCTGCGCAGCTATAAGTTTCACCTGGTGGCCGAAGGAAATAAGCTTCCTGGCGAGCCAATGTGAGCCGCCGCAGGACTCCATTACTATCGTGCAGGGCTCAAGCTTTGCCAAGAACTGAAGCAGTCGATTTCGATTGAACTGCTTGCGCAGCACCTCATGGCCGCGTACGTCGTGCCCTACGAGGTGAAAGGTGCTTTTTCCAATATCAAGACCAAGTAATGCCAAGCTGTTCATGAGCGGTCTCCTTAGCGAAAGTGGGCCCCCCGGTAAGTCTAGATTTACCGGGGGGCCCGTGCCGGGCTGACCATCTCATTAGGGCTCTGCCCCGCCTGTCGGCACCTCGCTTAGGCTCGGTGTGCCCGAACGAAGGAATTGCTCCGCGGGCCGCCGCGACGGCCCGTCCCTGGCCCGTCCCTGGCCCGTCGCGGCTAAACCGGCGTCCTGCCGGTTTACCCGCTCCTCAATCCCTGCGTTCGGCCTCGGGCTGAATGGGGCAGTCAGATCAAAAGCAAGATCAAGTGCACGGCGGCCTGAAAGCCGACCTGAGTGTTAAAAGCCAGGGCAAAAGCTGTAGGAGCTGGCTTGCCGGCGATGCAGGCAACTCGGTCTTTCAGACACGCCGCGGCGATGCCATCGCAGGCAAGCCAGCTCCCACATTGACCGTGCCCGCTTTCGCCGTTGCCGTTGCTTTTGATCTACAGCACTCAGCCGGCCGGAAAGCCGACCTGAGTGTTAAAAGCCAAAGCGAAAGCAGAGCTGCTTTTCTGTAGGAGCTGGCTTGCCGGCGATGCAGGCAACTCGGTCTTTCAGACACGCCGCGGCGATGCCATCGCAGGCAAGCCAGCTCCTACATTGACCGTGCCCGCTTTCGCCGTTGCCGTTGCTTTCGATCTACAACACTCAGCCGGCCGGAAAGCCGACCTGAGTGTTAAAAGCCAAAGCGAAAGCAGAGCTGCTTTTCTGTAGGAGCTGGCTTGCCGGCGATGGCATCAACTGGGTGTATCTGATGCACCGAGGCGTCTGCATCGCAGGCAAGCCAGCTCCTACATTTGAACCGTGCCGGCCGTTGATTTTGCTGTTGCTTTTAACACTCAAGCCGGCCTGTAGGCCGCTGTGTTCTTGATCTGCTTGTGATCTTGATCTTAGGCGCCCCGTCAACCACGCT
>NZ_JBUZVP010000030.1:0-100093 GCF_055409485.1 Pseudomonas sp. A125
GGTGCCGCGGGCGCCACGGGTTTGGTCGATCTCGCCGTTCAAGTGGGCGGTGGCCACGCGGTGATGGTAGGTGCGGATATTGACGCGCTGCTCCACCACTTGATGGCTGGACTGCAAATTCCACACACCGTCTTGGCCGGTGCTGCTCAGGCCGGAGGGCGGGCGGTAGGCAAGCTCGACATTGAACTGGTAATGACGTTGGTCGTCGTGGAATTCCACCACGTCGATATTCAGGCGTTCGTCGCGGGTGAAGCGGTACCAGATGCCCACATCGGCCAGCAGGCGGCTGATGAAGGCCAGGTCGCTTTCGCCGTATTGCATGACCTGTTGGCGTTTGGGGTATTCGCGTACGAGGTTGAAGAAAAAGTCCTGGCCTTCAAAGTCGTGGCGGCTGCGCAGGATGCTTTCGACAATTTGCGGGACTGTCTGGTGTTGGTAGATGCGAAACTGTCGGCCGTGACGCAGCAGGGCAAAGTGCGGTTCAAGGGTGATTTCGTAGCGGGCTTCATCAGCAGAGCCCGACAGGCGCTTGAAGCCGGTGACCACGCCATGCAGCGTGCGCAATGGGCCGGTAACCGGCGGGATGTAGCGGCGCATCGGCGGTTTTTGCGGTACGCCGTACAAGCTGAACGTGGCGTTTTGACCGAGCATTGTTTCAGCGGCGATGTCACCGTCGATGCAGGTGAACTCGATACGGTAGCTGAACAGTTCGCTCAGGCCTTCGGTGCCCTCGAAGGCAAGAACGTCGAGCACAGCATTCACGTCGCGAACGGTGAGTTTGTGGCGGCTGTGGTCGAAGAAAAAACTGGGTAATACGCTGGAGGTCATTCCTTGAATCTCTGGTTCTACGAGAGACCAGAGAGTAAAGAGTAGCTATCAGCGATTAATGTCAGAAGGTTCCTCTTTACAAGCAGGGTGCTTCCCAATTGAGTTTTTCCGTCTACAAACTATCGATATGCCGATAATCAATCTGTAACCCGCCAGCCAACTGCTTGGCGCGCCCCAGCCGAATGGCGCCCCGCTCGATATCCACCAGCAAGCCCGGGCAGTCCAGCGGCGGCAACCCCGCCACATCCTTCAGCCGCCCATCGGTGACCACCAGCACACGCTGCTGCTCTGCCGGATAACGCTTGCGCCGTGCTGCCAACCAATGCCCCGCTTCGTTCAGCGCCGCGAGCAATGGCGTGCCGCCGCCCGCACCGAGCCCGTCAAGCCAGTGATTGAGCCCTTTGGCCGCCTTCAATCCCTGCACCTGCCACTTTGGCGATTGCCCGCTCACCGTAAGCAACGCCATACGCGCCCGCTGCCGGTAGGCATCGTCAAACAACTGGGCCAGCAGCCCCTTGGCATCACTCAGCGCCTGATGCCGCCGGGTGGAGGCAGACGCATCGACAATCACCAGCCATAGTTCATGGGGCGTACGGCTACGCAGTTGATACAGCAGGTCTTCACGGCGTTGCGGCCGCCCGCCGAGCAGGCTGCCCGGCCAGTTGATCGAACCTCCGGTCGCGCTGCGTGCCTGCCCTCGCCTGCCCTTGTTCAGCCGACCCGCCTTGGGCCGTGCATCCGCCCCCGCGTCAGATTTGGGGCGAATGCCTAGGGCTTTTTTGGCCAGGTGGGCACCTCTCGGCGAGCGCCTATTGGCAAAGCGGGCGCGGGCATGTCGCCCCATTGGCCCTGGCCTTCCGGCGAATCGTTGGGCTTGGGTGATTGACCGCCATCGGGCGGTGTCGAAGGCGGTGACTGCGCCTGGCGACGATGGCGCAGGGCGAACTCCGCAACGGCTTCGATATCTTCTTCGCTGATAGCTGCCGCGCCGCGCCAGGCAGCATGGGCACGGGCGCCGCGCAGCCAGACCAGGTCGGCGCGCAAGCCATCGACGCCTGCGGCGAAGCAGCGCTCGGTAATCTGCGCCAGCGCCTGGTCATCCAGTGGGATACTGTCCAACAACGCCCGCGCCTGGGTGCAACGCTCACGCAACGCGGCTTGCTGATCGGCCCATTGCGTGCAAAAACCTTGAGGGTCGCTGTCGAAGTCCAGCCGGCGACGGATGATCTGCCCGCGCTCGGCCGGCTGGGTGTGCCCGCTCAACGCCACGTTGAAGCCAAACCGGTCGAGCAGTTGCGGGCGCAACTCGCCCTCTTCCGGGTTCATGGTGCCGATCAGCACAAAGCGCGCCGAATGCCGGTGGGAAATGCCGTCGCGCTCGATCAGGTTGGTGCCGCTGGCGGCCACATCCAGCAGCAGGTCTACCAGGTGATCAGGCAGCAAGTTGACTTCATCGACATAGAGCACGCCGCCGTCAGCCTTGGCCAGCACACCGGGGGAGAACTGTGCGCGGCCTTCGCCCAGCGCGGCGTCCAGATCAAGGGTGCCGACCAACCGTTCCTCGGTGGCGCCCAACGGCAGCGTGACGAACTGGCCGCTGGCGAGCAGGTCGGCCAGGCCACGGGCCAGGGTAGACTTGGCCATGCCACGTGGGCCTTCGATCAGCACACCGCCGATCTTCGGGTCGATGGCGGTCAGGCACAGGGCCAGTTTCAGGTCCTCGGCGCCGACAACGGCAGACAGCGGGAAATGCGGGAGGTCGGTCATCAACTGCCTTCTTCTATATCCAACAACAGGTTTTCCAACGCCTCGCGGTACGCCCCGGGCTCCTGCCACATGCCGCGCTGCTGGGCTTCGAGCATGCGCTCGGTCATGTCCCGCAGGGCATCCGGGTTGTGCTGCTGCACAAAGGCGCGGGTGTGCGGGTCGAGCAAGTAGGCATCGGCCAGCAACGCGTATTGATGATCGTCGATCAGCGCCGTCGTGGCGTCGAACGCGAACAGATTATCCACGGTGGCCGCCATCTCGAACGCACCTTTGTAGCCGTGGCGCTTGACCCCTTCGATCCACTTCGGGTTGGCCGCCCGGGCACGAATCACCCGGTTCAACTCTTCCTTCAGCGTGCGCACCTTCGGCAGGTCCGGCTGGCTGTGGTCGCCATGATAACTGGCGGCCTTGTCGCCGCTCAGGGTTTCCACGGCGGCGAGCATGCCGCCCTGGAACTGGTAGTAATCATTGGAGTCGAGCAGGTCGTGCTCGCGGTTGTCCTGGTTCTGCAACACCGCCTGCACCTGGCTCAAACGCTGGGCAAACTGTTCGCGGGCGGCGGTACCTTCGTCGGCGCCGCCATACGCGTAGCCGCCCCAGTTCAGGTAAACCTCGGCCAGGTCTTCGCGGCTCTGCCACAAGCGCCCATCAATCGCGCCCTGCACGCCGGCACCGTAGGCACCGGGCTTGGCGCCGAAGATCCGCCAGCCGGCCTGCTTCGCCGCCGCTTCTTCGTCCAGGCCCGACAGGCGCAACGCTTCGCGCTCGCTGCGCACCTTGGCCGCCAGCGGGTTCATGTCGTCGGGTTCGTCCAGCGCCGCCACGGCTTGCACTGCCGCGTCGAACAGGCGGATCAGGTTGGCAAACGCGTCGCGGAAGAACCCTGACACGCGCAAGGTCACGTCCACACGCGGGCGGTCCAGCAGGCTGATCGGCAGGATTTCAAAGTCATCCACCCGCTGGCTGCCCGTGGCCCACACCGGGCGCACGCCCATCAGCGCCATGGCCTGGGCGATGTCATCGCCGCCGGTGCGCATGGTGGCGGTGCCCCACACCGACAGGCCAAGCTGGCGCAGGTGGTCGCCGTGGTCTTGCAGGTGGCGCTCAAGAATCAGGTTCGCCGACTGGAAGCCAATGCGCCAGGCGGTGGTGGTGGGCAGGTTGCGCACATCCACCGAGAAAAAATTGCGACCGGTGGGCAACACGTCCAGGCGGCCCCGGCTCGGCGCGCCGCTCGGCCCTGCTGGCACAAAACGCCCGCCCAGGGCATCCAGCAAGCCACGCATTTCCGCCGGGCCGCAGGCATCCAGGCGCGGTGCGACGACGATGCGTAGGTTCTCGATCAGCGCTTTTACGTCCTCCCAGCCCGGCTCTTCAAGCTGTTCCACCGGGCCTTCCAGTGCCTGCTCGATCAGCCGCGCGGCGTACAATTCCAGGCGCTCACGGGTGTCACCGGCGGTGCGCCATAATTGCGTGTCGATCTTCTGCAACACCAGCGGGCGGCGCCCGGTCCACGGTTCGGCCAGGGCGCAATCCAGCGGGTCGAAGACCAGTTCAAAAGCCTTGGCCAGCACCCGCAGCAGGCTCGATTGCGGCCCGCGCCCGTCGCCACGCGGGATGCGCAACAACGCCAGTAAGGTGTCGATGCGCAAGCGGCCTTCAGGCGATTCACCGAAGACGTGCAGGCCATCGCGAATCTGCGATTCCTTCAAGTCACACAGGTAAGTGTCCAGGCGCGGCAGCCAGATCGCGGCATCGGCGTCGCTGTCGAGGTTTTCGTCCAGCGCCAGCTCCTGGTCGATCCGGGTTTCCCGCACCAGCTTGAGGATGTCTTTTTGCAGCTCGCGGGCACGCCGTGGGTCAAGCAATTGCGCTTCGTAATACTCGTCGGCCAACAGCTCCAGGTCACGCAGCGGGCCATAGGTTTCGGCGCGGGTGAGCGGCGGCATCAGGTGGTCGATGATCACCGCCTGGGTGCGGCGCTTGGCCTGGGCGCCCTCGCCCGGGTCGTTGACGATAAACGGGTAGATATTCGGCAGCGGCCCCAGCAATGCGTCTGGCCAGCAATGTTCCGAAAGCCCGACGCCCTTGCCCGGCAGCCACTCCAGGTTGCCGTGTTTGCCGACGTGGATCACGCCATGGGCGCCGTAGGTCTGGCGCAACCAGAAGTAAAACGCGAGGTAGCCGTGTGGCGGCACCAGGTCCGGATCGTGGTAGACCGCGCTGGCATCCACCTGGTAGCCCCGGGCTGGCTGGATGCCGACGAAGGTCAGGCCAAAGCGCAGGCCGGCGATCATCATGCGCCCATCGCGAAACATCGGATCGGTGTGTGGCGTACCCCAACGTGCCAACACCGCCTGGCGATTGGATTCGGGCAAGCGGTTGAACATCGCCTCGTAGTCGTCCAGCGCCAGGCTTTGGTGGCACGGACGCAGGTCCAGGCTGTCCAGGTCGTTGCTGATACCACCCAACAACGCCTGGATCAACGCCGTGCCGCTGTCCGGCAATACGTCCGGCAGCGGATAACCTTCAATCTTTAATGCCCGCAGGATATTCAGTGCGGCGGCTGGCGTATCCAGGCCCACGCCGTTGCCGATACGCCCGTCCCGCGTCGGGTAGTTGGCGAGGATCAGCGCGATGCGCTTTTCGGCGTTCGGCACCCGCGCCAGTTCGACCCAGCGCCGCGCCAGTTCGGCGACAAAATCCATACGCTCCGGCTGCGCGCGGTAGCACACCACATCGGATTGGCTGCGCTCGCTGCGCCAGGCCAGGTCCTTGAAGCTGATGGGCCGGCTGATGATGCGCCCGTCCAGTTCCGGCAAGGCAATGTGCATCGCCAGGTCGCGCGGGCCGAGGCCTTGCTCGCTGGCTTGCCAGCCGGGTTCGTTGTCTTGGGCGCAAATCGCCTGGATCACCGGGATATTGCGCCGAAACGGCCGCAGGTGCGGTGCTTCGGGGCTGGATTGAGCGAAGCCTGTGGTGTTCAGAATCACCGCGGCGTGCACTTCGTCCAGCAGGTCTTCAACCACCGTCAGGCAGCCGGGCTCTTTCAAACTGGCCACTGCCATCGGCAATGGGTTCAACCCCGCCGCCTGCAAGCGTTGGCAAAAAACATCGATAAAACCGGTGTTGGCTGCCTGCAAGTGCGAGCGGTAGAACAGCACCGCCGCCACCGGAAAATCAGGCTGCCAATCGGCCTGCCAATCGTTGAGACGGGCATTGGCTTTGTGCGGGTGATAAATCGCCGTGCGCGGCAAGGTTTGCGGCTCGCTCCAGGCGTAATCGCGGCCGAGGTAGCCAGCCGCCAGGCAACGATAGAAATCCAGCGCGTTACCCAGGCCGCCCTGGCGCAGGAACTGCCAAAGCCGGTCGCGCGCCTCGGCATCCACGGTGCTGAGGCCGCTGAGTTCAGGGTCTGGCCGATCATCCCCCGGCACCAGGATCAACTGCACACCGCGTTCGGCCAACTCCACCAGGCGCTCGATACCATAACGCCAATAACCGATACCACCGTGCAGCGAAATCAGGATGACCTTGGCGTGGCGCAGCACCTCGTCCACGTACAAGTCGACCGACGCATGGTTTTGCACCTGCATCGGGTTGGCCAGGCGCAGGCTCGGGTAATCCTCGGGCAACTGCTGGGCCGCTTCGGCCAGCAGCGCCAGGCTGGAATCGCCGCTGCACAGGATCACCAGCTCGGCGGGGGTTTGGCCAAGGTCGGCAATGTTGTCATCCGAAACGAAACCGCCGGGCTGGGTCCTGAGCAGGTGCATGGGTCAGACGCTGAGGGCAGCGCGCAATTGCGCTTCGAGCAAGGTGGCGTCCAGTTCCTGGCCGATCAGCACCAAGTGCGTGGCACGTGGCTCATCGGCGCGCCAGGCGCGGTCGAAGTGCTTGTCGAAACGGGTGCCCACGCCCTGGATCAGCAGGCGCATCGGCTTGTTCGGGATCGCCGCGAAGCCTTTGACCCGCAGGATGCCGTGCTGCACCACCAGTTGGGTCAGGGCGTCCAGCAGCAGGCTTTCGTCGGCCTGGGGCAGTTCGATGGAGATGGAGTCGAAGGCATCGTGGTCGTGGTCGTCCTCACCTTCGTGATGATGATCGTGATGGCTGTGGCGGCCGTCGATGTGTTCTTCCGAGCCCGCGCCCAGGCCGATCAACACGTCCAGTGGCAGGCGACCGCTGCTGGCTTCGATGACTTTTACCGCTGGCGGCAGCTCTTCAGCCACCTCCAGGCGCACACGGGCCAGGTCTTCAGGGCTGATCAGGTCGCACTTGTTGAGGATCACCAGATCGGCGCTGGCCAGTTGGTCGGCGAACAGCTCGTGCAGCGGCGATTCGTGGTCCAGGTTCGGGTCGAGTTTGCGCTGGGCATCGACCTGGTCCGGGAAGGCGGCGAAGGTGCCGGCGGCCACGGCCGGGCTGTCGACCACGGTGATCACCGCGTCAACGGTGCAGGCGCTGCGGATTTCCGGCCACTGGAACGCTTGAACCAAAGGCTTTGGCAGGGCCAGGCCCGAGGTTTCGATGAGGATATGGTCGAGGTCGCCGCGACGGGCCACCAGTTCGCGCATCACCGGGAAGAACTCTTCCTGGACCGTGCAGCACAGGCAGCCATTGGCCAATTCGTAGACGCGGCCGTTGGCTTCTTCTTCAGTGCAGCCGATGGAGCATTGCTTGAGGATTTCACCGTCAATGCCCAACTCACCGAACTCGTTGACGATCACCGCGATGCGGCGCCCCTGGGCGTTGTCCAGCATGTGGCGCAGCAAGGTGGTCTTGCCCGAGCCAAGGAAGCCGGTGACGATGGTGACGGGGAGTTTGGCCAGTGTTTTCATCGGATGCCCTTTGGGGCGGGCATACGGGACGAGTGGCCCTGCGCGGGTGCGCAGAAGCAGAATTCGCCACCGGATCACCCCGCCCGGTTGAAGTAGAAAATCGGTTGCGAGGCAGGTCTCCTGGCTTGGGGCTTGCCGGCGGTGAGGCCGGCGCTGGCTGCGCCTTCCCGCCTGGTTCAGGCAGTGGCGTGGCAGTCAGATGAACCCTTTACAGTTGCGGGGGCAGCCGCGGCATCGACCGCGTTCCCTTCTTAGCTTCGGCCTGGGCCGAAGAACCTCGAAGGTGCAAGGCTACGCAGTGCGCGGGGACGGGTCAACGTCCGAACGTTTGGAGCGAATCAGCGCCAGGCGCTCCAGCATGCCCTCGCTCGCTGCTGGCCCGGCTTGAACGCTGCATTGCTCGACGGACACGCGCGCACCGTCGGCATCTACCACGGCCACCTCCACCGGGCGCCGGGTTTCGCGGTCGACCAACTGCAGGCTTTCACCTTCGGTGGCGAAATGGCGGTTGCCCCAGCCGATGAATGCCATGATTACCACGCGAAAATCCTCGCCAGCCGGCGTCGGCACGTACTCGAAACGCGGCGGCCGCTCGCTGTATTGCTGGCGCGCAAGCAGCCCCGCTTCCACCAGGCTGTTGAGCCGGCGCGTGAGCATATTGGGGGCGATCCCCAGGCTCTGGGAAAACTCGTCAAAGCGCCGCAAGCCTTGCAGCGCATCGCGCATGATCAAAATGCTCCACCACTCGCCGACCCTTTCCACTGCGCGCGCTACCGGGCATTCGGCGTTAACCAGCGACGTACGTTGCATTGCAGTTCCTCTGTGGGCGAGCCCGAAAATTTAAGCTATCCGATGTTACTTTCATGATGATAGCTTCGTCCATGCATTGCTACCAACCTGAAATTTGCGGAGCTAAGCGATCATGAGTAAGCGAATTGTTGTGACCGGCATGGGTGCAGTGACCCCGCTGGGAACCGGCGTGGAACAGACCTGGAAACGCCTGCTGGCAGGTGAGTCCGGGATCCGCAGGCTACCCGAAGAATTGGTCGGCGACCTGGCAATCAGCATTGGCGGCCAAGTTCTGAACCGTACCCAGGACCCAGAAGCCGGGTTTGACCCGGACACTGTCATCCCGGCGAAAGAACAGCGCAAGATGGATCGATTCATCGTGTTTGCCCTGGCCGCCGCCCAGGAAGCCCTGGCGCAGGCTGGCTGGAGCCCGCAAACGCCAGCGCAACAGGAACGTACCGCAACCATTATTGCTTCCGGAGTGGGCGGTTTCCCGGCGATTGCCGAGGCCGTTCGGACCGCTGACAGCAAAGGCCCGCGCCGCCTGTCGCCGTTCACGATTCCGTCATTCCTCGGCAACATGGCCGCCGGGCACGTGTCGATCCAGCATCAGTTGAAAGGCCCGCTCGGCTCCCCCGTCACCGCGTGCGCCGCCGGCGTACAGGCGATTGGTGATGCCGCACGCATGATCCGCGCAGGCGAGATAGACATCGCCGTGTGTGGCGGCGCCGAAGCGTGTATTCACCGGGTGAGCCTTGGCGGGTTTGCTGCAGCGCGTGCGCTGTCGCACGGCTACAACGACACGCCGGCACTCGCCTCGCGCCCGTTTGACCAGGGCCGCGACGGCTTTGTAATGGGCGAAGGGGCCGGGTTGTTGGTGATCGAGGAACTGGAGCATGCACTGGCTCGGGGCGCGACGCCTATTGCAGAGTTGGTGGGCTACGGCACCAGTGCCGACGCCTATCACATGACTTCGGGGCCGGAAGATGGCTCGGGAGCCCGTCGGGCGATGGAACTGGCGATTGCACAGGCGGGGATCAGCGCGGCACAGATCCAGCATTTGAACGCGCATGCCACGTCGACACCCGTGGGCGACAATGGCGAGTTGGCGGCGATCAATTCGCTGTTCGGAGCCAATTCCAGTGTCGCGATCAGCGCCACCAAGTCCGCCACCGGCCACTTGTTGGGCGCAGCGGGCGGGATTGAGGCGATATTCACCGTGCTCGCCCTGCGCGACCAGATCGCCCCGGCCACCCTCAACCTGGACAACCCGGACCCCGCCGCCAGCGGGCTGGATATGGTCCGTGGCCAAGCCCGACCGTTGCCGATTGAATACGCGATCTCCAATGGGTTCGGGTTTGGTGGCGTGAACGCCAGCGTGCTGTTCAAGCGCTGGGCGTAAGCCGGCGATTTGACGCCCATCGCCCGCCCATGCTCTCCTACACATCTTGTTTCGGGTGCCCTTCACAGGGTGAAACGGGAAACCGGTGAGTCATGTGCCTTAATTCAAGGCCGTGACGAGTCCGGTGCTGCCCCCGCAACGGTAAGCGAGTGAAGCATCAAATCCACTGTGTCTCTACGGCATGGGAAGGTGATGCTTTGAAGGCCAAAAGCCCCTCGCAAGCCCGGAGACCGGCCCGAAAAAATCAGATAACAAACCCGCGGTGGGCGGGCGCTGTTCGAAACCCTGCGTGCCTGGCTCGCGGGGTTTTCATGCGCTCGTGCACCCTGAAACCTTGAAGGGACGCGCCATGTCGATCATCAGCAGCACCGCCTCTACCGCCAGCACCACCGCCACCCTGAGCCAACGCCTGACTGCCGCCATTGGCGCATCGATCCTTGGCGCGTGCCTGGTGTATTTTGCCGGGTTCTCGCACATCGAAGCGGTGCACAACGCCGCTCACGATACCCGCCACAGCGCCGCGTTCCCGTGCCACTGAGGCCTGCCGAGATGATCAAGCGTATTGCCCAAACCGCAGGTTTCACGGGTCTTTTGGCCGCCCTGTTGCTGACCTTGCTGCAAAGCTTTTGGGTCGCACCGCTGATTCTGCAGGCGGAAACCTTTGAAAACGCCCCGGCCGCCACCGAAGTGCATGAGCATGCCAACGCCACGGCCCACACCCACGACGCCGAAGCCTGGGAGCCGGAAGATGGCTGGCAGCGTGTGCTGTCGACCACTGGCGGCAACCTGGTGGTCGCAGTGGGTTTTGCCCTGATGCTCGCCGGCCTGTACACACTGCGTGCGCCGACCCGCACGGCTCAAGGCCTGCTCTGGGGCCTGGCCGGTTACGCCACCTTCGTTCTGGCGCCGACCCTTGGTTTGCCGCCTGAGTTGCCGGGGACTGCTGCTGCGGATCTGGCACAACGGCAGATCTGGTGGATCGGCACGGCGGGTTCTACCGCTGCCGGTATCGCGCTGATCGTGTTCGGTCGCAACTGGCTGTTGAAAGTGCTGGGCGTGGCGATTCTGGCAGTGCCTCATGTGATTGGTGCGCCACAGCCTGAAGTCCACTCGATGCTGGCGCCCGAGGCGCTGGAAGCACAGTTCAAGATTGCCTCGCAGTTGACCAACGTCGCGTTCTGGTTGGCGCTGGGCTTGATCAGTGCCTGGTTGTTTCGCCGCAACCGTGACGGCCAGTATTCGGCATGATCCTGGCGGTTGGCCTGGGTTGCCAGCGGGGTTGTTCTGTCGACGCCCTGCTTGACCTGTTCAACGCTGCCCTCGCCGAGGGCGGCGTTGAGCGCCAGCGCATTACAGCGCTGGCCAGTCTTGACCGCAAGCAGGATGAGCCGGGGTTGCTGGCGCTGGCGCAGGTTTTGAAGCTGCCGCTGAGGTTTTTCAGTGCGGCGCAACTGGCGCCGTATGAAGGCCAATTAAGCCATAAGTCCGACACCGTCTTTGTGCACACTGGCTGCTATGGCATCGCTGAAAGTGCCGCCTTGGCCCTGGCAGAACACCTATCCCAACGCCCTGCCACGTTGTTGGTCACCCGCAAAAAAACCGCGATGGCTACCTTTGCATTGGCTTGCGCCGGCTGAAGTCCCGATAATCGTCAGCTTCGATCATGAGCAATCTTCATCTGGGGGGTTGCTCGCGTGCTTTTTCACAGGAATGTATCCATGACTGTCTTCTTCATCGGCGCAGGCCCAGGCGACCCGGAACTGATCACTGTCAAAGGGCAGCGGCTGATTCGCAGTTGCCCGGTGATTATCTATGCCGGTTCTCTGGTGCCGGCGGCGGTGCTTGAGGGGCATCAGGCTGAATTGGTGGTCAACAGTGCCGAGTTGCATCTGGAACAGATCATCGAGCTGATCCAGACGGCCCATGAAAAAGGCCAGGATGTGGCGCGGGTGCATTCTGGGGATCCGAGTTTGTATGGGGCGATCGGTGAACAGATTCGGCATTTGCGGGCGCTGGGGATTGCCTTTCAGATCATTCCCGGGGTGACAGCGGTGGCGGCCTGTGCGGCGTTGCTGGAAGCTGAACTGACGTTGCCGGACATCGCCCAGAGCGTGATTTTGACGCGGTATGCGGATAAGACGGCGATGCCTGCCGGTGAGGCGTTCAGTAGCCTGGCGCAGCATGGGACGACCATGGCGATTCACTTGGGGGTGAATCATTTGGAGAGAATCGTGGCTGAGTTGGTGCCTCACTATGGGGAGGATTGTCCGATTGCGGTGGTGCATCGGGCGACCTGGCCGGATCAGGATTGGGCCATTGGTACACTGGCGGACATTGCTGGGAAGGTGGCGGCCAAGGGGTTTCGGCGTACGGCGTTGATTGTGGTGGGTCGGGTTTTGGCCAGTGACAGTTTTGGTGAGTCGTCGTTGTATCGCGCGGGGCATGCGCATTTGTATCGGCCCTGAGGGTGGTGGTGGTGGTGTACATATCCGTTATTTAGGTGATGGCTTCGATGGGTTCCGCGGTTCAAATGTGGGAGCTGGCTGAGGGTGTACCTGATGCACCGAGGTGCCTGCATCGCAGGCAAGCCAGCTCCCACAGAAAAGCAGAGCCACCCCACCCGTAGCAGCTGTCGAGCGCCAGCGAGGCTGCGTGCTTTTGATCTGCTTTTGATCTTGATCTGCGGGCCCCGTTAACCACGATGGCCGCAAGCAGGCACGGTGGAGCGGGTAAGCGCGGAACCATAAGCGGCCGTTACCGCAGCAACGCATATGTACACAACATACCTAACCCAAAACCTCACAAACCTAACGTAACCCACTGAATCCAAACCATAAAAAAACGGCGCTCACGGGGCGCCGTTTTTCCACATCCGCAGCGAACACCCTTAGTAGTAGGCGTTTTCTTTCTGCGTATGGTCAGTCACATCCCGCACACCCTTAAGCTCCGGAACCCGCTCAAGCAGCGTACGCTCAATCCCTTCACGCAAGGTCACGTCCGCCTGGCCGCAGCCTTGGCAACCGCCACCAAACTTCAAAACAGCAATACCATCATCCACCACATCAATCAGGCTCACCTGACCACCGTGGCTCGCCAGCCCGGGATTGATCTCGGTCTGCAGGTAATAATTGATACGCTCGTTAATCGGACTGTCCGCATTAACGTTCGGCACCTTGGCGTTCGGTGCCTTGATGGTCAGCTGGCCGCCCATACGATCCGTGGCGTAATCAACCACCGCATCGTCAAGGAACGCTTCGCTGAACGCATCGATATACGCCGTGAAGCTCTTCAGCCCCAGCGCCGTATCTTCAGGTTTTTCTTCCCCCGGCTTGCAGTAGGCAATGCACGTCTCAGCGTACTGGGTGCCGGGCTGGGTGATAAAGACGCGGATGCCGATACCGGGGGTGTTCTGCTTCGACAGCAGATCAGCCAGGTAATCGTGGGCGGCGTCGGTAATGGTTATGGCGGTCATGGAAACTCCTCGCAGGCTTGCCGGCAGTTTACGCCAAATCATTGCAGAGGTACAAAGTCCTAGTATTTTTGTCGGGAAAGAATCATCCGTTGGTCGCCATCGAACCAGCCCTTGAGCCGGCGATAGCTGCCCTTTTCCAACCAGTGGTAGCTGGCCAGCGATCCAAGGGCGATCAGCACCACACACACGCCAAGCATCACGTAGGCATTGATTCCATAGCGCTGGGCGACAAAACCACCCGCCGACAGCACCAGCACGTGCATCAGGTAGACCGAGTAGGAACAATCCCCCATCACCTTGAGCAGCCGGCTACGCTCGAAATAGCGCTCCATGGCAATACACGCCAACACCAGCACCGCACTCGGCAAACCCCAGGCCAGGGCTCGCGGCGAGGCGGGCCAGTGATAAATCGCCAGCAGCGCCCCGGCAATTCCCGCCAGCGGCAGCCACAGACCGGGGCGGATCCAGCCCTTTCGGTAGAGCATGCCGATGCCGATCCCCAGCAAAAACTCATACACGATGTCCGAACGATAGAAGTCGCTGATCCAGCCAAACGCGGTCCAGGCCTGGCACACCGCGAACAGCAACGCGCCGACCACCAGCACTCGCCACTGCCGACGAAACAGCAGCGCCCAGGCAAACAACACGTAGAAAAGCATTTCGTAGTTCAGGGTCCAACCGACGTTCAAGGTCGGGTACACCCCATAACCACCGGGATTTTCGGCGGGTATGAACAGCAAAGACATCAACACATGACTCGCATCGACGCTCTGGTCGGGCAGCACCGGCCGGGCAAACACCACCAGCAACGCCATCAATACCGTGTAGAACCAGTAGGCCGGGACGATTCGCAGCAGTCGATACAGCAGGAATCGCCACGGTGGCAGCTGTTTGTTCTCGGTTGAGAGGAAGATCACCAGGCCACTGATGACAAAAAACACGTCCACGCCCGCCGCGCCTTTGTCTACAAACAGATGGCCCAGCGCCGAGTCAGCCTGAAAACCGAAGAAAATCTGCATGAAGTGATGACCCACCACGGTCCAGGCCGCCAGGGCACGCAATGCCTGTACTGAAATCAACATCGTCGACCCGCTCTCCCCTCCACCGGCACCTGCTCTTCAGGTGCCTATGGTTTGGGACAGTCACCGACGGTCAAAGGTCGATCAAAGATTCTCGTAGCGGTTCATGTCCAGCACGCCCTCTTCCACCGGCGTGGTTTCGCGGATGTACTGCGACAGGTCGTGGAAGTACTGCCAGAACTGCGGATGGCTGCGGCGAATGCCCCAGCGGTCGACGATTTTTTCGAAACGATTGGCGTCCTTGGCGTTCTCCATGGCGGCGACAAACTCCGGCACTTGCTCGGCCGGGATGTTGAACATGAAGTTCGGGTAGCTGCTCAACACACCGGGATAGAGGGTCACGGTGTCCAGGCCCGGCTGATAGCGGTAAGCCTCGCCCAGCAAGAAGGCCACGTTGCTGTGGGCGCGGTTGCGCAACAGGCTGTAGATCTCGCGTTTCCCGCTGCGGGTTTCAATACGCAGCATGGTCGCTTCCGGCAACTGGTCGATTACCTTCAGCCCTGCTGCCGGGCGATTTGTCAGGCGGCTCAGGGCTTGCTCGGCGTCCTGCAGCGCCGGGTCGATGCCGGCGCGCGAGCAGTAGGCGCTGACACACCGGTTGATCGGGTCCGGGCTGGCGTTCAAGTCGCCGTAACGGGCCAGCAGTTGGTTGGTAAAGTCGCGCTTGGGGTCTTTTTCATCGAGCGTAAGGCCCGTGGGCTTGTCGTCGTCGATGGCTTCGTAATCCAGCCACAGCTTTACCTTGCCGCTGTTCTGGTACCAGTCGTCGAGGAAGTCATCGCGCGAATCCGCCGGCATCAAGCGCAGGAAGTTCTGCTCGGCGCCGTTGCGGATCAGGTCGAAATACAGGCGCGTCTGCGCCTGATGGGACACGTTGCCGAACACATCGAAATTCACCGCCAACTGGTAATAGGTGCGCTCCAGCAGCGGATAGTCGAACAGCCACATTGTCTGAGGCACTTCGCCGATCAAGCCCTTGGTCACCGACGCACTGTCAAAGTGGCGGAAAATGCTCAACAAGGCGTTGTCGTTACCCGCCCACAGCGAAGCCCAGCCCGGCGGCGGCAAATCGGCATAACTGTCCCGGCGCAGCGCTTCGTACTCGTTGCGTTTATCGCGGTATTTGAGCCAAAGGCTGAACACGCTGCCTACATCGTCAATCTGCCCCGGCATCGCCAGCAGCGGCGTGGCCTGGCCGCGGTAACGGGCATCGGTGATGTAAAGGTCATGGTCAGGGTCCTGGAACAGGGTCCAGAAGTTGTCGCGGATTACGTCGGTGGCGATTTGCCCCCGGCACACGGGCCCGCGAATGAAGGTGCGTACGAAGTATTCGGCGTTATCGAGCATAAACTGGTAACGCGCCTTGACCGGAATCGCCTCGAAGGTCTCGAACGGGTTGGCCCGCCGGCCCGGCCCATAGCCCGGCAACGCGTGCACCTGCCAGTCATCGGCATAGAACAGCGACTTGATCCGGGCCATTTTTGCGGCGCTGAACGGATAGGTGATATGGGTCTTGTGCACGATCACCCCCTGCACCGGCCACAGGCGGTAGTACACCTGGGTGCCCGGGTCATCGTTGGGGCGGCGGGTGTTGATCAGGTCGATCGGCTGGCCGCTGGGGGTGCGCGAGCGTACCCACTGGAAAAAATGCCCCGGCTCGCCGCCTTCAAAGTAAATGTGGGCGAGGAACAGGTGCTCGAACAACCAACGGGCCACCAGGCTTTCCCGGGCGCCAGGCTGGTTGAACAGGTTTTCCCATTGCTGCACTTGCAAGGCTTCCTGGGCACTCGGTGCCAGGCCCTGCTCATCGATCGGAGCACCAGAAGCCAACCAGCGTTGCAGGGTCTGGTATTGCTGGTCGGTCAGGCCGGTGACCGCCAGGGGCATGCCTTCCTTGGGGTGGCTACCTGCGTAGGCATTGAACTCGCCCGGCATCGGGCAGGTGTTTGCGCGGTTCAGGCCCAGCATGATGTCGTCGGGCAGCTTGGCGTTAGGCTGCAACGGCGCGTTATGCCCCAGTTCCAGCATGCGTGCCATCAGCGCGGCCTGGCTGCCCTGGGCGTCGAGTACCGAGTAAAAGTCCTTCTGCCGCCAGGCGGCCTTGCCAAACGCGTCATAGAACAAGCGCGTGGGCTGGCTGGCCTGGCTGCGCTCGCCGTCGTACACCGGCACTTTGGTTGCGCCGCGTGCGGCGCCTTCGGCGCTGCCCAGGTTGAGCTGGCATGCCGAGTCATAGCAGGCGTGGCAGGCCACGCATTTTTCGGTGAAGATCGGCTGAATATCACGGGTGTAAGAGATCGCCGAGGCGGGACCTTCTGCCTGTGCGGTGATGGCGAACAGCGCAAACGCGGCGCTGACGATAAGGCGAAGTGACATGTACCCGGTCCCGATTCAATACGTGCGGTGAAAAACCCGTCAATTCTACCGAGGTAGCGCCGCCGGCAACATGAGCGATATTCATGCAAACCTTGCGCATGCTCTAAAAGCGCACAGGTTTGGTATGATCTTCGCCCTCCGTAAGACCTGACCAGAGTAGTCCCATGCCCGATCGTAGCGCTCGTCTGCAAGCCCTCCACCAAGCCCTCAAGGAACGTATCCTGATCCTCGACGGCGGCATGGGCACGATGATCCAGAGCTATAAGCTGGAAGAGCAAGACTACCGGGGCAAACGCTTCGCCGACTGGCCGAGCGACGTCAAGGGCAATAACGACCTGCTGGTGATCACCCGTCCGGACGTGATCGGCGGCATCGAAAAAGCCTACCTGGATGCCGGCGCCGACATCCTGGAAACCAACACCTTTAACGCCACGCGTATTTCCATGGCTGACTACGGCATGGAAGAGCTTGCCTACGAACTAAACGTAGAAGGCGCGCGACTGGCGCGCAAGATCGCCGACGCCAAAACCCTGGAGAACCCGGCCAAGCCGCGCTTCGTCGCCGGTGTGCTCGGCCCCACCAGCCGTACCTGCTCGCTGTCGCCGGATGTGAACAACCCCGGCTACCGCAACGTGACCTTCGATGAGCTGGTGGAAAACTACACCGAAGCCACCAAAGGCCTGATCGAGGGCGGCGCCGACCTGATCCTGATCGAAACCATCTTCGACACCCTCAACGCCAAGGCCGCGATCTTTGCCGTGCAAGGTGTGTTCGAAGAACTGAATGTCGAACTGCCGATCATGATTTCCGGCACCATCACCGACGCCTCCGGCCGCACCCTGTCGGGCCAGACCACCGAAGCGTTCTGGAACTCGGTCAGCCACGCCAAGCCGATTTCCGTAGGCTTGAACTGCGCCCTGGGCGCGAGCGAGCTGCGCCCGTACCTGGAAGAGCTGTCGAACAAAGCCAACACCCATGTGTCGGCGCACCCGAACGCCGGCCTGCCCAACGAGTTTGGCGAATACGACGAGCTGCCGTCGCAAACGGCCAAGGTCATCGAAGAGTTCGCCCAGAGCGGCTTCCTGAACATTGTCGGCGGCTGCTGCGGCACCACGCCGGGCCACATCGAAGCCATCGCCAAGGCCGTGGCCGGTTATGCACCGCGCCCGATCCCGGACATTCCCAAGGCGTGCCGCCTGTCGGGCCTGGAGCCGTTCACGATTGATCGCAGCTCGTTGTTCGTCAACGTCGGCGAGCGCACCAACATCACCGGTTCCGCACGCTTCGCCCGCCTGATCCGTGAAGACAACTACACCGAAGCCCTGGAAGTCGCCCTGCAGCAGGTGGAAGCCGGCGCCCAGGTGATCGACATCAACATGGACGAAGGCATGCTGGACTCGAAGAAGGCCATGGTGACCTTCCTCAACCTGATTGCCGGCGAGCCGGACATCTCCCGCGTACCGATCATGATCGACTCCTCCAAATGGGAAGTGATCGAGGCCGGCCTCAAATGCATCCAGGGCAAGGGCATCGTCAACTCCATCAGCATGAAGGAAGGCGTGGAGCAGTTCATTCACCACGCCAAGTTGTGCAAGCGTTACGGCGCGGCGGTGGTGGTGATGGCGTTCGACGAAGCCGGCCAGGCCGACACCGAAGCGCGCAAGAAGGAAATCTGCAAACGCTCCTACGACATTCTGGTGAACGAAGTCGGCTTCCCGCCGGAAGACATCATCTTCGACCCGAACATCTTCGCGGTCGCCACCGGCATCGAGGAGCACAACAACTACGCCGTCGACTTCATCAACGCCTGCGCCTACATCCGCGACGAGCTGCCGTATGCGCTGACTTCGGGCGGTGTGTCCAACGTGTCGTTCTCGTTCCGGGGCAACAACCCGGTGCGTGAGGCGATTCACTCGGTGTTTTTGCTGTATGCGATCCGCAACGGCCTGACCATGGGTATCGTCAACGCCGGCCAGCTGGAGATCTACGACCAGATCCCGGCCGAGCTGCGCGACGCCGTGGAAGATGTGGTGCTCAACCGCACCCCGGAAGGCACCGACGCCCTCCTCGCCATCGCCGACAAGTACAAGGGCGACGGCAGCGTCAAGGAGGCCGAGACCGAAGAATGGCGTGGCTGGCCGGTGAACAAGCGCCTGGAACACGCACTGGTCAAGGGCATCACCACCCACATAGTCGAAGACACCGAGGAATCCCGGCAGTCGTTCAAACGCCCGATCGAGGTGATTGAAGGCCCGTTGATGTCCGGCATGAACATCGTCGGCGACCTGTTCGGCGCCGGCAAAATGTTCCTGCCCCAGGTGGTGAAATCCGCCCGGGTGATGAAGCAGGCCGTGGCCCATTTGATTCCGTTTATCGAGCTGGAAAAAGGCGACAAACCGGAGGCCAAGGGCAAGATCCTGATGGCCACGGTGAAGGGCGACGTGCACGACATCGGCAAGAACATCGTTGGCGTGGTGCTGGGTTGCAACGGCTATGACATTGTCGATTTGGGCGTGATGGTGCCCGCGGAAAAAATCCTCCAGGTGGCCAAGGAACAGAAGTGCGACATCATTGGCCTGTCCGGGCTGATCACCCCGTCCCTGGACGAGATGGTGCATGTGGCCCGCGAGATGCAGCGCCAGGACTTCCACCTGCCGCTGATGATCGGTGGCGCTACTACGTCCAAGGCGCACACGGCGGTGAAGATCGAGCCCAAGTACAGCAATGACGCGGTGATCTACGTCACCGACGCCTCCCGCGCCGTGGGTGTGGCCACGCAGTTACTGTCCAAGGAACTGAAGCCTGCGTTCGTTGAAAAAACCCGCCTGGAATACATCGACGTACGCGAACGCACCGCCAACCGCAGCGCACGCACCGAGCGTCTGAGCTACCCGGTCGCCATCGCCAAGAAGCCGCAGTTCGACTGGAGCACCTACACCCCGGTCAAGCCGACGTTTACCGGCTCCCGCGTGCTGGACAATATCGACCTCAAGGTGTTGGCCGAGTACATCGACTGGACGCCGTTCTTTATCTCCTGGGACCTGGCCGGCAAATTCCCGCGCATCCTTACCGATGAAGTGGTGGGTGAAGCCGCCACCTCGCTGTACGCCGACGCCCAGGAAATGCTGAAGAAGCTGATCGATGAAAAACTCATCAGCGCCCGTGCCGTGTTCGGCTTCTGGCCGACCAACCAGGTACAGGACGACGACCTGGAAGTGTACGGCGACGACGGCCAGCCGATTGCCAAACTGCACCACCTGCGCCAGCAGATCATCAAAACCGATGGCAAGCCGAACTTCTCCCTGGCCGACTTCGTCGCACCAAAAGACAGCGGCGTGACCGACTACATCGGTGGTTTCATCACCACCGCCGGCATCGGTGCCGAAGAGGTCGCCAAGGCGTATCAGGACGCGGGCGACGACTACAACTCGATCATGGTCAAAGCATTGGCCGACCGCCTGGCCGAAGCCTGCGCCGAGTGGCTGCACCAGCAGGTGCGCAAGGAACACTGGGGTTATGCCAAGGATGAAGTGCTGGACAACGAAGCGCTGATCAAGGAGCAGTACAGCGGTATCCGCCCTGCCCCGGGCTACCCGGCCTGCCCGGATCACACCGAGAAAGCCCAGCTGTTCCAACTGCTGGACCCACAAGCCCGCGAGATGCATGCGGGCCGCAGCGGTGTGTTCCTCACCGAGCACTACGCGATGTTCCCGGCGGCGGCGGTCAGCGGCTGGTACTTCGCCCACCCGCAGGCGCAGTACTTTGCAGTGGGCAAGATCGACAAGGACCAGGTCGCGAGCTACACCGCCCGCAAAAACCAGGACCTGAGCGTGACCGAGCGCTGGCTGGCGCCAAACCTGGGTTACGACAACTGACCGCAGGATTGACTATGCTGTCCATACACACCTTTACCGGGGGATGTATGGACGACCCAGCCAACCACAAGCCGCCGACGTTCTGGCAAATGCTCCACAGCGTCATGGCCGCCGCCTTTGGCGTGCAAAGCGGCAAGAATCGCGCGCGCGACTTTACCCACGGCAAGCCCAGCCATTTTGTGGTGCTGGGCATTCTGTTTACGGCAGTGTTTGCCCTGACGCTGTTTGGCATCGTCAAGCTGGTGCTGCACTTGGCCGGGGTTTAGTGCAGCAGCAATTGCAGGCTGAAGGGATACCGGTAGGCGGCCGGCTTGCCCACAGCCGATAACGCACGAAAATCCAGTGGATGATCCTCGCCGGCGTTGAACCGTTGCAAGCGCCGGGCCTGCGCCGGGTCGATCAACTGGAACAGCGCCTCACTCCGTTCGCGGCCGCCATGCTGGCTCATGTCCACGCCCAGGGCATCGTCATGCAACAACACCATGGCCCAGCCGCCCTGGGTAAAGTGGCCCGCCACCAACGCACTCAGGCGTCCATCAAGGCGCGCCTTAAGAATTTGCGGCGAGCTGTTTACCGCGCTGAATAGAACCGTTTTGCCCGGCACACCGCCCCGTTGCTCAAGCGCTGCCATGGCGCCCAAGGCCATTTCATCGTTGGCGGCCCACACCAACCCGGTCTGCGGGTAGCGTTTGAACAACTGTGTGGCCTGTTCGAAGGCACGCTGGCGGTTCCATTCGCCGTAGACCAATTGGCGCAACCGCACCTGGGGAAACTCCTCCAGGGCGCGTCTCAGCCCTTGTTCGCGCAGTTGCGCAGCCGGGGTGTTCTTGGCCCCTGAG
Source organism: Pseudomonas sp. A125 (assembly GCF_055409485.1). Lineage (NCBI taxonomy): Bacteria > Pseudomonadati > Pseudomonadota > Gammaproteobacteria > Pseudomonadales > Pseudomonadaceae > Pseudomonas > Pseudomonas sp. A125. The sequence continues at coordinate 21,266 of NZ_JBUZVP010000030.1, forward strand.
AACGCCAGCAGGTCGATCGTCTGGCCGGGTGCCACCGGCGTGTGTACCCGCAACAACTCCCTGAGCATCAGGTAGCCAGCCTCCTCGTCATTGGCCACCAGGCTACCGACCCAGTTCGGGTATTGGCGTGCATCGAGCAATTGCACCTGGTCTGGTGTGAGGGCGTTATTGACGATCAGCAGCTTAACCCCGCTGCCTTGGGACAGCCGCAGGATCTGTGGCGCGATGTACTGCTCGTTGACTAGCACCAGGTAGTCCGGGCGTTCGGCACCTTGCAACGCCTCGCGGGCCTGCAAAAGCGTGGTCTGGGGGTTGCGCTCGGAATAGCGCACACGCAAATCCAGGCCGAGGTCCCTGGCGGCGGCCTGCATGAATTGCGCATAGCTGACCCAGAAGGTCTCGGTCGAATTGCCAGGGTTGAGAAACACCACCGACGTCGCCTGGGCAACGGCCCAGAACGGCATACTCAGCACCAGCAAGCACTTGCAGAGAACCTTCAACATCGTTGCCTGAGCCCTTCGCAATGGCCGGCCATGATAACGCCTGCAAGCGGCCAATTACTCAGGTAATGCTCTTTTTATTGATGGCTGACCCAGAACACGGCAGTGGAAACCACCAGGATAATCAAGAACAGAATGGCCCACGCGTCGACACTGCTGTCACTTTTGCGGGCCTTGGTCGGATTGCTCATAGCATCGCCTCTTGTCGGTTTTATAGGTGATTGCATAAAGACACGAGCACAGTAAAGATCATGATTGCCCGCATGACAAATGTGGGTATCGCGATAACAGTTCTCATTAGGCGATTTGGTTATTTGCATATACTCAAACATCACTTTTGCGCATAAACGCAAACTGGTATCGTGCGCCGGCTCCGTTGGGAGTGCGCGGCCGTGCGCGCAGATTTGCCGAGAACAGGACCTATATGTACGTATACGACGAATACGATCAGCGCATCATCGAGGACCGCGTCAAGCAGTTCCGTGATCAGACCCGACGCTATCTGGCAGGCGAACTGAGCGAAGAAGAGTTCCGCCCTCTGCGCCTGCAAAATGGCCTTTATGTTCAGCGCTTTGCGCCGATGCTGCGGGTTGCCGTGCCTTATGGGCAACTGACTTCCCGTCAGACGCGCATGATGGCCAAGATTGCCCGCGACTTCGACAAGGGCTACGCCCACATCAGTACCCGCCAGAACGTGCAGTTCAACTGGCCGGCCCTGGAAGACGTGCCGGACATCCTGGCTGAATTGGCCACCGTGCAGATGCACGCCATTCAGACCAGCGGTAACTGCCTGCGCAACGTGACCACCGACCAATTTGCCGGCGTTGCCGCCGACGAGCTGATCGACCCGCGCCCGTGGTGTGAAATCGTCCGTCAATGGACCACCTTCCACCCCGAGTTCGCCTACCTGCCGCGCAAGTTCAAGATCGCCATCAATGGCTCGACCTCGGACCGCGCAGCTATCGAGGTGCACGATATAGGCCTTGAGCCCGTGCACAACGCGGCCGGCGAGTTGGGCTTCCGTGTGCTGGTCGGCGGCGGCCTTGGCCGTACGCCGGTAGTGGGTGCCTTCATCAACGAATTCCTGCCGTGGCCGGACCTGTTGAGCTACCTCGACGCCATCCTGCGGGTGTACAACCGCTATGGCCGCCGTGACAACAAGTACAAGGCCCGGATCAAGATCCTGGTAAAAGCGCTGACCCCTGAGGTGTTCGCCCAGAAAGTCGACGCCGAGATGGAACACCTGCGGGGCGGCCAGACCACCCTGACCGAAGCCGAAGTGCACCGCGTTGCCAAACACTTCGTCGACCCGGACTACAAGGCCCTGAGCAATCAGGACGCCGAGTTGGCCGAACTCGATGCGCAACACCCAGGGTTCGCCCGCTGGCGCACCCGCAACACCCTGGCCCACAAAAAGCCGGGCTATGTGGCGGTGACCCTGTCGCTCAAACCGACCGGTGTTGCACCGGGCGACATCACCGACAAGCAACTGGATGGCGTCGCCGACCTGGCCGAGCGCTACAGCTTCGGCCAACTGCGCACCTCCCACGAGCAGAACATCATCCTCGCCGACGTCGAACAGTCTCAACTGTTCACCCTGTGGGGCGAGTTGCGCGAGCAGGGTTTTGCCACGCCGAACATCGGCTTGCTGACCGATATCATCTGCTGCCCGGGCGGCGACTTCTGCTCGCTGGCCAACGCCAAGTCGATCCCGATTGCCGAATCGATCCAGCGCCGTTTCGACGACCTGGACTACCTGTTCGACATCGGCGAGCTGGACCTGAACATTTCCGGTTGCATGAACGCCTGTGGTCACCACCACGTCGGCCACATCGGCATCCTGGGCGTGGACAAGAAAGGCGAAGAATTCTACCAAGTGTCCCTGGGCGGCAGCGCCAGCCGCGACGCGAGCCTGGGCAAGATCCTCGGCCCGTCCTTCGCCCAGGAAGCCATGCCTGAGGTGATCGGCAAGCTGATCGACGTGTACGTTGAACAGCGCACCGAAGATGAGCGTTTCATCGACACCTACCAGCGCATTGGCATTGACCTGTTCAAGGAGCGCGTCTATGCAGCGAATCATTAAGAACAACGAAGTCCTCGACGAAACCTGGCACCTGCTGCCCAAGGACGCGAGCTTCGATGGCATCTCCAACTGCGACGACCTGATTGTACCGTTGGCCCTGTGGCGCGAGCACGCTCACGCCCTCAAGGCCCGCGACGGCGGCCTGGGTGTGTGGCTGGACGCCGATGAAGAAGCTGAAGAGATCGGTGACGACGTGGAACACTTCCAGGTCATCGCCCTGAACTTCCCGGCGTTCACCGACGGGCGCAACTACTCCAACGCCCGCCTGCTGCGTGACCGTTATGGGTACAAGGGCGAGCTGCGGGCGATTGGCGATGTGTTGCGCGACCAGTTGTTCTACCTGCGCCGCTGCGGGTTCGATGCCTTCGCCTTGCGCGCCGACAAAGACCCATACGAAGCACTGGAAAGCCTCAAGGATTTCTCGGTGACGTACCAGGCTGCCACGGATGAGCCATTGCCGTTGTTCCGCCGCCGCTAAACATCGGTGTCATTGAAAAAGCCCTGAAGCCCGACACTCGGCCTTCGGGGCTTTTTCGTCTCAACTGCAGGCGCCCTCCTACTCTCTCTTTGTTTGAACACCCGTCGCGGTGTAGACAATGGCCTCCTGGATAAACGAGTCGATAACATATGCGTAGCCGGAATACCGAGCATACTTGCCGTCCAACTGGCTTCTCGCGGACTTGATAATGTAGGGCTCTTGCAGATAAGGGATGGCAGAATCCGACCCGTACTTCATGGGGTCTACATCGGGCGCACTGGCTACGGCCATTCTAACGGCTGCTTCAAGGTCCGCGACAAATCCTATCAGGAACTTAACATCCTCCTTACTTCCAAAGTTTCCATGCCCACCGATCAACTTGTTCCAGGCAAGGCCGTTTAAAACGTGCAGATTATCGATATACGAAGCGGTATTTCCAGCGTTATAGGAAAACCTGAAAAACGGAAACTGGTCCGGAGAGACGAAGTCGGGGGCGATAACCACTTTATACGCATCAATAACAAATACACTTTGATCCAGGCTATGGGTTGGGTATTTGAACCCCACCACTTTTACGTGCAAATCTTCAAATTGAAGATCCGCCTGCCCAGCGTCCACATCAAGCACTCGCGTGACAGGGGCATGCCCATCGGCGCCCGTATGGCTTAGAATTTCTGCGGTTTTAAGGGTAGCTACCACCTCCACCGGCACACCCTTGGTTTTCATCGCCTCGACCAACGCTCTGGAACCGTCGATATGGTCCTGGTGGTGATGGCTATACACCAGGCTGGTGACGGGTAGATCCGTCACGCTCTTCACCGCCTGCAGCAGCGATTCAGTGGAGCCTGCGGCAGGGTCAAACACTAATACCCCGGCGCTCCCCACATAGAACGGTACGTTATAAAATCGGCTGAACATTACATACAGTCCGCCGCCGACTTTTTGCAGGGTGTAATCCGTCTCGCCATAGCGCCGGAACAAGCCCTCGATTTTTTGGCCTGGCTCTATAGCGATGAATTTGGAGGCCGGCACATAGACCGTCCCGGGCACAGTAGGCACTTCTGCCGTTCGCGATGAGCAGGCAGTGACCCATAATATCGTTACAACAGCAATGCACATATTCCTGAGCATTCACCACTCCTCATATAGCCTACATTAAACCAGACTAGTCCTACAGACAGGTGATAATTGCGCGCGAGTAACTATCACAAAATACTTACACTTTCATAACAACGGAAACACTACGTTATTAGTTATGCATTCACAAAAACCAGGCACGCAGATGTATTACCAGAAGTAATAAGGCAAACGACATATATTCAGGCGGTAGTCTGTAAGGCGAGCTGAACCGCCCCGTCGACGCTCAACCCGCTGATCAACACTTGCGGCGCACACGCCTCGGGCAACGTCTGCAACACCTCCTGTGCCTCATGCCGCACGCGGGCCAGCACCAGGCACTTGCCCTCCCCCTGCACCTGCACGAAAAAAGCCTGCAACGCTTCTATGCTGGTGCCGTCCAGGTCGGGTGACTCCTCCAGGCTCAGTACCACACTGTGCACAGGCGACGACGCGCCTCGCATCAAGTGCAACACGGCGCCCAGCACGCGTTCGGCGTTCGCGAAGAACAGTGCTTCGCTGGGCCGCACGATCAGTACGCCTGGAATCTGTTCGGCCCCGGGGTGATGTTGCAAGTCGACAAAATCATGCCCGCCATCGATGCGCCCCAGCTCACGAACATCCGCCGAAGACATCTGCCGCAGCATCAACACCACGCTGATCCCCACCGCCACCAGCAACCCATCCAGCACACCGAGTACCAATACCGCGGCTACCGCGCAGATCACCAGCAACCGATCACGCCGCCAGGAAAAATAGCGGCCCAGGGGCTGCAGGCTCAAGCCACGGCCCAGGGCGTAGATGACGATGGCAGCAAGTACTGGCTCCGGCGTCAGCGCCACCCACGGCAGTACCGTCAGCACAATCGCCAACACCACTAGCGCTGCCACGGCACCCGCCAGGCGGGAATTGGCACCCGCCGCCTCATTTGCCGACGTCGCCGAATACCCGGCGCCGGTGGGCATTCCTTGAAACAGCCCGGACAACAGGTTGGCGGCGCCCAGCGCCAGCAGGTCGCGGTTGGATGACACGCGATCGCCATGCTTGAGGGCGAATGAGCTGATGGAACCGTAGGACTCAGCGTAAAGAATCATCACCATGGCAAACGCCAACTCTCCCAGGCGCAACCAGTCGGCAAACGGCAGCACCGGCAGGTGTGCCAGTTCCAGGCGCAGGTCGATCACGCCGATCAATGCCACCCCGTGCGCCTGCAAATCCAGGCACTGGCCGGCGGCGATTCCGAGGATGACCACCAGCAATCCGCCCGGCAGGCGCCTGAACCGGGCGCACAGCCATAACAGCAGCAAAGCGACGCCCGCGACAGAGGCGGCGGGCCAGTTCCAGCGCGGTAATTGCTCCAGTAGCTGGGGCAGGAAGCGAATCAGGTTGTTGTCCGTGAGGTGTACACCTACCACGCTGGCCAGTTGCTTGAGGATGATGGTCAGCGCCAGGCCAAAGGCAAAGCCGCGCAACACCGGCTTGGCGATAAACGAGGTCAAGCCGCCCAGCTTGAGTAACCCGGCCAACAGGAAAAACGCCCCGGTCACCAATACCAGGCCCATCGCCAGGGTCAGCCGCAACGCGGGATCGTCCCCCGCCAGTGTCGCCGTAGCCGCCGCCAGCACAGCAGCAGACGACGACGTGGCGGAGACAATCGCGAAGCGGCTGGTGCCGAACACGCCATAACACAACAGCCCGGCGAATAACGCGATGACGCCCGCCTGGGGCGGCAGCGCCGCTATGCTGGAATAGGCCACGGCCTCAGGCAACAACAGGCCGGCAATAGCCAGGCCGGCCAACACGTCTTGTGTACGCTTCGGTGGGGTCTCGCTCACAGGCTTGCTGTTCAATCCCTGATTCCCTGGCAAAAAAAACGGCCAATCCGCCGTTTGCGAATTGGCCGTGATCATTGCACTGAAACGCCGTGCTGTCAGGACATCAGCGAGTAAACCAGCGCGGTAATTGCCACCAGGCCAACGGCCGTGACAAACACGTTGGACGCCTGGCCGCGGTACTTGGCCATCGCCGGTACCTTGCGGATCGCGTACATCGGCATCAGGAACAGGATCGACGCAATGATCGGCCCGCCCAGTGTCTCGATCATGCCGAGGATGCTCGGATTAAGCGTCGCAACAATCCAGCACACCACCAGCATGAACGCAGCGGTCATGCGGTCCAGGGTCTTGGCTGCCGGGCGACGGCCGCTTTTGAGCACCAGGCCCTTGAGGCCTTCACTGGCGCCGATGTAGTGGCCCAGGAACGACTTGGCAATCGCGACAAAGGCGATCAGCGGCGCGGCGAACGCGATGGTCGGGTTGCTGAAGTGGTTGGCCAGGTACGAGAGGATCGACAGGTTCTGCGCCTTGGCTTCGGCCAGTTGGGCAGGCGACAGGGTGAGTACGCAACTGAACACGAAGAACAGCACCATCACCACCATCAGGATGTGCGCCCGGGACAGGATCTGCGAGCTGCGCTCTTCGGCGTGTTCGCCGTACTGGCGCTTCTGGTCGACCGCAAAGGCCGAGATGATCGGCGAGTGGTTGAACGAGAACACCATCACCGGAATCGCCAGCCACAACGTGTGCAGCAGCGCCGAAGGGGCCGGCACGCTGCTGGCGGTGCTGAGGATGCCACCGTTCCAGTGCGGCACCAGGTACACGGCGAGGAACAGCAACGCGACGATAAACGGATACACCATCAGGCTCATGGCCTTGACGATCACCTGCTCGCCGCAACGCACCACAGCCAGCAGGCCGAGGATCAGTACCAGCGACAGGATCGCCCGCGGTGGCGGCGCAATGTGCAGTTGGTGCTCCATGAAGCTGCCGACGGTGTTGGTCAACGCCACGCTGTAGATCAGCAGGATCGGGAAAATCGCGAAGAAATACAGCAAGGTGATTGCCGCACCGGCCTTGAGGCCGAAGTGTTCCTCGACCACGTCGGTGATGTCCGAACCTTCCCGGCCCGAGAGCACAAAGCGGGTCAGGCCACGGTGCGCAAAAAACGTCATCGGGAACGCCAGCAGCGCGAGAATCACCAGCGGCCAGAAACCGCCAAGCCCCGCGTTGATCGGCAGAAACAGGGTGCCGGCGCCGATGGCCGTACCGAACAGGCCGAGCATCCAGGTGGTGTCCTGGCGGCTCCAGCGCGTGAGGGTTGCAGGTGTCGTTGCGTAGCGTTCGTCGACGCTATTGGCCTGATCATTCATCCGTTCGGATCTCCGCATTCACTCAGTCGGAACGAGTCAGAAAAACCTGACAGGCAGCGCCCCGACCGAAACAGGGGCGCGATTGTCCGGGATTCGCTTGAATAAGCAAAGACTTAGCTGAGGAATGGTTGTGCAGTGCAGGGCGTTGGAAGCGATCAAAGACGGGATATTTTTTACATTTGTATAAAAATCTATTTTATAAATTCATATCGTCATGTATTTTTAAACGCTGCGGAAAAACCCAACATCCCCGACGCCAGGCGCTTAGGCGGGTTGATCTGCAATGCCACGGGCACGGTTACTCCTGCCACAACCTGACTCAGAGAGCCCCCAATGCCACGCGTGTCCCGCAAACAAGCCGAACTCAACCGCGAAATCATCGTCGAGGCCGCCACGCGGCTGTTTCGTGAACGGGGCATCCATGGCATCAGCGTGTCTGATGTGATGGCGGCTGCGGGCCTGACCCATGGCGGGTTCTATGGGCACTTCGAGTCCCGCGAGGCGCTGGCCACGGAAGCCTGCAACCGGGCGTTCGAACAATCGAGCCTGCGCTGGCAAGCCCGGGTCGAGCAAAGCCCTGACCCCCAGACCGCACGCCTGGCGTTGATTGATCCGTACCTCACGGCAGCCAATCGTGACAACCCCGGAGACAGTTGCCCGGTAGCGGCCTTTGCCGGGGAAATGTGCCATGAAGCGGCCGACAGTCCGCTGCAGCAGAGCTTTATCCAAGGCTTTGAGGCATCCATGGGGATCCTGAGCGCTACCCAAGAGACCGGTACACCTGAGGGTGACCGCCAGGCCGCCATTGCCCAGTACGCGACGATGGTCGGCGCAATTACCCTGGCTCGTGCGACCAAAGGCAACGGCCTGTCTGATGAGTTCCTCGCCGCCGCCAGGAATCTCCTGATCCCGGAAAAAAACCTCGGTTGATGCGTTGACATCCAAACGCCAGCGCCAGCATGATCGGCCCATGAACCTTATTCAGCAGGCCCTCACCCGCACCACCACCACGACCGCTTTTGGCGGGTCGTGTGGTAGCTGTGAGTGGCGCGCAAACTAAGCCACCCGGATTTACCCAAGGCCCCGCCAGCAATGGACGGGGCCTTTTTATTGCTCCGCCATCTGGCAACTACAAGGAGCAGTACCATGCCTGACAACAAGCGCCCCGCCCTGCTGGTCATCGACATGCAGACCGGTCTGTACGATGGTCCGGAAAAACCCTACGAACGCCAGCGCGTACTCGACAACATCAACCAGTTGATTCAACGAGCGCGACACGCTGGCGTGCCGGTTTTTGCAGCGCGCCACACCGGCCCGGCGGGTTCGCCCATCGAGGCGGGCAGCCCGTTATGGCAGCTCTGGCCAGCGCTGGAGGTCGATGCAGCCCGCGACACGGTTTTCAATAAAACCCGGCCCAGCTGTTTTCTCGGCACCGAGCTGGCGCAGCAACTGGCGGCCGCACAGGTGAATGAACTGGTGATCGTCGGGATGAAAACCCAGTACTGCATCGACACGACGTGCCGAGTGGCCGTCGAGCTGGGGTTCTCGGTAGTGCTGCCGGAAGATGGCCATACCTGCATGGACACTCCGGCGCTATCGGCCGAGGCAATTATCGAGCATCACAATAAAACCTTGGCCGGGGCGTTTGTGAAGCGTGTGAAAGCTGACGATATCGGCTTCTAAAGCCCGGAGCTTTAACTAAGCCGTGGTTCTCAAGACGTTGCGCAGTTCGCCATTAATCGCGCCCTGCGCAACAACCAGTTGCTCGACCAAATCACCGGGCGCTTGTGCCGTTAACGCAATCACTGGGCGGTCCCAGTCGTAATTTCTTATTACATTGATGCGGAACCCACCATGGGTATCGAAGGAGGGATACCAGCCTACATCCAATATAAGCCCACCGGCGTATTCAACCTGAAGCATGTCCTCTTTCAGCAGGTGGGCCTGACTCTCCATCGCCCCATCCTGCAATATTGAGAGATCATCATGGGTGACGTTTCCGTCAATAAAGCCTAATGATCAACTTGTTAACCTCCTGAATTCCTGCTCGGAAATCGGATGACCATGGATGACGCCCGCGCTGAACTCAATTCGACCCCAGTAACTGGGCTTGCCATCACTGGCACCTATGACTTGCGGGTACTCCCTGAGTTTTCAGGGTTTTGGACGTCTCTGCTAAGGAAAGTCGTCAAAGTCTGCGGCAGTATAAAGGGCTGGGACGAGCGGTCTGGAAAATCAGATTAGGCTGGTGAGAAATGAAATTTTTCTGCGGTAAAGAAACGATCGGGACTACAAATCCCGCATAATCCAAGCCTCTAATCCTTCAGGAAGAGCCTTCCGATGCCCGTTACCGTTCTGGTCCTGGTTGAAACCATCAACGACTACCTGCCGATCATCGAAGGCAACGGCTTTCACGTGATCCTTGCGCCAACCCCGGCCGAACGTGCGAAGGCGATCAAGACACACGGCGGGCAGATCCAGGCAGTGCTGACCCGCGGCCCACTTGGCCTTTACGCCGAGGAAATCGCCGCGCTGACGTCGCTGGAGATTATCTGTGTGATCGGCGCCGGGTATGAGCACGTCGACCTGCAAGCCGCCAGCAACCGGGGCATCGTAGTCACCAACGGCGCCGGCGTGAATGCGCCATCGGTAGCAGACCACGCCATGGCCCTGTTGCTCTCGCTGGTGCGCGACATTCCCCGGGCCGACGCGGCGGTACGGCGCAACGAATGGCCCAAAGTCATGCGCCCTTCCCTGGCCGGCAAACAGCTGGGCATTCTTGGCCTGGGCGCCGTAGGCCTGGAGATCGCCAGGCGCGCAGCCCTGGGTTTTGGCATGGAGGTGAGTTATCACAACCGCCAGCCCCGCGACGACGTGGACTACACCTACTGCGCCACCGCCGTTGAACTGGCGCGGGCCTCGGATTTTCTTATCCTCGCCACACCAGGCGGCGCCAGCACGCGGCATCTGATCGACCGCCAAGCCCTCGACGCGCTGGGGCCAAACGGTTTTTTGGTGAACATCGGCCGCGGCAGCGTGGTGGTTACGGCCGACCTGATTACCGCCCTCGAACAACGCCGCATCGGCGGCGCGGCACTGGATGTATTCGACGACGAGCCCAAGGTGCCGGACGCCCTCAAGCACCTCAGCAATACCGTGCTCACGCCCCATGTCGCCGGCCTGTCTCCGGAAGCGGCCCATGACACCGTGCAGCGTGTGGCGGACAACCTGCTGGAATACTTCGCCGGTCGCCCCGTGCTGACGCCTGTAACGCTGCCGCCACGCAACTGACTCAGATCCCGGCCCCGCGAAAAACGCGGCCGGCGATCCAGGCACATCATGCCCGCTGATCATCGGCCAACACGCTAACCTATTAAGCGGCCCCAACCTTGTGGCTGGATGGCTGCGCGCATTAGATTAGCCAATAGTCCAAGGCCTTAAGAATAAGCAGAAGGGATAAGCATGGCGCTTAATGACCAATCGACCCAGATTCGCCCCGGCGAAGAACTTGATGCCAGCCTCATCGATCCCTACCTCAAGGCCCATATCCCGGGCTTGAGCGGCAGTGTCAAAATCAGCCAGTTCCCCGGTGGTGCCTCCAACCTGACGTACCTGCTGGAATATCCCGACCAGGAATTCGTGCTGCGCCGCCCGCCCTTTGGCCACAAGGCCAAGTCTGCCCACGACATGGGCCGCGAATTCCGGATTCTCAACCAGCTCAAGGACGGTTTCCCGTATTGCCCCAAGGCGTACGTGCACTGCACTGACGAGTCAGTGATCGGCGCCGAGTTCTACGTAATGGAGCGGGTCAACGGGATCATCCTGCGTTCGGACCTGCCACCGGAACTGGGCCTGGATGCGGCGAAAACCGAAGCCCTGTGCAAAAGCTTTATCGACAAGTTCGTCGAGTTGCATCAGGTGGACTACGCCGCCTGCGGCCTGGCCGACCTGGGCAAGCCCGAAGGCTACGTACAGCGGCAGATTCGCGGCTGGAGCGAGCGCTACGAAAAAGCCCTGACGCCCGACGCTCCCAGCTGGGAAGCAGTACGTGCGTGGCTCAACGACAAGATGCCGGCCGACCACCCCACCTCAAGCATCGTGCACAACGATTACCGCTTCGACAATGTGATCCTCGACCCGCATAACCCGATGCAGATCATCGGCGTGCTCGATTGGGAACTGACCACCCTGGGCGACCCGCTGATGGACCTGGGCAACACCCTCGCCTACTGGATCGAAGCGGCCGACCCGGCGCCGGTGCAACTGATGCGCCGCCAGCCGAGCAACGCCCCCGGCATGCTCACCCGCCGCCAGTTCGTCGACTACTACGCCGAACGCTGCGGAGTCCAGATCGACAATTTCGACTTCTATTACACCTACGGCCTGTTCCGCCTGGCCGGCATCGTGCAGCAGATCTACTACCGCTTCTTCCACGGCCAGACCCAGGACAAACGCTTTGCGCAGTTCATCCATATGAACAAGCTGCTGGAGCAGATGAGCCTGAACGTCATCAAACAGTCTTCCCTCTGACCCTCTTCAAGGAAAAACCATGTCCAAGACTCAACTGTTCGACCTCGACGGCAAGATCGCGTTTGTTTCCGGTGCCAGCCGTGGTATCGGCGAGGCCATCGCCAAGTTACTGGCCCAGCAAGGCGCCCACGTGATTGTGTCGAGCCGCAAGATCGACGGCTGCCAGCAGGTGGCCGATGCGATCATCGCCGACGGCGGCAAGGCCACGGCGATTGCCTGCCATATTGGCGAAATGGAACAGATCACCAGCGTCTTCGCCGCGATCCGCGAACAGTTCGGCCGCCTGGATATCCTGGTCAACAACGCCGCCACCAACCCGCAGTTCTGCAACGTGCTGGACACCGACCTGGGCGCGTTCCAGAAGACCGTCGACGTGAACATTCGCGGCTATTTCTTCATGTCGGTGGAAGCCGGCAAGCTGATGCGCGATAACGGCGGGGGCAGCATCATCAACGTGGCATCGATCAACGGTATTTCGCCGGGCGTGTTCCAGGGCATCTATTCGGTGACCAAGGCGGCCGTGATCAACATGACCAAGGTCTTTGCCAAGGAGTGCGCGCCGTTCGGCATTCGTTGCAACGCGCTGCTGCCGGGCCTGACCGACACCAAGTTCGCCTCGGCCCTGGTCAAGAACGACTCGATCCTGAAAATGGCCCTGGCGCAAATCCCGCTCAAGCGTGTGGCCGACCCGAGCGAAATGGCCGGCGCGGTGCTGTACCTGGCCAGCGATGCGTCGAGCTACACCACCGGTGTTTCACTGAATGTGGACGGTGGTTTCCTGTCCTGATCATTCGTTGGGCGGTTGCTGGCGAAACCCGACCGCCAGGCGGTTCCAGGCACTGATACTGGATACCGCCATGGTCAGGTCCACCAGCTCCTGCTCACTGAACTCCACGCGTATGGCCGTAAACAGTTCGTCCGGCACACCGGAGGTCGGCAGCGTGGCCAATGACTCGCTCCAGGCCAGGGCAGCCTTCTCCCTTGCGGTAAAAAACGGCGAGTCGCGCCACACGCACAGGGCAAACAAGCGCCGCTCGCTCTCCCCGCGCTGGCGCGCCGCCATCGAATGCATATCGGTGCAGAACCCGCACTGATTGAGTTGCGAAACGCGGATCCTGATCAGCTCCAGCAAAGGTTTTTCGATGGACAAGCCGAAGGTCGCCGCTTCCAGCATCAGCATGCCCTTGAGCGCTTGTGGCGAAGCCGTGTAGTAATCCAGGCGAGCTTCCATCGGTGTGGCCCCAGTGGTCAATGCAATGACTGGCCAGCCTAAAGGCCGCGCGGCATAAGCCCTATAGCCAAAATGCCGGTTTATGCAGGGACCACTTTGGCGGTACCGAGCCGCAGCGGTTGCGAGTAACCTTGCCAGGGATCGATCGCCTCTGGATGAACCATGGAACTGCACGTCATCATCAACGGCCGCAAGGACCTGGCCGAACAACTTTACCAACAACTGCGAGCGGCCATTGAGTCGGGGCAACTGGCGGCCGGCGCACAACTGCCGCCCAGCCGGCTGCTGGCCGAGCAACTGGGCGTGTCGCGCAAGACGGTGTCCGACACCTACGCCACGCTGACCTACGAAGGCCTGCTGGTGGGCAAGATCGGCCGTGGTACGTTCGTCAACGCCCGGGCGCCGCGTTCCGAGCGCTTGCAAACCGCCACCGACCTGGCCTGCGCCGCCAACCTCGCCAAGTGGCAATCGCTGCCCTCGCCCATGCGCCACCCGACCCGGGACAGCACCCTGCGTTGTGAATTTATCGGCGGCGCCACCACCCGCAGCCAGTTCCCCCAGGAAGAATGGCGCCGCTGTACCCAGGACGCCTTACGCCGCATCGCCCAGAACAGCGGTTACTACAGCCAGCCTGAAGGCTTGCCGGCCTTGCGCAGTGCAATCGCGGGGCACATTGCGTTTTCCCGCGGGGTCAAATGCCGCGATGACGACATCGTGGTCACCAACGGCGCCCAGCAGGCACTGGACTTGATCGCCCGCGTGGTGCTGGAACCGGGAAGCATCGTGGCCATGGAAGACCCGGGCTACACCCCCGCACGCCTGATGTTCAACGCGGTGGGCGCGACGGTCGTGGGCGTGCCGGTAGACGAACAGGGCATTCAGGTTGAATTGATTCCCGATGGCACCCGGCTGATCTATGTGACGCCTTCCCATCAGTTCCCCCTCGGCATGCCGATGAGCCTGGCACGTCGCGAGGCCTTGCTGGCCCGGGCTTTCGAGCTGGGCGCGATCATCATCGAAGACGATTACGACAGCGAGTTCCGCTACGAAGGCCGCCCCACCGACTCGCTGCAAAGCATGGACACCCGAGGTGTCGTCACCTATGTGGGGACCTTCTCGAAAACCCTGCTGCCGGAACTGCGCCTGGGCTACGCCGTGCTGCCACCGGCGATTTTTGGCGCGGTGCTCAAGGCCAAGCAACTGACCGACCAGCACAGCTCCACCCTGCCGCAATGGGCGCTGGCCAAGTTCATCAGCGAAGGCTATCTGCTCAAGCATATTCGTCGCTGCCACACCGTGTACGCCGGGCGCCGGGAGCGCATTCTCAAGCGCCTGGCCGGCGACCTGTCACCGTGGTTCGAAGCCGTGCCCACCGTGGCCGGGTTCCATATGGCGGCGCTGTGCAAAGTGGCGGTGAATATCCCGCTGCTGATGGAGCTGGCCCGCAAGGTCGAGGTCGGCCTGTATCCGTTGAGCGTGTTCTTCCATGACGCGCCGATACGCGACGGTTTGATCATTGGTTTCGGCGCCATCGAAACCCTGGACATCGACCCGGCACTGGACAAGGTGCGCGACATCCTGCAAGAGATTGGCTGAGGGATTTTCCGGCAGATTGGTTATTGGTCGCTCCATTACCAGCGCGTAGGGTGAAGAGGTCTAAAATCTCTGGGAAGCATCGCCATGAAAATACTGCTCGGCACCACCCTGCTGCTGGTCTCGTTAAGCGCCTTTGCCCACGACCCGGTGTACAACCAGGAGAAAATCAACGTATTGCAAGAACACGCCCTGACCAACGTTCCGGGCAAGAAAACCGTCATGCTCACCGTGGACTACGCCCCGGGCCAGGCCACCGTGCCCCATAGCCACACCGGCACGGCCGTGGCCTATGTGCTGGAAGGTGCAATCACCTCGCGGGTCAACGATGAAAAGGCGATCACCTACACAGTCGGCCAGTCGTTCTATGAACCTGCCGGCTCGCGGCACTTTGAATCCAGCAATGCCAGCCAGACCCAACCGGCGAAACTGCTGGTGGTGATGGTGATGGATGACAAGGCCGACGTGCTCACGCCGCTGCCCCACTAACCCGCGCCACCGCACCCTCCTGTGGGAGCTGGCTTGCCTGCGATAGCGGTGTATCAAACACAGTTGTGTTTGTTGACCCACCGCTATCGCAGGCAAGCCAGCTCCCACAGTTTTAACCGCGCACAGTCAGTGGCTCAGGGTCGTTTGAAGTGGCGGCGCAGGTGTTCGATTCGAGGCCGGCAGACGCACCCTTCCAGGTGGTCGTTGACCATGCCCATCGCCTGCATGAACGCATACATCGTGGTCGGCCCCACGTAGCTCCAGCCGCGTTTTTTCAGGGCCTTGGACAAGCGCGTTGAAGCGGCTGAAGTCGGGTTGGCCGCCCAGTACGCCATGTCCACCACCGCCGGACGTTCATCGGCGGCAGGTTCAAACGACCACAGCCACGCCGCCAGCGAGCCGGTTTCATCCACCAGCTCACACGCACGCCGAGCGTTGTTGATGGTGGACATGATCTTGGCGCGATTGCGTACGATGCCCGGGTCGGCCATCAATCGCTCGATGTCCTGCTCGGTGTACTGCGCCACCCGGCGAAAATCAAAACCCTCGAACGCCCGTCGAAACGCCTCGCGCTTGCGCAGGATGGTGATCCACGCCATGCCCGCCTGAAAGCCTTCAAGGCAAATCTTCTCGTACAGCGCGATGTCATCGCTGACGGGCACACCCCATTCGTGGTCGTGGTAATGCGGGTATTGCGCCGCCGCCGTGCGCCACGTACAGCTCGTGACGCCCGCCGCGTCCGTGATCAATCCTGGGATATCCATAACTCACCTTGTTAACCAAGCCCTGGATGATAAGCGAAAAAAATTCCGTGCCGCCAACCGCTCAAGTACCTGGCTTGCGAACCAACTGGTCTGACCGGGACCTGCCATCCCCGTAATATTTACTTGCGACTTGAAAAAACCCGAGCGTAGACTGGCCCCGCACTGGACAAACCGGTCATACCACAACAATTAAGCCCTGGACCCACCAGGGCACCGAATAGAGATCCTTCCCATGCTCAGATGGTGCTCGCGTTCGATTTTCCTGCAAGTCGTGATTGGCCTGGTCATCGGCATAATCTGCGGCCTCGCCCTTCCCGAATTCTCCTCGCAACTCAAACCCCTGGGTGATGGCTTTATCAAGCTGATCAAAATGCTGATTGGCCTGATCGTATTCTGCGTGGTGGTCAGCGGTATTTCCGGCGCTGGCGACTTGAAGAAAGTCGGACGCATCGGCCTCAAATCGGTGATCTACTTTGAAGCGCTGACCACCGTGGCGCTGGTGATCGGCCTGATCATGGCCTTCAGCAGCGGGATCGGCACCGGTGCCAATATCCACCTGGAACAATTGTCGTCCGCCGGCCTGAATGAACTGGCAGACCGCGGCCAGCACATCAAGGGCACCAGCCAGTTTCTGATGGAGCTGATTCCCAACTCGGTGATCGGCGCCTTTGCCGACAACAACGTGCTGCAAGTGCTGCTGTTCTCGGTGTTGTTCGGCAGCGCGCTGAACCTGGTGGGCGAAGCCGCCTCCGGCATTTCGCGGCTGATCAACGAACTGAGCCACGTGATTTTCCGCATCATGGGCATGATCGTGCGCCTGGCGCCCATCGGCGTATTCGGTGCCATCGCCTTCACCACCAGCACCTACGGCCTGGACTCCCTGCAACACCTGGGCAGCCTGGTGGGCCTGTTCTACCTCACCTGTTTCCTGTTCGTCGCGGTGATTCTGGGCCTGGTGATGCGCCTTTCGGGCCTGCGGATGCTGCCGCTGCTCAAGTACCTGCGCGAAGAACTGTTGATCGTGATGGGCACCGCGTCCTCCGATGCAGTGTTGCCGCAGATCATGCGTAAACTGGAGCATCTGGGCATTGGCAGCTCGACCGTCGGCCTGGTGATTCCGACCGGGTACTCGTTCAACCTCGACGGTTTTTCGATCTACCTGACCCTGGCCATCGTGTTTATCGCCAACGCCACCGGCACGCCGCTGTCGATGACCGACCTGCTGACCATCCTGCTGGTGTCGCTGATCACCTCCAAGGGCGCCCACGGGATTCCGGGGTCGGCATTGGTGATTCTGGCGGCGACCCTCACCGCGATCCCGGCGATTCCAGTGGTGGGCCTGGTGCTGGTGTTGGCGGTGGACTGGTTCATGGGCATTGGCCGGGCGCTGACCAACCTGATCGGCAACTGTGTCGCCACCGTGGCCATCGCCCGCTGGGAGAAAGACATCGATATCCAACGCGCCAACAAGGTGCTGGACGGGCAACAAGGGTATGCCTTCCAGGCGAAGAAACCGGTCTTGCCGGCGCACCAGGAGTTCTAACTCTTTCCCGACAACACACCACTCCAATGTGGGAGCTGGCTTGCCTGCGATGGCGCCGGGTCAGCAAATGAATTTTTGACTGATAACCGCTATCGCAGGCAAGCCAGCTCCCACACTAGATCATCAAGGAGGCATCGACGTGATCAGCACCTCAACCGTCGTCAATTCAGTCGTAGAAAAACTGCGCGCCGCCCTGGCGCGGGGCCAGTGGCGGCGCGGCGAGATGCTGCCCGGCCAGCGTGAACTGGCCGAGCAAATGGGCATCAGCCGCCCAAGCCTGCGTGAAGCGGTGATCGTGCTCGAAACCCTCGGCCTGGTGCGCGCCATGCCTGGCAAGGGCGTGGTGGTGCTGGAAACCACCCTCAGCGAACCCCATGCCCAGGACAGCGGCGTGGCCGACGCCAGCCTCGAAGACATCCTGCAACTGCGCTACACCCTTGAGCCGTTTATCGTCGGCCTGGTGGCCCAATCCATCAGTAGCAAGGAAGTCGGGCAACTGCGCCTGACCTTGATGGACATGCGCGAAGCCCTCGACGCCGGCGACAGCGAAGCCGGCATGAACGCCTACATCGCGTTCCACGAAGAGCTGTTCGCCCTGACGTCCAACCCGATCTTCCAGAACGTGGTGCAACAAACCAGCAACGCCCTCAAGCAAAGTGCCCAGGTGTTGCGCAACTCCCCCGAACACCTGGCGGAACGCTTGCAGGAAAACGACGCCGTGGTGCGCGCCATCCGCAACAAGAACAGCGCCCTGGCCAGCGCCGAAATGCGCCGGCACATCCTGCAGGAAGGTTTGCGCATGGGCATTCGCCTGAACATCCCGGATGACCATCTGGGTAGCTGACTTCCAGGAGACCGCGCATGACCGCTCACGCCCTGCACACCCCGTTCCCCATTACGCCGTTGCGCCTGGTGGGCAAGCCGAAACTCTCGGTGGACGACATCTACCCGGCACTGTTCGACGCCATTCTCGAGCAACGCATCGCCCCCGCCAGCCGTTTTACCGAGGAGAGCCTCGGGCAAAGTTTTGGTGTCAGCCGCAGCGTGATTCGCCGGGTGCTGGCGCGGCTGTCGCACCAGCAAGTGATCATCCTGCGGCCCAACCACCGCGCCCAGGTTGCGGCACCGGATGCACAACAGACCCAGCAGATTCTCGAGGCGCGGCGCCTGACGGAAATCACCGTGGTGCAGTTGGCGTGTGCCCAGGCGAAACCGGCGCAGATCCGCCAACTGCGGGAGTTGATCGCACGAGAGCGCGATTGCATCGAGCGTGACGAGCGCGGGCCGGCGATTCGGCTCTGCGGCGAGTTTCACCTGCAACTGGCAGCGATTGCGGGTAACGCGCCGCTGGCGCAGTTCCTCAACAGCCTGGTGCCGCTCACCTCATTGGCGATTGCGCAGTTTGAGGCCAAGGCCTGCACGTATTGCGCATGGCAGGAGCACATGGCGATTGTGGATGCGGTGGAGCAAGGCGATGCCGGCAAAGCCGTAGCCTTGATGACTCAACATCTGGACCATCTGGAAGCCAGGCTACTGATCACGTAGCAGCTGTCGAGCCTTGGCGAGGCTGCGTCGGCGGTGTGTCTGATACACCGCAAACGCAGCCTCGCCAAGGCTCGACAGCTGCTACGCAGAGCCAACCCTGTAATGGCGCACACAAAAAAGCCCGGTATCTTTCGATACCGGGCTTTGGGTTTTACCGCTCAATCAAGCCGGTTACAGCACCGATTGACCGCTCAACGCCAGGTCCAGCAGCTCACGGTTGGCCACCGCGTACATGGCGTAGTCCGTGCCGACCGCTGCACGAATCTCAACCATCATGGCGCGCCAGCGATCAGCCATGTCCTGGTGCTGCTCAAGCCACAGGGCCACGCGGGCTTCCATGTCTTCTGGCGCGTCGGCCATTTGCAGTACAGAAATGGTGATCGCCCGTTGCTGCCAGTCCACATCGTCGCGGAAGGCTTCGCGGGCCTGGGCCTGCCAGTTGTTGCCCACGGGCAGGCTGCTGATTTGCTGCAGGTACCACGGCAAGTCCAGGGCGCTGCCGACAGCGAAGTAAGCCTTCGCAACGTCTGCCGCACTTTGGCCGGTCACGTCGGCGGCTTCGATGATCGGCAGCAGGGTGTACAGGTGGGTCGTGCCTGCAACCATGCGCGCCAACAACTCTGGCACACCGGCTTCGACGTAAGCCTGGTAACGGTTCTGCCAGCCTTCGCGGGTCGGACCTTCCAGCAGTTCGTCGAGCTTGAGGCCCAGCGCGGCAAGGTGCGGACCGAAATGCGCAACATCGCGCCCGGCGTCCTGCTCGTTGCGACGGCTACGCAGGAACCAGCGCGTGGCACGACGGCCCAGGCGCATCAGCTCATCCATCAGCTCCAGTTGCACGTCGGCCGACACCTGGTGGTCCAGGGCTTCGATCTGACGGAACCAGTGCGGGAGGTGGAAGATGTCACGCACGATCACGTAGGCGCCCGCCACGTTCGCCGGGCTCATGCCGGTGGACTCTTTGAGCCGCTGAACGAAGGTGATGCCCATGTGGTTGACCAGGTCGTTGGCGATCTGGGTGCTGACGATCTCGCGCTTCAGACGGTGGCGACGCATGGCTTCGGAGAACTTGGCCACCAGGCTCGGCGGGAAAGCGGTCTCCATGTCACGGGTCAGGTAGTCGTCATCCGGCACCAGGGATTTGAGCAGCGCTTCCTTGAGGTCGATCTTGCTGTAGGAGATCAGTACCGACAGCTCCGGACGGGTCAGGCCCTTGCCTGCGGCGGCGCGCTCGTTGAGCTGCTCCTCGGTCGGCAGGTACTCGATGGCGCGGTCCAACTTGCCACGGCCTTCCAGGTCGCTCATCAGGCGCTTGTACTCGGCAACACGCTCAAACGCTTTGCGGGCAGCCAGGGACAGGGCCTGGGTTTGCTTGTAGTTGTTGCCCAACACCAGGCTGCCGACTTCGTCGGTCATGCTCGCCAGCAACTGGTTGCGTTGCTTGTCGGTCATGTCGCCAGCCTGCACCACTTCGTTGAGCAGGATCTTGATGTTCACTTCGTGGTCGGAGCAATCCACACCACCGGCGTTGTCGATGAAGTCGGTGTTGGAACCGCCGCCATTGAGGCCGAACTCCACACGGCCCAACTGGGTCATGCCGAGGTTACCGCCCTCGCCCACCACCTTGCAGCGCAGCTCGTTGCCGTTGACGCGCAGGGCGTCGTTGGCCTTGTCGCCCACATCGGCGTGGCTTTCGGTGCTGGCCTTGACGTAGGTACCGATGCCGCCGTTCCACAACAGGTCTACCGGTGCCTTGAGCAAGGCGTTCAGCAGTTCGGTCGGGGTCAGCTTGTCGGCCTGGATGTCGAAGCGTTCTTTCATCTGTGGCGAGATGGCAATGCTCTTCGCGCTGCGCGAGAAGATACCGCCGCCTTCGGACATGATGCTGGTGTCGTAGTCGGTCCAGGACGAACGCGGCAGGTCGAACAGGCGCTGGCGTTCAGCGAAGCTGTTGGCCGGGGTCGGGTTTGGATCGATGAAGATGTGCAGGTGGTTGAAGGCCGCGACCAGTTGCAGCGTGTCGGACATCAACAGGCCGTTACCGAACACGTCGCCGGCCATGTCGCCCACGCCCACTACAGTGATGCTGTCTTGCTGGACGTTGATGCCGCGCTCACGGAAGTGGCGCTGCACGCCCACCCACGCGCCCTTGGCGGTGATGCCCATTTTCTTGTGGTCGTAACCGGCAGAACCACCGGAGGCGAACGCATCACCCAGCCAAAAGCCGTAGTCGATGGCAATACCGTTGGCGATGTCGGAGAAGGTCGCAGTGCCCTTGTCCGCCGCAACAACCAGGTACGGGTCGTCGTTGTCGTGGCGCACCACGTTCAACGGTGGCACCAGGGCGCCGTCTTTCAGGTTGTCGGTGATGTCCAACAGGCCCGAAATGAAGATGCGGTAGCAGGCGATGCCTTCGGCCGCGATCTCGTCCCGACCGCCGCCCAATGGCAGGCGACGCGGCAGGAAGCCGCCCTTGGCGCCCACCGGCACGATCACCGAGTTCTTCACTTGCTGGGCTTTTACCAGGCCGAGCACTTCGGTACGGAAGTCTTCTTCACGGTCAGACCAGCGCAGGCCGCCGCGAGCGACGTTGCCAAAGCGCAGGTGCACGCCTTCAACCCGTGGCGAGTAGACGAAGATTTCAAACTTCGGCACTGGCTTGGGCAATTCAGGAATTGCATGCGGGTTGAACTTGAAGCTGAAGTACGACTTGTTCTGACCGTTGGCGTCTGCCTGGTAGAAGTTGGTCCGCAAGGTGGCCTTGATCAGGTCCAGGTAGCGACGCAGGATGCGGTCTTCGTTGAGCACCTGAACGTCGTCCAGGGCCGTGAGAATCGCTTGCTCCAGACGTTGCTGCTTGTCTTCGAGGTCTTCGGCGGTGAGCTTGCGCGCCAGGTAGAAACGGGTCTTGAACAACCGGGTCAACTCGCGAGCGATGTCGGTGTGGTTGTTCAGGGTGCTGGCGATGTAACCCAGGTCAAAGCCCAGGCGAATCTGCTTCAGGTAACGGGCGTAGGCACGCAGCAGCGCAACATCGCGCCATGGCAGGCCGGCAGTCAGCACCAGGCGGTTGAACGCATCGTTCTCGGCATCGCCATTGACGATGTGCACGAACGCGTCCTGCAGGGTGTCGTTGAGCTGCTGGATGTCGAGGTTCAGGCCTTCGGCGGCGGTGAACGCGAAATCGTGAATCCAGAACTCGCGACCGTTGGCATGACGCAGGCGGTACGGGAATTCACCCAGTACGCGCAGGCCGAGGTTTTCCAGGATCGGCAATACATCGGACAACGCCAGCGGGGTGTCGGCGTGATACAGCTTGCAATGCAGCTCGCGCTGGCCGGAGACCTGGCCCAGCGGCTGGTAGAAGCTCATCACCAGCGGGTTGGCTTCGGTGAGGCTGAGCAAGTGCTGCATGTCGACCACGGCCGAATGCGCCGCGAAACGCTCGCGGTAGCCGGCCGGGAAGCCTTTCGGGAAATCCGCCAGCACGTTGGTGCCATGGGCTTCGCCGAAGCTTTCCACCACCAGGCTGGAATAATCGTCCTGCCAGCTGCGGCAAGCCTGCACCACTTCTTTTTCCAGTTGCAGCGGGTCGATGTCCAGGCGGTTCTTCGGGTCTACCCGCAGGATCAACTGGACACGCGCCAATACGGATTCGGAGAAGAACGTCCAGAATTCGCAGTCCGAGGCTTTAAGGCGATCCATCAATACTTGCTGGATTTTCTGGCGCACTTCGGTGGAATAGATGTCGCGCGGCACATAGGCCAGGCAGTAGCAGAAGCGGCCGTACGGGTCTTTGCGCAGGAACACGCGGATCTTGTTGCGTTCCTGGATCTGCACGATCGACATCACGGTGCTGAACAGTTCGTCCACCGGGGTCTGGAACAGATCATCACGGGGCAGCACCTCGACCACCTGGGCCAGTTCCTTGCCCAAGTGCGCCTTGGCCTGGAAGCCCGAGCGACGCTCGATTTCCGCAACCTTGCGACGGATATACGGGATCACCCGCACGCTTTCGCCGTACACCGAAGAGGTGTAGAGGCCCATGAAGCGGCATTCCTTGACGACCTTGCCGTTGGCATCGATCTGGCGGATCGACACGTAGTCCGGGTAGGCCGGGCGGTGCACGCGGCTTGGGTGAGCGGCCTTGGCGAACGACAGCACAGCCGGTTCACGCAGGTAGTTCACTGCGTAGTCTTCGATGCGCAGGTCATCGGCGGTGAGGCCGGGGCGCAGCAGCTTGGTCAGACCGAGGAACGAGTTGGCGTCATATTCAATATGGCCGCCGTCCGCCTCGTCACGTACCACAAACTCTTCATAGCCGAGGAAGGTGAAGTGGTTGCCCACCAGCCATTCCAGGAAGCTCTTGATCTCGGCTTTTTCTTCGCCGTCGATCACGTACGAGCTGGTGTCGATACCGGCCAGCAGTTCCTGGACCTTGGCCTTCATCGGTTCGAAATCGGCGACAGCAACGCGCACTTCGCCCAGCACCTGCTCAAGTTCCTTGCTCAGGACATTCAGCTCGGCGGCGTTGGCGCAGCGGTCGATTTCCAGGTACATCAGCGATTCTTGCTGAACATCGTCGCCCTGGGTGCCTTTGGTCAGGATTTCCAGCAACTCGCCCTTCTTGCCGCGACGCACGCTGAGGACGGTGGTTTGCAGGGTGTGGATGCTGTAGCCACGGCGGTTCAGCTCGGTACGCACCGAGTCCACCAGAAATGGCAGGTCATGGTGCAGCACTTCGACCGCGGTGTGGGTCGATTGCCAGCCGTGACGTTCGTAATCGGGGTTGTAGACCCGCACTTGCGGTTGGGTGTGATCAAAGCGCTCAAGCAGGCGCCAGGCAGACAGGGTGCAACCGGCCAGGTCGGACAAGCGACGCTGGGTCAGTTCATCCAGGGAAATAATGCCGAAAAATTGTTCAGCGAACAGCGCCACTTGTGGCAGTGCCTGTTCACTGATGTGCTGCGCCAGTGCCGCTTGCAGTTGGTGCTGGAAGTCGGCTTTGCTGGCTGCGGTGAAGAACGCCATCTGTGGTACTCCGCTTGGGCTTGTTATTGATGGAAGCGTCGCGTGTTATCCCCTTACGGGGAGACCGTCAGCTCTGTTCGCGGTCTACAGTAACGAATTCAGAGCGACAGGTGGGTGAAGCTGGACAAGACAATGAGGTCACATTCAACTTCCATAAGACGCGCACCTTGCCAGGTGACGGTACGACGGGCAGGTCAGACTCCCGGCAGAGGCGCATCCGTTGCGCAGCTTAACGAGTGTAGGAAGCAGGCTGCTTGCGACGCTGCGACATATTCGGTCATCGGCACGCTGCTGGCGGGTTGCGACTTGGGCAACCGGGTGTTTTCAGACAAATCCCGGGGCGCCGAGTACCAGAAATGACCGATACAGCCCGCCAGGTCATGCCATAAGGTCTGACACACGATGCAGCACAAAATTCGCCGCGATGGCACAATTGCCCTGCTTCGCCCTCCCCCAGACAGGATTAACCATGCCATTGCAACTCACCACCGCCCACCTGATCGTCAACCCGTGCGATGACGAAGAAGACAACATGGCCATGCTCTGCTGCCACGGTGACAAGGGCGAGATGTTCATGGTCAGCCGTTATCCGGATGAGGACGAGGTGGAAATCACCTGGGATTACGAGCCGTCGACCCTGGACGGGCTCAAGATCACTCTGGGCGCCACGACTTTGCTCGTGGAGATTGGTGCGGCGGACGCCGATGCGCTGGGTGGCAACGACCATCTGGAAATCACCCACGGCACCGCCGAGTCGGACCTGGCCGAAGTGGAAGAAACCCTGCAGAACATTCTCAAGGGCACCGGAACCTATATCCGGATCTAGCCGCCAAAATCTATCAATGTGGTGAGGGAGCTTGCTCCCGCTGGGCTGCGAAGCGGCCCCAAACCAGCCGACTGCGCTCTGCCTGGAAAAACTTGGCAGCCTTGTTGGGGCTGCTGCGCAGCCGAGCGGGAGCAAGCTCCCTCGCCACAAAGACCACAAAGGTAAGTGCCAGCCGGCAAAAACCTCGGATATTTCCCACATTTCCCAAAAAATACCCCCCGCGCCGTTAGTCGTCAGCCCCTGCGATGCATTAAAGTAACGCCCCCAGGCTTGGCATTTTTCACAACGCCCAGTCTCACCTCTCCAGGAACCGTCACCGATGGAACATCGTGAAGCGCTGCTTGCGCTGCGAACCTTTCTTTCAACGCAGATTCTCGGCCAGGAAAAACTCATCGAGCGCTTGCTCATTGCCCTGCTTGCCGATGGCCACATGCTGGTTGAAGGCGCTCCCGGCCTGGCCAAGACCAAGGCCATCAAGGAGCTTGCCGAAGGGATCGAAGCACAGTTCCATCGCATCCAGTTCACCCCCGACCTGCTGCCTGCCGACATCACCGGCACCGAGATCTATCGCCCGGAAACCGGCAGCTTCGTGTTCCAGCAAGGCCCGATCTTCCACAACCTGGTGCTGGCGGACGAAATCAACCGCGCCCCGGCCAAGGTGCAATCCGCATTGCTCGAAGCCATGGCCGAACGCCAAGTCAGTGTAGGGCGCAGCACTTACGAGCTGTCGCCACTGTTTCTGGTGATGGCCACGCAAAACCCAATCGAGCAGGAAGGCACCTACCCGCTGCCCGAAGCCCAACTCGACCGCTTCCTGATGCACGTAAAAATCGGCTTCCCCGATGCCGCCGTCGAGCGCCGCATTCTGCAGCAAGCCCGTGGCGAGGCGCTCAACGGCGAGACCAAGCCCGAGCGCCGGGTCAGCCAGCAGGCGATCTTTGCCGCGCGCAAGGAAATCCTCGGCCTGTACATGGCCGACGCGGTAGAGGAATACCTGGTGCAACTGGTCATGGCCACCCGCACCCCGGCCAAGTTCGACCCGGAAATGGCCGAGTGGATTGCCTACGGCGCCAGCCCCCGTGGCTCGATTGCGCTGGACCGCTGCGCCCGGGCCCACGCCTGGCTGGCCGGTCGCGACTTCGTCAGCCCGGAAGACATCCAGGCGGTGCTGTTCGACGTGCTGCGCCACCGCATCATTCTGTCGTTCGAGGCCGAAGCGGCCGGCATCGACCAGGACCGCGTGGTGCAACGCATTCTCGACGTCGTTGCCGTCGCTTGACGCCCATGAACGCTGGCGATGGAACCCGTATCACCCTGAGCGAATTGATCGAGATGCGCCATCGCGTGCGGGAAGTGCAGCTGTTTTCCACGCCGAGCCAGCGCAGCCCGCTGATCGGCCTGCACCACTCCAAACTGCGCGGGCGCGGGGTCGACTTCGACCAGGTGCGGGTGTATCAGGCCGGCGACGATGTACGCACCATCGACTGGCGCGTCACCGCGCGCACCCAGGAGCCGCACACCAAGCTGTTCCATGAAGAGCGCGAACGGCCGATCTTCATCATGGTGGAACAAAGCTGCCGGTTGTTTTTCGGCTCGGGGCAGATGTTCAAGTCGGTACTGGCGGCCCAGGCGGCAAGCCTGATCGGTTGGGCGGCGCTCGGCCACAATGACCGGGTTGGCGGCCTGGTGTTCGGCGACAGCGAGCACTACGAAATCAAACCCCGGCGCAGCAAGCAAAGCCTGCTGCAATTGCTCAACCGGCTGGTGCGGGTCAACCAGAGCCTCAACACCGAACGCCGCCCCGAAGCCGACGCCCTCGGCATGGCCTTGCGCCGCGCCCGGGAAGTACTGCGCCCGGGTAGCCTGGTGATTGTGATCTGCGATGAACGCGCCCTGACCGAAGGCGCCGAGCAACAGTTGAGCCTGCTGTCGCGGCATTGCGACCTGCTGCTATTGCCCGTGTCCGACCCGCTGGACCATGCCCTGCCCGCCGCCGGGCTGCTGCGCTTCACAGAACGCGGCGCACAGCTTGAGTTGGACACCCTGAACTTCGACCTGCGCCAAGCCTACAAGGCCCAGGCCGAGGCCCGCAGCGCGCGCTGGGAATTGCTCGCGCAAAAGCTGCGCGTGCTGTTGATGCCCTTGAGTACCCAGGGTGAAATGGTTGAGCAACTGCGCGAATACCTGAACCCGCAACGCCCGGTTAAAAAGCAATGAGCGGCCTCGACCAACTGCAACCCCTGATCGCCCCGCCGGTGGTCGGCTTCTGGCCGCCCGCACCGGGCTGGTGGTTGTTGCTGCTGATCATTCCGTTGGCGGGCTGGGGCCTGTGGTGGTTGCGCCGCTTCCTGCCGGCCAAGCGCCCGTTGACGCGTGCCGAACAACCCCTGGACCCGCTGCGCATCGCCGCCCTTGCGGAGCTGGCGCTGATGCCCAAACCGTACGACGGCGCCCCGGCCGGTGCCTGGCTGCAACAACTCAACGGCCTGCTCAAACGCCTGTGCCGCAACGACTACCCCTACAGCCAGAGCCATACACTCAATGGCCGCAAATGGTTGGCGTTCCTCGACAACCGTTGCCCCGCCGCCGGCCTGACCCGCTGGATGGTGCTGGTGGAAGGTGCCTACAAGCCCGAATGCAAACTCGACGACAAGGCCATCGCCGGCCTGACCCAAGCCGTCGACACCTGGATTCGCAAACATGTTTGAGTTCGCCTGGCCGTGGATCTTTGCCCTGTTGCCATTGCCATGGTTGCTGCGGCTCATCCTGCCGGTGGCCGACAGCGGCGAACCGGCGCTGAAAGTCAGCTTCCTCACTGACCTCGAAGGGCTGGCCCGCCGTCGCGCGAGGGTCAACCTGCCGGGCTGGCGCCAGCAAGCGCCGTTCGTGTTCCTGTGGCTGTTGCTGTTGACCGCCGCCGCCCGCCCGGAATGGCTGGGCGAACCCCTGCCGATTGCTGCCAGCGGCCGCGACTTGCTGGTAGCGGTGGACGTCTCCGGCTCGATGGACTTCCCCGACATGCAGTGGCAAGACGAAGACGTCAGCCGCCTGAGCCTGGTCAAGCACCTGCTGGGGGATTTCCTGGAGAGCCGCGAGGGCGACCGCGTGGGATTGATCCTGTTCGGCAGCCAGGCTTATCTGCAAGCGCCACTGACCTTCGACCGACGCACCGTGCGCACCTGGCTGGATGAAGCACGGATTGGTATCGCCGGTAAAAATACCGCGATTGGCGACGCCATCGGCCTGGCCCTTAAGCGCCTGCGCCAGCGGCCTGCGCAAAGCCGGGTGCTGATCCTGGTCACCGACGGCGCCAACAACGCCGGCGAAATCGACCCGCTGACCGCCGCGCGCCTGGCCGCGGAAGAAGGCGTAAAAATCTACCCGATCGGCATCGGTGCCGACCCTGAGCAAACCGGATCCCTGGGCATCCTCGGCGTCAACCCGAGCCTGGACCTCGACGAACCAGCCCTCAAAGCCATTGCCGAGGCCACCGGGGGCCGCTACTTCCGAGCCCGCGACGGTAACGAACTGCTGAAGATCAAGGAAACCCTCGACCAGTTGGAACCCGTGGCCCAGCAACCCACCCAGGCCCGCCCCGCCCAGGCGCTGTACAGTGCGCCACTGGCGCTGGCGCTGATCCTCAGCATGCTGCTGGTGATCCAGGAACGCTGGCCGGATAACGCCCTGCAACGCCTGCTCAACAAACTTTCCAGCAAGGGCCGTTTCCTGCAACCCAATCCTGAATGGCGCGAACGCCTGAAACGCCTGCGCTTACGGAGGCGTCGATGATCGCCCTGTGGCCGCACTGGTTCCGCCCGTGGTGGCTGTTGCTGCTGCCGCTGCTCGGCTGGTTGCTGTGGCAACTGTGGCACCGCCAGAAACGGGCCGGGCGCTGGCAGATGATTCTGCCGCCGGCCTTCCACGCCGCGCTGCTCAGCGGCGGCAGTGGCCGCGAAAGCAAATCGCCGTGGGTGGTGCTCGGCAGCGCCTGGTTGCTGGCCGTGCTGGCATTGCTCGGCCCAAGCTGGGAGCGCGTCGAGCAGCCCAGCCAGAAACCCGCTGACCCGCTGGTGGTGTTGCTGGAACTGACCCCGGAAATGCTCGCCACCGACACCCCGCCCAGCCGCCTCGAACAGGCACGGCGCAAGCTGTTCGACCTGCTCCAGGCCCGCAGCGATGCGCAGACCGCCATCGTGGTCTACGCCGGCAGCGCCCACACGCTGGTGCCGCTTTCCGACGACCTGGCCACCAGCCATAACCTGCTGGAAGCCCTGCGCCCCTCGATCATGCCCGAGCCCGGCCACCGCGCCGACCTCGCCGTGGAAAAAGCCCTGGACCTGCTCAAGCACGGCGGCCTCGGCCAGGGGCGGCTGCTGCTGATCGGCTCGTCGCTGTCCAAGCAGGAACGCCAGGGCATCCGGCTGTTGTTGCAAGGCAATCAGGCGCCGAGCTTGTCGATCCTCGGCATCGGCAGCCGTGAAGGCACCCCGGTGACCCAGGAAAGCGGCGAATTCCTCAAAGACGCCCAGGGTGCGATCCTTGTACCGCGCCTGGACAGCCCGACCCTCAAGGCCTTCGCCAGCGAAATGGGCGGACTCTATCGTCAGGCGCGCCTGGACGACAAGGACCTGCGCCACCTCGGCCTGCTGGACGGCCCGCAAAAGCTGCGCAACGACGGGCAACTGCTGCACCTCGACACCTGGGCCGACCAGGGTTACTGGCTACTCTTGCCGCTGTTGTTGCTCGCCGCCTGCGCCGGGCGCCGTGGCTGGCTGTTCTGCCTGCCGTTGCTGTTGTTGGGCGCGCCGCAGCCCAGCTACGCCTTCGAGCTTCAGGACCTGTGGCTGCGCCCCGACCAACAGGGCCAGTTGCTGCTGAAGCAAAAACGCCCGGCCGAGGCTGCCGAACGTTTCGAAGACCCGCAATGGCAAGGCGTCGCGCTGTATGAGGCTGGCAACTACGCCGAAGCCGCCAAGCGCTTTGCTGAAGGCAGCGATGCCTATTCCCACTACAATCGAGGCAATGCCCTGGCCAGGAGCGGCGAACTGGAAGCTGCGATAGACGCCTACGAACAGGCCCTGGAGGCCCAGCCAGACCTGCAACCGGCGCTGAAGAACAAAGCCCTGGTGGAACGCCTGATGCAGCAGGCGCCGAACAAAACCGACCCGGACAAACCTGCAAAAAACGAGGATGACGAAACCACGCAACCCGGCCAGACTGCGCAACCGGGCGCCAGCAGCCAGACCGGCACCGGTGGTGAGCAGACGTCCCAAGGCCAGGGCGAGCCCGGCGCCACCGACACCCAAACCGGCGCCACGCCACACGCCGGCAGCAACGAGGTGCCCGGCAGCGAGTTGGGGGATGAGCAAACCACGACGCCGCCCCTGCGCCCCGCCAGCAGCACGATCGAAGGCGAACAGCGCCAGGCCCTGGAACAATGGCTGCGGCAGATCCCGGACAACCCCGGCGAACTGCTGCGACGTAAATTCTGGTACGAACAGCAACAACATCAGGACAAGACTCGATGAACCGCTGCACCGCCCTTCTTCTCACCCTCGTGTTGTGGGCCAGCCAGGCCCAGGCGGCCGGCCTGGTGGCCAGTGTCGACCGCAGCCGCATCAACTCCGGGGAGACGGTGGAACTGACGGTCGAGTCCAACGACGTCACGCTGTTCGGCAAACCGGACCTGGCGCCCCTGGACCCGCTGTTTGAGGTGAGCGGCACCCGCCAGATCAACCAGCTCACCACCCTGGGTGGCGACAACCACGCCACCACCCGCTGGATCATCACCCTGCTGCCCAAGGAGAACGGCACTGTAGTAATTCCGCCGTTGCAGATCGGTGAACTCAAGACCCAGCCCATCACCCTGCAAGTGGTAGAAACCACCAGCCAGGACACCGAGACCCAATTGGCCCCGGTGTTTATCGAAACCACCCTCGATCAAGACAGCGTCTACGTCCAGGCCCAGGCACTGCTGACCGTACGCGTCTACCATTCCGTGTCGCTGTACGACGACAGCAGCCTCACGCCGTTGCAGCTCGCCGATACACGCATCGAACAACTGGGCGAGTCGCGCACCTACGAGAAAGTCATCAATGGCATTCGCCATGGCGTGATCGAAACCCGCTATGCGATCTACCCGCAGCACAGCGGTACGTTGACGATCCCGGCGCAGGTTTTCAGCGCCACGCTGGTAGAGCCACGGCCCGCCCAGGACAACAACCCACAAGGCTCCAAACCCGGCAAGCTGATCCACGTCAGCTCACCGGAACTGGCTCTGGCCGTCAAGGCCAAGCCTGCGCTGTACCCGGCAGACGCGCCCTGGCTGCCGGCACGCAGCCTGACCCTGACTGAAAGCTGGAACCCCGAGCCGGATCACGTGCAGGTCGGCGACTCCCTGACCCGCAGCCTGACCCTCAAGGCCGAAGGCCTGGCCGGCGCCCAGCTTCCGCCGTTGGCACTGAGCGACATTCCCGGCCTGCGCCGCTACCCGGACCAGCCGGTATTGAGCAACCAGAACAACGACCGCGGCCTGATTGGCAGCCGTGAAGACCGCGAAGCGCTGGTGCCCAACCGCGTCGGTGCGCTTGAATTGCCGGCGGTGGAAGTGGTGTGGTGGAACACCCACGAAGACCATCTGGAACGCACCAGCCTGCCGGCCCGCACCCTGCAGGTAGCGACCAACCCGAGCCTGATCGTAGACACTCCCGCCAGCCCGACCGTGGTCACCGCGCCGGACAACGACAGCCTGTGGCTCTGGCAACTGACCAGCCTGATCCTGGCCTGCACCACCCTGCTGGGCTTCGGTTTATGGTGGCGTGCGCGCTGGCAGCCGGCAGTCCTGCGTGCCGCGCAAACCGGCCCAAGCCCGCGGACGTTGCTGGACGACCTCAAGCGCGCGAGCCAGGCCAATGACCCGCAAGCCACGCGCCAGGCGCTGGATGCGTGGGCACGGCAACAGCCGGAGACGCTGGCGGACATGGCGGCGCGGTTTGTGCCGTTATCGGATGCGTTGGACGGGTTGAACGGCGCGCTCTACAGCGAGACTGGGCAGTATTGGCAGGGTGAAGAACTGTGGCGGGCGGTGAAAGCGATTCCGACGGCGGAGCGCGAGCAGGACCCTGCGGGGGATAGCACCAGCTTGCCGCCGCTGTATCCCAAGTAGCGCCACTTTTACAAACCCCATAAAACCAAAGTGGGAACCGGGCTTATGTGGGAGCTGGCTTGCCTGCGATGGCATCACCGCGGTCTGACTGACAGACCGAGGTGCCTGCATCGCGGGCAAGCCCGGCTCCCACACAAATCGGGTTCCCACAGTTTGATCTACTGCGTCTGGATTACTTGCGCGCCGCCTCCCACGACTTCAGCAACTCGTTATAGCTGACCGTCTCACCCTGCGGCTTCTCATTCGCCAACTTCGGCTTCGGCGCACCCGGCTGGTCAAACCAGTATTGCGCGTCCCGTTCCTCGTTCATCTTCGGCCCGCAAATCGGCTGCACCTTGGAGCGTTCCAGGCGCGTCATGATCGCGTCCTGGTCCTTGGCCAAACCATCGAGCGCCTGCTGCGGTGTTTTCTCGCCGCTGGCTGCTTCCGAAATATGGCTCCACCACAACTGCGCCAACCGTGGATAGTCCGGCACGTTGGTGCCGGTCGGGGTCCATTCCACCCTGGCCGGGCTGCGGTAGAACTCCACCAGGCCACCGAGTTTCGGTGCCAGGTCGGTCATGGCCTGGGAGTTGATGTCGGACTCACGAATCGGCGTCAGACCCACGATGGTTTTCTTCAACGACACGGTTTTGGAGGTCACAAACTGCGCGTATAGCCAGGCCGCAAGTTTCTGCTTCTCGGGCGTCGACTTGAGGAACGTCCAGGAACCTACGTCCTGATAGCCCTTCTTCATGCCCTTTTCCCAGTAAGGCCCGACGGGCGATGGCGCCATGCGCCATTTCGGCGTGCCGTCGGCGTTCACCACCGGCAGGCCCGGTTTGGTCATGTCGGCGGTAAACGCGGTGTACCAGAAGATCTGCTGGGCGATGTTGCCCTGGGACGGCACCGGCCCGGATTCGGAGAAGGTCATGCCCGCCGCTTCCGGTGGCGCGTAGGCTTTCATCCAGTCCACGTATTTCTGCGTGGCATACACCGCCGCCGGGCCGTTGGTGTCGCCACCACGGGTAACGCTGGAGCCCACCGGGTGGCAGTCCTCCACGCGAATGCCCCACTCGTCCACCGGCAAGCCGTTGGGCAGGCCCTTGTCGCCGCCGCCGGCCATGGAGAACCAGGCATCGGTAAAGCGCCAGCCCAGGGACGGGTCTTTCTTGCCGTAGTCCATGTGCCCGTAGACGCGTTTGCCGTCGATCTGCTTGACGTCTTCGCTGAAGAATTTTGCGATGTCTTCGTAGGCCGACCAGTTCACCGGCACGCCCAATTCATAGCCGTACTTTTCCTTGAACTTGGCTTTCAGGTCCGCCCGTTCAAACCAGTCGGCGCGAAACCAGTAAAGGTTGGCGAACTGCTGGTCGGGCAACTGGTAGATCTTGCCGTCCGGCGCGGTGGTAAACGAAATACCGATGAAGTCCTTGATGTCCAGGGTGGGCGAGGTGAAGTTCTTGCCTTCGTTGGCCATCAGGTCGGTGATGGATTCTGTCTTGCCATAGCGAAAGTGCGTACCAATCAAGTCGGAATCGTTGACCCAACCGTCATAGATGTTCTTGTCGGACTGCATTTGGGTTTGCAGTTTTTCCACCACGTCGCCTTCCTGCAGCAGGTCGTGGGTCAGTTTGATCCCGGTGATTTCGCTGAAGGCCTTGGCCAGAACTTTGGACTCGTACTCGTGGGTGGTGAGGGTTTCCGACACCACGTTGATCTTCATCCCACGAAACGGCTCCGCGGCCTTGATAAACCACTTCAGCTCTTCGAGCTGCTGGGCTTCGGTGAGGGTAGACGGCTTGAACTCACTGCCGATCCATTTTTTCGCAGCGTCTTCATAAGCATCCGCCCAGGCCGCAGCACTGAGCCCGCAGAGCGCCAGCACGGCCGCCAATGAAATGCTATGTCGCAGCTTATTGTTTTTATCGAACATAGAGACCTCCTGGTTTTGGGGTTCAAAAGGGGCAACTAGCCCCAGCGCATCACAGACAACAGCCACACCAGAGACAGCGCGGACGCCACCCAGATGCTCCAGCCGGTTACGCCGATCACCAACAAATGCAGGTAGGCGCTGCCGAGAAGACCGATAAACAAGCGATCACCACGGGTGGTGCTGATCGGTAACAAACCGCGCCGGGGGATACTCGGCGAGCGTAATTCCCACGTCGTCATGCCCACCAGCAGCAGGCCGATTGCGGCGAAGAACAGTGCAGTCGGGGTGGTCCAGGCCATCCATTCCATCATCGACTCCTCAGACCCGGCCCAGGGCAAAGCCCTTGGCCACGTGGTTGCGAACAAACCAGATCACCAGCATGCCCGGCAAGATGGTCAACACCCCCGCCGCTGCGAGCACGCCCCAGTCGATGCCGGAGGCCGAGACGGTACGAGTCATCACCGCCGCAATCGGCTTGGCGTTCACCGAGGTCAGCGTGCGGGCCAGCAGCAGTTCGACCCAGGAAAACATAAAGCAGAAAAACGCCGTCACGCCGATCCCCGAGCCAATCAGCGGGATAAAGATCTTCACGAAAAACTTGGGGAAGCTGTACCCGTCGATGTAGGCCGTTTCGTCGATTTCCTTGGGCACGCCAGACATGAAGCCTTCGAGAATCCACACCGCCAGCGGCACGTTGAACAGGCAATGGGCCAGGGCCACGGCGATATGCGTATCGAACAGGCCGATGGAGGAATACAGCTGGAAGAACGGCAGCAAAAACACTGCCGGTGGCGCCATGCGGTTGGTCAGCAACCAGAAGAACAGGTGCTTGTCGCCCAGGAAGCGGTAGCGCGAAAAAGCATAGGCGGCCGGCAGTGCCACACTCAGGGAAATCACCGTATTGAGGCTGACGTAGTACAGCGAGTTGAGGTAGCCGGTGTACCAGCTTGGGTCGGTAAAGATCACCTTGTAGTTGGCAAAGGTAAAATCCTGGGGAAACAGCGTCAGGCCACCGAGGATTTCGGTGTTGCTCTTGAAGGACATGTTCAGCAGCCAGTAGATAGGCACCAGCAGGAACAGGATGTAGACCAACAGTGGAATAACCTTGCGCTTGCTCATCTGGGCGGCCTCAGCGGTTGGCGTCGGAGTGGGTCATGGCGGTGTAAAACAGCCAGGACACCAGCAGGATGATCAGGAAATACACCAGCGAAAACGCCGCCGCCGGGCCCAGGTCGAATTGGCCTACGGCCATCTGGGTAAGGGTCTGGCTGAGAAAGGTAGTCGCATTCCCCGGCCCGCCGCCCGTCAGCACAAACGGTTCGGTGTAGATCATGAAACTGTCCATGAAGCGCAGCATCACCGCGATCAGCAGCACGCTCTTGAGCTTCGGCAACTGGATATGTCGGAACACCGCCCAACTGGATGCACGATCAATCCGCGCCGCCTGGTAGTACACATCCGGGATCGCCCGCAGCCCCGAGAAACACAGGAGCGCCACCAGCGACGTCCAGTGCCACACGTCCATCACCAGCACCGTGACCCACGCGTCCATGGTGTTGGCCGCGTAGTTGTAGCTGATGCCCATTGCGTTGAGCGTTGAACCGAGCAGGCCGATGTCGGCGCGGCCGAAAATCTGCCAGATGGTGCCCACCACGTTCCACGGGATCAGCAGCGGAATAGCCATTACGATCAACACCAACGAGGACCAGCGGCCCTTGGTGGGCATGGTTAGCGCGATGGCAATCCCCAGCGGAATTTCGATCAACAGCACACACGCCGAATAGATGAACTGGCGCAGCAGTGAGTCATGCAGGCGCGGGTCCAGCAGCACCTGTTTGTACCAGTCGGCGCCGACGAAGTAGCGGCTGGATTGGTCGAAGATGTCCTGCACCGAGTAGTTGACCACGGTCATCATCGGGATCACCGCACTGAAAGCCACCAGCAGGAACACCGGCAATACCAGCCACCAGGCCTTGTTGTTCTGCACCTTGTTCATGGCTGCGCCTCCAGCAAGTAGTCATCGGCATACACCATCAGCCATTGCCCAGGAAAGCTGATGGACGCTTGCCCCTCGGGCACCGGTTTGTCTTCGGCCAGGCGCACTTTCAGCGGTGCGCCGTCGAGGTTGAGCGTCATGATCTTGTAGGTGCCGAGGTCTTCCACATGAGTGACTTGCGCCTGTAGCGCGTCAGGATTGTGCTCATCCCACACATGGATAAATTCCGGGCGAATACCCACCTGCAGCTTCTTGTAGGGCGCTTCGCGAATGCGCTGCTGCAATGCCTCGGGCAGCGCCAGGTGCGTGCCGGCAAAGCGCACACCGCCCGCCTCGGCCTGCACCTCGATCAGATTCATTCCCGGGCTGCCGATGAAGTAGCCGACAAAGGTGTGGCTTGGCCGCTCGAACAATTCCCGTGGCGTGCCGAACTGCACGATTTGCCCGCCGTACATCACCGCGATCTTGTCGGCGAAGGTCGAGGCTTCCAGTTGATCGTGGGTGACGTAGACCATGGTGATGTTGAACTGTTCGTGGATCTGCTTGAGCTTGCGCCGCAGCTTCCACTTCAGGTGCGGGTCGATCACCGTCAGCGGTTCATCGAACAGGATTGCCGACACGTCATCGCGCACCAGGCCGCGGCCCATGGAGACTTTCTGTTTTTCGTCGGCGGTGAGGTTGCGGGCTTTTTTGCCCAGCAGGTTTTGCAGGTCGAGCACCTCGGCAATTTCCTGCACCTTACTGTGCACCTTCGCCTCGGCCATGCCCTGGTTTCGCAGGGGAAAGGCCAGGTTGTCGAACACCGTCATGGTGTCGTACACCACCGGGAACTGAAACACCTGGGCGATGTTGCGTTTTTCCGGGGTCAGCTCGTTGACCACCTTGGCGTCGAACAACACCTGACCTTCGGACGGACTGAGCAGGCCGGAGATAATATTGAGCAAGGTCGACTTGCCGCAGCCCGAAGGCCCGAGCAAGGCGTAGGCGCCGCCCTGTTCCCAGACGTGGTTCATTTCGCGAATCGCGTAGTCCTCAGGGCCGGCCGGCTTGGGGCTGTAGCTGTGGGCCAGGTTTTGCAAATGGATTTCGGCCATCAGGCAACCCTCGCGACACGTCGGCCGGGGGCCTGGACCAGACGTCCCTGGCCATCGAACACAAACAATTTATGGGTGGGGATATAGATGCGGATCGGCGCGTCCACGTCGTATTCGTGCACGCCGGGCAAATGCAGCACCAGCAGGAAGTGTTCGCTGCGCACGTGCAGGAAGGTTTCCGAGCCGCTGATCTCGGCGACTTCAACCGTCACCGCGATCTCCAGGTCGTCGTCGTTGCTCGGCACCAGGCTGATATGGCTGGGGCGCACGCCAAAGCGGAACTCGCCCTCGCCGATGGGCCGCAGGTCCACATTCAGCGGGAAGTGCACAACGTTGGCGAAGCTCACTTCATTACCGCTGATGCGCCCGGGCATCAAGTTGATCGGCGGTTCGGAAAACAGCTCGGCGGCCAACACGGTTTGCGGCTGGTGATACACCTCGGCGGCCTTGCCGCTCTGGATCACCCGGCCCTCATGCAAAATCGTGGTGGTGCCGCCCAGGGCCAGCGCTTCGTTGGGTTCGGTGGTGGCATAGATGGCGATGGTATGGCGCGCCTTGAACAGCTCGCGCATTTCCTGGCGCAGCTCTTCGCGCAACTTGTAGTCCAGGTTCACCAGGGGCTCATCGAACAGAATCAGTTCGGCGTCCTTGACCAGCGCCCGGGCCATGGCGGTGCGTTGCTGCTGGCCGCCGGACAGTTCCAGCGGGTGGCGCTGGAGGAACTTCTCGATGCGCAGCATTTTTGCGGTTTCGAGAACCTTGCTCTGAATCTGCTCGGCAGACACACCGGCCTGGCGCAGCGGCGAGGCGATGTTCTCGAACACGGTCATGGTCGGGTAGTTGATGAACTGCTGATAGACCATCGACACGTTGCGCAAACGCACGGGCTTTTGGGTGACGTCGACGCCGTTCATCAGGATGCGCCCGCTGTCGGGTTTGTCCAGGCCGGCCATCAAGCGCATCAGGCTGGTCTTGCCGGACAGGGTGCGGCCCAGCAATACATTGAACGAACCGGCTTCGAAACGCAGGTTGGCGTCGTCGATCCAGGTCTGGCCTTCGACGCCGCGAGTAACGTGCTCCAGGGTCAATGACATGACACGACCTTTTTATTATTGGAATGGTTCTGGCCAAAGCACAGAGCGAGTTCCGTGCCAAAAAGCCAAAAACCAGGTCGGTCAATGGGTTAGGCAAAAAGGCCGTTCACCTGTGAACAGAAATGAACAGTTCAGGCTGAACAACTGAACAACCGGCGGGTTGACAATGAACAGTTCTGAACAACACTTTGTAGGCGCGAGCTTGCTCGCGAAGAACTTCAGGGCGCCGCGTTCATCCTGGATGAGCGCGTTATCGTTGACGTTTTTCGCGAGCAAGCTCGCTCCTACATAGAGATAGAGCCCAGAACAACAATAAAACAAGGGTCACCGCCATGAGCACACCACTGGCGCACGATGCCATCATCCAGGACTCCTGGCGCCGCTGCCGCGCCTATGGCCTGGACCACCAGAGCACGCCGAGCTTCGACCAACTGCCCGCAGAAGGCGTCAGCCAGTTGCTCGAAAGCCAGCACTCCCTCGTGCAAACCACCCACCAGGAAGTGCTGCCGTATTACGAAAACATCCTCAGCAACTCCAACTGCCTGATCATGCTCGCCGACAACCAGGGCCAGGTGCTGACCTCGTGGGGCACCCAGCGCTTTATCGAACCCAAGCTGGCCCGTGGCTTCAGCGCTGGCGCCAGCTGGATGGAGCGTTCCAGCGGGACCAACGCCATCGGCACCGCGCTGGCCTGTGCCCAGGCGGTACATATCGAACACGACGAACACTTTCTCAAGGCCAACCGCTTCATGACCGGCTCGGCGGCACCGATCTTCGATGCGCAGCGGGAGATCATCGCGGTGCTGGATGTGTCCAGCGACAGCTACCTGCCGCCCTCCCACACCCTGGGCATGGTCAAGATGATGAGCCAGACCGTGGAGAACCGGCTGATCCTCAACCTGTTTCGCGGTGAGCATTTCCAGCTCACGTTCAACACCGGCTTGAACAACCTGGATAGCCAATGGGCGGGTTTGCTGATCTTCGATGAGAGCGGCCAGGTGCTGTCGGCCAACCGCCGCGCGGATAATCTGCTGGGTATCAGCCTGTCGCGGGTATTGATCGACAGCCTGTTCAAGGTCTCGCTGCTGGAGCTGCTCAACCAGCCCGAAGGCCCGCCCTTCTCGCTGCAGGCGGCTGGGCGCAACCGTTTCCAATGCCTGCTGAAGCGTCCGAAACAGGCACCGGTGCAGGCGCGCGTATTTGTCGAACCCCGCCAACCCAGCCAGCCCGCGCCCACAGCCATCAACCTCCAGACCCTGCACTTTGGCGATGCCCGGGTAGAAAAGGCGGTGCGCCAGGCCGAGCGCCTGCTGGAAAAAGACATACCGTTGCTGATTCATGGCGAAACCGGCGTGGGCAAGGAAGTGTTCGTCAAAGCCCTGCACCAGGCGAGTTCCCGTAGCCAACAAGCATTTATCGCCGTCAACTGCGCAGCGATTCCCGCCGAACTGGTGGAGTCGGAACTGTTCGGCTACGAAAAAGGCGCGTTCACCGGCGCCAACCAAAAAGGCAGTATCGGGCTGATCCGCAAGGCGGATAAAGGCACGCTGTTCCTCGACGAGATCGGCGACATGCCACTGCCCACCCAGGCCCGGCTGCTGCGGGTGTTGCAGGAACGCTGTGTGCAGCCTGTAGGCAGCAGCGAGTTATTCGCGGTGGACTTGCGGATCATCTCCGCCACCAACCGCTCGTTGCGCGAGCAAGTACAGCTCGGGCGTTTTCGGGAAGACCTGTATTACCGCATCGGCGGCCTGACCCTGGAACTGCCGCCGCTTCGCCAGCGCACAGATAAACAGGCGCTGTTCAAGCAGCTGTGGCAACAGCACCGGGAGCCGACGCAATGGGCCGGGTTGAGTAACGAGGTGCTGGCCCTGTTCGAGCAGCATCCGTGGCCGGGAAATCTGCGTCAGGTGAGCAGTGTGTTGCAGGTGGCGTTGGCGATGGCGCAAGAGCAGCCGATTCGGGTGGAGCATTTGCCGGATGATTTTTTTGTGGATTTGGAGCAGAAGGTGCCAGTGCCACCGGCCGATAGCCCGGATGAGTGCATGAGCCTTGCCCAACGCCTGGAAGCAGCGGGCGGCAATATCTCGCACTTGGCCCGGGAGTTGGGGGTTAGCCGCAATACCCTCTACAAACGCCTGCGGCAAAACGGGGATTGTGATCAGCAGCACAGTTAAAACAGGTGGCCGCAGGCCGGCTTGGTCGAGTTCGCCGTTCCAAAACGCTTCCTGCGCTTTTTTCAGCGATAGTGAGAAAAACTCATTTTATTCCAGATGATCACCAGATCCACTCATGATGGATGGATGGATGGATGTGCAGATAGAACGCCTCAAACATGAAATACGCACACATCACCAGCGCCACGCCCATCAATCGGTTGAACACGGTGAAGTAAGACTCGCGGGTAATCCGCCGCCCCAGCACCGCGCCCAGCAGCGCATAAATCCCCGGCGCACCGAAGCCGGCAAACCCCAGCAACCCCGAGACGAGCGCAATCGAGCTTGCGTAAATATGCGCCGCCGGCATCATGACACTGGTGATCGGCAGCACCACCATGATGCCCTTGGGGTTGAGCAACTGGATCAGGAAGCCGTTCCAGAACGTGAGGTTTTTTGAAGGTGCATCCGCGTCTCCTTCCTGGGGCATGACGGTTCTGGCGGTGTAGACCTGATACGCGAGGTACAGCGTATACACGCCACCCACCAACGATATGTACGGCAGCACGCCCTGGGAGATGATCGCTTCGCCGGTGTAGCCAAACAGCAAAAACAACACCAGCAGCGCGCAGCCCACGCCGATGAAAAAGCCCAGTGAGCGGCGAAATTTTCCGGTCAGCCCGGCATTGAGCGCCATGAAATTCACCGGGCCGGGGC
The DNA here is from genome assembly GCF_055409485.1 of Pseudomonas sp. A125. Classification (NCBI taxonomy): domain Bacteria; kingdom Pseudomonadati; phylum Pseudomonadota; class Gammaproteobacteria; order Pseudomonadales; family Pseudomonadaceae; genus Pseudomonas; species Pseudomonas sp. A125. The sequence goes on from NZ_JBUZVP010000030.1 coordinate 62,340, forward strand.
TGTACATCACACTGAACGCGTAGAGAAAAATATCCATCCGTTACCTCTGTCGTAGACCAATGGCGGGAGTCTACGCAGGGCATTGCGGAGCAGGCTTGAACGATTGTGTTCATGCGGTTTTGCTTACGGCTGGCCTGGCCGGAGAGCCGGATCTGCTCACGGCCCATCAGAGGGCGTTATAGTCGCTGCGTGGAACTTGGGATTGAAACAGCCTGGAAGGACTTACCAGGATAGCGGCCTGTGTGGCGCAGCTATCGCGGCCTCGTCAGGGCCCGACGGCTCCCACTGGGGGGCGCCACAGGCTGTCATATTCAAAGGGCAGCCTATAACCGGCGCAGCAAATTGCGCTGACTAACCTTTCGATCTGTCCCAAGTGCGGGCACAATGCGTGTCCTTTTTTGGCAGGCACCGCCGCAGGCTCTGAAAATGATCAAAACGCCGTACTACCTCATCGACAAACAGAAGCTTCTGGTCAACATGCAGAAGATCGCCTACGTGCGCGAGCAGTCGGGCGCCAAGGCCCTGCTGGCCCTTAAGTGCTTCGCCACCTGGTCGGTGTTTGACCTGATGCAGGAATACATGGACGGCACCACTTCGTCGTCGTTGTACGAGCTCAAGCTGGGTCGCCAGAAGTTCGAAGGTGAAGCCCACGCCTACAGCGTGGCCTGGGCCGACGATGAAATCGAAGAGATGCTGGATAACTGCGACAAGATCATCTTCAACTCCATCAGCCAGCTGCAGCGCTTTGCCGAACGCAGCGAAGGCAAGACCCGCGGCCTGCGCGTCAACCCGCAGGTGAGCAGCTCCGACTACCTGCTGGCCGACCCGGCGCGCCCGTTCAGCCGCCTGGGCGAATGGGACCCGGTGAAGATCGAAGGCGTGATCGAGCAGATCTCGGGCTTCATGTTCCACAACAACTGCGAGAACGGTGACTTCAACCTGTTCGACCAGATGCTCAACACCATCGAAGAACGCTTCGGCGCGCTGCTGCACAAGGTCAACTGGGTGAGCCTGGGCGGCGGCATCCACTTTACCGGCGAAGGCTATGCCATCGACGCTTTCTGCCAGCGCCTCAAGGCGTTCTCGCAGAAGTACGACGTGCAGGTGTACCTGGAACCCGGCGAAGCGGCGATCACCAACAGCGCCTCCCTGGAAGTGACTGTGCTCGACACCCTCTACAACGGCAAGAACCTCGCCGTGGTAGACAGCTCCATCGAAGCCCACCTGCTGGACCTGCTGATCTATCGTCTGAACGCCAAGCTGGCACCAAGCGAGGGTGAACACACCTATATGGTGTGCGGCAAGTCGTGCCTGGCCGGGGACATCTTTGGCGAATACCAATTTGATCAGCCGCTGGCCATCGGCGATCGACTGTCGTTCATCGACACCGCAGGCTACACCATGGTCAAGAAAAACTGGTTCAACGGCCTGAAAATGCCGTCCATCGTAGTGAAACAACTCGACGGTACAGTCGAAGTGGTTCGTGAATTTGGTTACGACGACTACCTGTCCAGCCTTTCGTAAAGCGGACAGATAAAGGAGAGATAAAGCAATTGAAAAAGAACGTTCTTATCATTGGTGCAGGAGGTGTCGCCAAGGTGGTGGCCCACAAGTGCGCGCAGCACAACGACGAACTCGGTCGTATTGCTATCGCGTCGCGCAACATCTCCAAATGCCAGGCCATCATCGCAAGCGTCAAGGCCAAGGGTAGCCTCAAGGTACCCGCCGAGATTCAAGCCTTCGCGCTGAACGCTTTGGACGTGGAAGCGACCAAGGCACTGATCCGCGAAACCGAATCGCAGATCGTCATTAACGTCGGTTCCGCGTTCCTCAACATGTCGGTGCTGCGTGCCTGCATCGACACCGGCGTTGCGTACCTCGACACCGCCATCCACGAAGAGCCGGGCAAGGTCTGCGAGACCCCGCCGTGGTACGGCAACTACGAGTGGAACCACCTGGAAGAGTGCAAACAGAAGAACATCACGGCCATCCTCGGCGTGGGCTTCGACCCGGGTGTGGTCAACGCTTATGCAGCGCTGGCGCAACAAAAGCATTTTGACCGCATTGATTCGATCGACATTCTCGACGTCAATGCCGGCTCCCACGGCAAGTATTTCGCCACCAATTTCGACCCGGAAATCAACTTCCGCGAATTCACCGGGCAGGTGTGGAGCTGGCAGAACAGCCAGTGGACCAGCAACACCATGTTCGAAGTCAAACGCACCGACGACCTGCCTGTGGTCGGTTCGCAGAACCTGTACCTGACCGGCCACGATGAAGTGCACTCGCTGTCGAAAAACCTCGACGTGCCCAACGTGCGTTTCTGGATGAGCTTCGGCGAACACTACATCAACGTGTTCACCGTACTGAAAAACCTCGGCCTGCTCTCCGAAAAACCGGTCACCACCGCCGAAGGCCTGGAAGTCGTACCGCTGAAACTGGTCAAGGCCGTGCTGCCCGACCCGTCGTCGCTGGCGCCGGGCTACACCGGCAAGACCTGCATCGGCGACCTGGTCAAGGGCACCAAGGATGGCCAGCCGCGCGAGCTGTTCATCTACAACGTGGCCTGCCACGAAGAAGCCTTTGCCGAAACCGACAGCCAGGGCATTTCCTACACCGCAGGGGTTCCGCCGGTAGCCGCGGCGCTGCTGGTTGCCCGTGGCGAGTGGGATGTGAAGCACATGGCCAACGTCGAGGAACTGCCGGCGGAACCGTTCCTCAAAGCGCTGGACGTGATGGGCTTGCCGACTCGGATTAAAGACGAGAATGGTGATCGTGCCTGGGATGCGATTGCCTGATAGGCGATAGTTGACCGAACAAAAAAATGCGCCCTCAGGGGCGCATTTTTTGTTGGGGCCAACCCAAACCTCAACAATGAAAATCAAATGTGGGAGCTGGCTTGCCTGCTCCCACACTGATCGTGTTGTTTGTTCGTTAGTTTATCTATTCAAGATTGCGCGCCGAATTGCTCAACGCCCTTGAACACTGCAACAACGCCGGCGCCAACTGCTTCTCGGCATCCGCCCGGCTCCAGCGACTGGTCGGCGCCACCACGTGCACCGCCGCCACCGGCCGGCCATTTGCCCCCAGCACCGGCGCGCCAATGGTCATGTCGCCCAGGAACAGCTCCTGGCCATTCACCGCATAGCCCTGCTCGCGCACCTGCTGCAACGACTCCATGATCCTGTCGACCTCAGTCAACGTCTGACTGGTATGCGCCACCCGCTGGCTGTGCTCGATCAACGCCAGCGCCTCATCCTGCGGCAACGCACTCAAATACGCCCGGCCCGACGCCGTGCAGTACATCGGCACCCGCGAGCCAATTGGCATGTGCACCGGCACAAAGCCTGAGCTGACAAACCGCGCAATATAGGTCATGTCGTAACCCGCAGGCTCCGTCAGGCAGGAGGTTTCTCCCGTCAGCCGGGTCAACTCCGAGAGGAACGGGTTGGCCACCTCAATCAGCGAATGCGCATCCAGATAACTGAAGCCCAACTCCAGCACCCGCGGTGTGAGTTGGTAATGGCGGGTGCGCGAGTGTTTCCGAAGGTAACCCAGGCTCTCCAGGGTAAACACCATGCGCTGGGCCGAGCTTTTGGTCATGCCAGCGGCCTCGGCCACCTCTGCAAGGCTCATGCTGCGGCGCTGGGCGCTGAATGCCTTGAGCACCGACAGGCCTTTTTCCAGGGATTGATTGTGCAAGCTGTTGCGTTCTTCAGGCATGGCGGACTCGTGGTCAGGTCGATCAAGCGTGGCGATATTTCTACACCAAACTGCGAAATTCGACCACTTAAAATCGCATACCGATACGAAAGGTTCATTTTGTGGATTTTCTGTGCCACCAAACGATTTTATTGAATCGAAATGGCACAGAGCTTGCGGTTTCGACTCCAGCCGCTTGCGCTACTGACGATCCGTTTTCCTTCTGGAGTAACCCGATGAACAGTCTTTCGCCCTTGTTTCGCCGCCTCGCCTTCGGTCTTTGCGCCACCTTTTGCGTGGCCACCGTGCACGCTGCCGGTGCGGCCTCGTACAAAGTCGGTGCAACGGCCAGCGGTTCGCCGTTTACCTTCCTCGACATCAAGAGCAACAGCATCCAGGGCGTGATGGTCGACGTCGCCAATGCCGTGGGCAAGGCCGGTGGCTTTACCAGCGAAATCGAGCAGACCAACTTTGCCGCGCTGATCCCGTCCCTGACCTCCGGCAAACTCGACTTCATCGCCGCCGGCATGCTCAAGACCCCGGAACGTGCCCAGGTGGTGGACTTCAGCGCGCCCGTGTATGCGTACGGTGAAGGGCTGATCATTAGCGAAGACGACAACGCAGCCTATCCCGACCTCAGTTCCTTGAAGGACCAGGTGGTGGGCGTGCAAGCCGGCACGATCTTCTACGACATGCTCAACAAGCTGGGCATCTTCAAGGAAATCCGCACCTACGACTCCATCGGCGAAATGGTCCGCGACCTGAGCCTGGGCCGCATCAAGGCTGCGGTGGGCGACCAACCCGTGGTCGCGTATCAGATCCGCCAGAAACTGTTCAAAGGCGTGAAACTCGCCGCCGACTACAAGCCGGTCAACGTCGGCGAGGTGTGCCTGGTGGTGCGCAAGGGCGACAGCGAAACCCTCGCACGCCTGAACCAGGCCATCGCCAGCATCAAGGCTGACGGTACCCTGGAGGCGATCCTCAAGAAGTGGGGGCTTGATGCCCAGGTGCAGCCATGAACCCGGCTGAGTTCCTGCAAAACGCCCGGGATTTCCTGCCGATCCTGCTTCAGGGCGCGTGGGTGACAATCCAGATTACCGTGCTGTCATTCCTGCTCAGCAGCGCCATCGGCCTGGTGCTGGCTCTGCTCAAGCTGTCGCCGATCCGTGCGCTGTCGTGGGCAGCGAGCACGGTGATCAACGTGATTCGCGGCCTGCCGATCATCGTGCAGCTGTTCTACATCTACTTCGTGTTGCCGGACATGGGCGTGCACCTCAGCGCCTTCCAGGCGGGTGTGATCGGCATGGGCATCGCCTACTCGGCGTACCAGGCGGAGAACTTTCGTACCGGCATCATCGCCGTCGAACAAGGCCAGCGCGAAGCCGCCGAAGCCCTGGGGATGCGCTCGGTGCTGATGATGCGCCGGGTGATCCTGCCCCAGGCCTTTCGCATCGCCCTGCCGCCCTACGGCAACACTCTGGTGATGATGCTCAAGGACTCATCCTTGGTGTCGACCATCACCGTGGCCGAGATGACGCGCCAGGGCCAACTGATCGCCTCGTCGACCTTCCAGAACATGACCGTCTACACCCTGGTCGCCCTGCTCTACCTGCTGATGAGCCTGCCGCTGGTGTATGGCCTGCGCCGCATGGAACAGCACCTGGGCCGGAGGAAAAAAGCATGATCAAGATTCGCCAGCTGCAAAAACACTACGGCACCCATCGCGTGCTGCACGGCGTCGACCTGGACGTGGCCAAAGGTGAGGTGGTATGCCTGATCGGCCCCTCCGGCTCGGGCAAATCCACCTTGCTGCGCTGCATCAACGCCTTGGAAGCCTACGACGGCGGCACCATCAGCGTGTTCGGTGAAACCGTGCAACGCAGCAGCAAGACCGTGCATGCACTGCGCAGCCGCATGGGCATGGTGTTCCAGCGCTTCAACCTGTTCCCCCACCGCACCGTGCTGGAAAACGTGATGGAAGGCCCGGTGTACGTCAAACGCGAACCGCTGAAACAAGCCCGCGAAGAAGCCCTGGTGCTGCTGGACAAAGTCGGCCTGTCAGCCAAGGCCGATGCCTACCCGGAACAACTCTCCGGCGGCCAGCAGCAACGGATGGCCATCGCCCGCGCCCTCGCCATGAAGCCCGACGCCATGCTGTTCGACGAACCCACCTCGGCCCTTGACCCGGAACTGGTGGGCGATGTGCTGGAGGTGATGCGCACCCTGGCCGATGAGGGCATGACCATGATTGTGGTAACCCACGAAATGGGTTTTGCCCGCGAAGTGGCCGACCGTGTGTGCTTCCTGCACGGCGGCTACATCGTGGAAAGCGGGCCCGCCGAACAAGTGCTGGGCAACCCGCAACAGCCGCGTACCCAGGACTTTCTGCGCCGTGTGCTGCACCCGTCGGCCAACACCCGGAGCCTGTCATGAAATCACTCTGGGCGGCGACCGCGCCGGCTGCACCGACGACACCCGCGCTGGCTGAATCATTGAAGGTGGACGTGGCCATCGTCGGCGCCGGGTATACCGGGTTGTCCACGGCCCTGCACCTGGCCGAGCGTGGCGTGAGCGTGTGCGTGCTGGAAGCCCACGAGCCCGGCTGGGGCGCGTCCGGGCGCAATGGTGGGCAGGTCAACCCGACCCTCAAATACGACCCGGACCAACTGGTGCAGAGGTACGGTGCCGAACGCGCCGAGCCGCTGATCCACAGCGTGTCCAACTCTGCCGACCTGGTGTTCAACCTGATCGAGCGCCATGGCATCGACTGTGCGCCCACCCGCAAGGGCTGGATGCAGGTTTCCTATTGCGAAAAAGGCGTGGCGGGCCTGCATGCCCGGGCCGAACAGTGGGAGCGCCGTGGGGTGGCGGTGCAGCGCCTGGATGCCAGCGCGGTGTCCACTCGCATGGGCAGCCAGGCGTTTGCCGGTGGCTGGCTGGACGGCCGCGCGGGCGCCATTCAACCGCTGGCCTATGCACGCGGGCTGGTGCGCGCCGCGCAGGCGGCGGGCGTGCGTATTTACGGGAAAAGCGCAGTGACCGCGATGCAGCAGGCAGGCGCCGGCTGGAAATTGCAGACCGCCAGCGGTGCACAGGTGTCGGCCGGCCAAGTGGTATTGGCCACCAACGGCTACAGCGGCGACTTGTGGCCCGGCATGGCCCAGAGCGTGCTGGCGGCCAACAGTTTTATCGTCGCCACCCGGCCCTTGAGCGGACCTGCGGCCGAGAGCATTTTGCCGGGGCAAGAAACCGTCTCAACCGCCCAACGCCTGCTGCTGTACTTTCGCAAGGACGCCCACGGTCGCCTGCTGATGGGTGGGCGCGGGCTGTTCAACGACCCCACCGGGCCGGCGGACTTTGCGCACCTGGAACGCTCGCTGGCGTTGTTGTTTCCGCAGTTGGGCAAGCTGGAATTCGAGTACCGCTGGGCGGGCCGGATCGCGATCACCCGGGACTTTATGCCCCACGTCCACGAGCCTGCACCCGGGTTGACCCTGGCATTGGGCTGTAACGGACGCGGGATTGCCTTGTGCACCAGCCTCGGCCAGCAACTGGCCGGACGCCTGTGTGACAGCCGCTCCGACTTCGCTTACCCGGTAACGCCTTTGCAGCGGTTGCCACTGCATGGTTTGCAACGCTTCTACATCGGTGCGGGTGTGGCGTGGTACAGCCTGCTGGACCGCCTATCCCTGTAGGAGCGAGCCTGCTCGCGAAATACCCGAAGGCGCCGCGTTTCCTCAGGAGACCGGCGCCTTCGTCAAAGCTCGCAGACCTCTCCCCCTTCACTGAAGAAATAGATATTTTCATGCTTGTAGCCCCAGCGACCGCCTCGCTCGCGAACATGCGGCTCGAAGGTGAAGCACGTCACCTCTTCAAGGCGCCGGTGATTGCCTGCCTCGATATAGAGCCTCTGGTCCCGCTGTTCGCAGATGCTGTGGCCGACGTTGCCCGCGAAATCGAGGTTCTCGAAACCCTCGGAGGCGATCAGGTCATTGGCGAACGCATGCAAATCATTGAACGTGGTCCCGGGCCGGGCGAATGTGCGCATCATCGCGTGTAACCGGTGCTCCACTTTATAGCCCTTGCTGAACTCCGCCCCCATCGGCACCGCCCGGCACACACCCTCCTCCACATAGAAAGAGCGGGCGCAATCGCCCCACGCATTGCCGGAGCGTGGGCTCAAATCCAGGGTGATCAGATTGTGCTCGCCAACTGCTTCGTGACTGGGCCGATAGTCGCGGCCCGACACCGAAAGCGCACTGCGTGAACCCAGTAATACGAAGGCGGGGCAGTCGTAATACCAGGTCTCCGGGTAGCCGGATTTCGCGAGCATCTGCGCCGCCATTTGGGCGATGGACGCCTCGGTCGAAGCGGGCGTGATATGCGTCACGAGCTGCTGCAACACCGACTTGGCGGCGGCCTGGACGACACGATTGGGCAACATGGACCGTCTCTGACTGATGGGTGATTGCGTCGATAGTATCAGCACCCTGCTCAATGACAGGGAGGCGTGCTCGGATTTTTCCGGCAACTTTTTCAGGTTGTCGGTCGGACTCGGGCTGACTAACCTCCCGCAGTCGCTGCCAATTCAGCGACCGGATTTGACCGTCCGCAACCATAGAACAACTGCGCCAAAACCGAGCTTGGGCGTTTTTTTTACGCCTGATGTATTGTGTCGCGGCAGCTGTACGCGGGATACCTTCGGGTATGCCGGTTTTGTTCTTTGGGCCGGTCGGTCAACCCGCGTATAGCTGCCACCCTAATCGTTTGACCGCGAATAGTGGCAGCTCCATTCACAAAGGAGCTTCACCATGATTAAAGACAGTCCAAATCCCCCAAATCATGCCGACCGGCTTCAAGAAGCCGCTTACCGCGCCATCCACCACTATCTGAAACCTGACGCCCAACCCCAACCGCCTGAACCCACCGAGCTACCGTTCGATGGATTATTTACCGTGCGTAAGGACCTGGACACAGAAACCTTGCTGGCCAATGCCTCGCAGGACCTGGCGTCGATCAATGTCATCGCCGCTCACCTGGCCTTCGAAGTCGACGGCACCCAACGCAATGTGGCGCTGGGCATTTGCCGGATGCTGGAAGGTGTGCAGATGCTGGTCGACAAAGCGCTGGATAGATGCACGGAAACCTGCCCGCGCTAATGATCGTAATGATTGCTCCCACACGCGTGGGAGCGATCAAGCCCTAGAACACCGACCACCCAATCCGCTCACTCAACAACTCCAACGCCTTCATCCCCGCCAACGAATTGCCCGCCGCATTCAACTCCGGCGACCAGACGCACACCGTAAATTGCCCCGGCACCACCGCGAGAATCCCGCCGCCTACCCCGCTCTTGCCCGGCAAGACAACGCGATACGCAAAATTACCCGCCTCGTCGTACAGCCCACTGGTGGCCATGATCGAGTTCACTTGCTTGGTCTGGCGCGGCGTCAAAATCTGCTCGCCGCTGTGGGTGCACACCCCTTCATTCGCCAGGAAGCAAAACGCCTTGGCCAGGTCCAGGCAGCTCATCTGCAACGCGCAGTAGTTGAAGTAGCTGTGCAGCACCGCGTCCACGTCGTTGTGGAAGTTGCCGAACGACTTCATCAGGTACGCCATGGCCGCATTGCGCGCACCGTGCTGGGCTTCGGATTCAGCCACGACGCTGTTGACCAGGATCTGCGGGTTACCCGACAGCCTCCGCACGAAGTCGCGCATGGACAAGATCGGCACGGCAAAGCGCGATTGGTTGATGTCGCAGATCACCAGCGCACCGGCATTGATAAACGGGTTGCGTGGCCGCCCCCGTTCAAATTCCAGCTGCACCATGGAGTTGAACGGCTGCCCCGACGGTTCATGGCCCAGCCGGTCCCAGATACTTTCGCCACCATGGTCGATGGCCTGCACCAGGCTGAACACCTTGGAGATGCTCTGCACGGAGAACAGCGTGTGAGCATCGCCCGCGCAGTAGAACGAGCCGTCATTGCCATACACGGCAATGCCCAGTTGCTGCGCCGGTACATCGGCCAGTGCGGGGATGTAGTCGGCGACCTTGCCGAGGCCGATCAGTGGGCGAACTTCGTCGAGGATCGACTCCAGCAGGGCCTGCATGTTGTGTTCTGGCATGGTTTGGGAATAGTTGTTGAGCGGGGCGCGCAGGATACCTGAAACACCGGGGCCAGGCAGGCTGCTGGTGCAAAGATGGACGCTGCTCAGACCGTGCTATATCTTCGGGCCGCCGTCGGCGCAGGCGAAAAAACACGAAAGAGTGGAACGTTGAAGATGCGGGACGCTTTGAGAGGACGAAGCTTTGCGGTGCTGATGGGCATTGCGTTTATCGCATCCGCCAACAAAGGCGTGCAGGAGTTGCAACACGCAAGAAAACCCAGTGTGGAGCTGAATAAAGCCGCGCCCTCGACTCAATAGTGCGCCACATCCGACACCTGGGTATCCAGCACGTCCCGCGCCAATGCCCAGGCCTGATCCGTGGATTCCACCACCAGCAGCGGGTAGCCCCACGCCTTGGCGAACATCACCGCAAACGGTTTGAGTGCCAGGCGCTTGGCCGCGCTGGGCTCCACTTGAATCATGCCTTTGACGAACGCACGCAAGGCCACCTTGTGCTTCTTCATCCAGATCGAAGCCTGTTTACGTTCTTCGTGGGAGTGCTGGTGAGTGCTTTCATCCACGGCTTTTTCGTGCAGCAGGATGAAGGGTTTCTCACCCAGCAACAACGCCTCGAACGCGGCAAAGGTATCTAGCGGTGGCGTGTCGCTGGGGGCATCAAACACGATTTTCACCACGGGGAATGTTGAACTGTCGAGTTGCATGGGAAGCTCCTTTAACGAGAATAGTTCTCATAATAGCCACGCAATCGCTGGACGCCATTGCGCAAAATGGCCAGAATATTTCGCATTCCAGCCAAGGCACCCGCCGCCATGTACAACCATCGCCTCGAAACCCGCGACTCGTTGCGCCCGGCCCTGGCCGATGCGATTCCCCGTGCCGTGGTCGCGGTGAGCGCCTCAAGCACCTGCGCCAGTTGGGAGCATGCGCCGCACCAACACCGCAAAGGCCAGTTGATGTACACCTTGCGCGGCGTGATTCACTGCGTCATCGAAGAGGGCATCTGGATCGTGCCGCCCCAGTGCGCGCTGTGGATTCCCGGCGGCCTTTCCCATGCTGCACGCGGCTGCGGCGCAGCGGATGTGTACTGCTTGCTGGTCGACCCCGACGCCGCCGGTGCCCTGCCCCGGCAATGTTGCACGCTGGGTGTATCGCCGTTGTTACACGAGTTGATCAGCAAGGCCGTTAGCTTCCCGGCGCTGTATGACACCGAAGGCGCCCAGGGCCGGTTGGTGGCCACCCTGCTGGACGAACTGGCGCTGGCGCCGATCGAGGCCCTGCACCTGCCCATGCCGCGGGACATTCGGCTCAGGCGCCTGGCCGACAGTTTGCTGGCCAACCCCAGCGACAAGGCCACTCTGGGCGAATGGGCAGCCCGCATCGGCATGAGCGAGCGCAGCATGACGCGGTTGTTGCTGGAGGAAATCGGCCTGAGTTTTGGCCGTTGGCGCCGGCAGTTGCATGTGATCCTGTCCCTGCAACGCCTGGCCAAAGGCCAAAGTGTGCAGACGGTAGCGCTGGACCTGGGCTATGAGAACGCCAGCGGCTTTATCACGATGTTCCGCAAGGCCATCGGCAAACCTCCGGCACGCTACCTGGCCGATCGCACGGGCACAGCCGAGCACACAACCCCCGCTATCGCCTTGCTGGATTATTATAAATAGCGGCGTATAAGCATTTTTAGAGCTTAATGACTAGAAGGGTTAAATCATTCCAGCCAAAAAAATCAACCCGGCCTAAAATACTTATCACGCACTAAAAAATTGCACTAGCATATGAGTACTCCCGTGCAAAAACCCGCTTTCAACACCCGCCAGAAACCGCCTTACCCCCCGCGAATAAAGTGCCGAATGTTAAAATTTGTCACGTTTTGACGTATTCAATTCGATTAACATCTAAACGCCTGCAGCGATTGAATTGACGGCCTCGCATGCCGGAAAAGGGAGCAACGTGATGCATTTTTCCAACGTCCTCGCTATTGCTCGGACCCCATCGAAATCCGAGGACTTCAGCGAGCTTATAGTTCGTACTGTACCGAAAAATCTAAAAGTCGATACACGCTCCTACGGCCAACTAATCGGCCCCTATGAAAGCCATGGGCATTACCGTGCCATCATCATAGAGATCGATACCCCCTCTGCCAGCACCCAAACGCTGGACATTATAAAAAAAACCAGATCCGAAAACCCTGGCAGCACCATTTTCCTGGTCGTTACCTTTGCCACTACATTGAGTAAAACCAAATACTATCTCGCCGGTGCCGATTACTGCATAAAGGTCGTTGAAAGCTCGCCCGAGAAAAAACTCGCGCTGTTCACCGCGTTCCTCAGCGAGACGTACTGGCTAAGTAATACTGATTTGCTACTGGACCAGGACCGCATGTGCATCTACGGGGGCGGCAAAAAGCTGGAAGTGTCCTTTGTCGAAATGAAAGTACTCGAAGCGCTTATTTATAATCGTTTACTGAGCCATGATGAAATTGCTGCCGTGATGGGCCTCAATACACGGTTCTATGACTCCAGGGCACTCGAAAAGTCCATTAGCCGCCTGCGTGGCAAAATCAAATCGCATTATGGAAGCAATATAATCCAAAGCATTCGAGGTTATGGCTACAAACTAAGCAGGGGACTTGCCTCGGTTAACCATGTGCAACCCGTCAAGGAGCGGCCAACCCGTGAATAATGCGACCCGGTTGCTTGCAGCGCCAGTCGATTTCACGTTTTCGCGGCAAGCGATACTGGGACGAAATTGTGCGTTATGGGGCAGTGAGATTCGGGTGCACGCCGAGCATGTTCTTGAAGGGCTGACTGACGACGCGTGCCCTCTTTACTGCGAACAACTTAAAGACGCCTACAGGGGCGCGCTGCACTACACCCAGCCGAACGCCTTTGCCCGCGAAAGACAACGTTTGCGTGTGGAACAAAGCCCAAGGCTTCACACGTTTTTGCGTATAGAACAAGCCTTATTGATGAACGACGCCTTGCTGCAAGAAATCATCAGTACTTCAAACACCCTGGAAAAACGCAAACATCAACTTATTGTCAGCATTGACAATACACTGGATACGCTGCCCGGCCCGGCAGCGCGCCGCAGCATGATTCGCCAGCTCTATAGCCTGAAAGACCAAAGCAACCTGAAACTTGCTTATAACAATTACACACTGAATACAAAAAACACCGACCTGCTGACTGACTTGAGTCTTTATGACTATATAAAAATGCCCTTTCCAGACTCCGCCATAAGGCTCAGTCTGAACACGCGCTCGGGCCTGTTCGACCGGCTTTACGACCAGATGCTGGGGCTGATGAGCACCACCCGGGTCTCGTTTATCGCCGACAACGTCGAGCATGCCGACAGCGCGCTTCTCGCCCGACGCTTGCCTTTTGACTACTTTCAGGGCGCCTACTTCTCCCCTGCTGATAGTTTGTGAACCCCCGTACTTTCCTGGAATCGGTGAATGCCATGAGTTCTCTGAAGAAACACACATTTACATCGACGCACCCGTCCATTGCGCTACATGATTTCACGCCAAGCCTGGCCTTTTTACATTACGACATTGATAGCGGGCCACTGGTCGAAACCACAGAGAAGCCGTCAGACGCCTCAACCAGTTCCTACGCGGTTACCAACGAGCAAAATTTCAACCGGTGGCTCAGTAACTATGTCGCCGCAAAAAGACTCTACGAGGCTAATAACCGTTTAACCCGGCAACTTTACGACGCCGCCAAAATCCCTAAACTCACCGCACTGAAGTCCGATCCTGCGCCCCACGAGTTAACTGGCCCCGCCGCCGAAAACGCCACTTCCGTACCGGCCTTGCGCACCCCGGATGTGTGGCTACTTACCCAACAGGACCGAGCGCTGGTAAAAGGTGGGCTGCGTATTTCGTTGACCACCATAGAGTCGGCACTGATTAAAAAAATGCTGCACCATGAAGAACGCGTCGTCAGCAAGGAAGAACTTATTCGCAATATCGGACGTGAGCCCGAACTTTATCGCGGCCTCGAAATGTGCCTCAGCCGGTTACAGGACAAGTTCAAACGCGTGAACGATGGCGAGCGGTTGTTCAGGGCGGTACGCAACCGTGGCTATTGCCTGACTCAAAAAATAAAAAGCCCCTTGAGCCACCGCGGCAACGCAGTCGAATAATAATAATTTCATAAATATTACACATCACCCTGCCTATTAAAATTCCTTTTCAAACTGCCATTTTATAACAACATGCCCGCGTTATAAGTCGTCAGCCGTTGCTCCCTGCCATTCATTACTATCACTACGCACGCCTGCGCGTGCGCCTGCCATTTGATAGTCATTAAAACCACGCCTCGCTTTAACCTGCCGGCACGTGAGTGGATACCACAGGGAGCAGAAGTATGCTTAACAACAGAAGAATGCACCGTCACCTTACACCCAAGGGCCTCACCTTTTGGGGGCAGTGGGCTATCGCCTTGAGTTTGGTCGTTGTACTTTTGTTTTCACTGGTCCTGTTCAAGACCGGGCAACTGGAATCTCACTACCGGATATTGGCAGCCATTACAATACTGGCCTCTATCCCGGCCTATATGTTATGTGACGTCTATAGCAAAAAAGATGATTTTTTTGTTGGGCTGGGACGGTTATTCAGCGGCTGGTTATTGACCATGGGCATATTGTCGGCGGTTGGCGTTGCCTGCAATGCCGGCTCGCTGTTTCCCTTGGAGATCCTGCTACTCTGGGCCGCCGTCAGCTATCCACTACTAGCACTTTGCTACATTCCGATCCACAGTCTATCCAGGTATTACCACCGGCAACTTCACGCGCGCCAGAAATCGCTGATTATTGGTACGGGAAAACTTGCAACCGACTTGGCCAACACGCTTGCCAGGCAAAAACGCTCCCCTCTGGTTGGCCTTGTAGGGCCCGGCACTGCTTTGCCGCAAAACAGCACACAACCGCAGGTTATCGGGGACTTGCCCGATCTTCCGACGCTGATCAAACAGCACGGTATTCGTCGGCTGTATATCACTCACACCCTGCAGGAAGCGACGCACATCGAGGCGCTGTACCTCAACCTGCTTGAGATCAGCGTGGACGTGATTTGGGTGCCCGACCTCAATAACATGCTGCTGCTCAATCACAGCGTTGCCGAGGTGGATGGCCTGCCCGCGATCTTCCTCAACGAAAGCCCACTGACCAGTCGCCCAACCGCGGCACTGAGCAAGTCTTTGCTGGACAAGAGCCTGGCGCTGTTGGCGATCATGCTGCTCAGTCCGTTGTTGTTGCTGTTCGCCCTGCTGATCAAGCTCACCTCCCCCGGCCCGGTGATTTTCAAGCAGGACCGGCACGGCTGGAATGGCGAGGTGATCAAGGTCTGGAAGTTTCGCTCAATGCGCGTGCACGACGACCATGAGGTACGCCAGGCCAGCCGCAATGACTCACGCATAACCCGCGTGGGGCGCTTTATCCGCCGTACCTCCATTGATGAATTGCCACAGCTGTTCAACGTGCTGCAAGGGCATATGGCACTGGTTGGCCCACGCCCGCATGCCGTTGCGCACAATGACTATTACTCGGGCAAGATTCGCGCGTACATGGCGCGGCATCGCATCAAGCCCGGCATCACGGGCCTGGCGCAGGTCAACGGCTGCCGTGGCGAAACCGAAACCCTGGAAAAGATGCAGCAACGCGTCGATATCGATCTGCGCTATATCAACAACTGGTCGCTGTGGCTGGACATCAAGATCCTGTTCAAGACGCCATTTACCCTGCTGTCCAAAGACATCTATTGACCCCGCCCTTCCCCGTGCCGCCACACCGGCGGCGCGGGGCACCAGCCGCCCTGCGGGGCGCTGCACTCCCTCCCCGCCAGCATCCCCTCGCCACACGCAACAACAGCGCCCACAGCAGCGCCTGGGCATCCAGGCCCACACCATAGGGAGTAGAGGTTAGAAAGTGAGAAGTGAGGGCCGTGATGCGCGCCGGCATTGCACCTGGCGCGTGACTGTTGTGGCCCACGCACTGCCCGGCGCATTTCGCACCGGGCAGTCAGTCAGTGTGTTGGCGAGTGCCGCAGCATCACTCGGTGATCTTCTCGAAGTTGTTGTAGAACAGTTCGCTGTCACGCCCGTCGGTCATGGTCTGCAGCGAGTAGGCGCGGTTCAGGCGGGCGCCGCCGTCACGGGTCAGTGGGGCCCACACGACGTTGGCCCGGCGCATTGTCGAGGTACTCATCAGCTCGTCGAACGGTACCGAAATATAGATACCCTTGTCGAAGCTGCCCTCGCCATATTCTTCCTTGGAGGCGGTGGTCAGCGTGACCCAGCCACCAAATTTGACGCCGTTCTTGAACTGCCGCGAGATGTCCACGGTGGTGCCCCAGTCCCGCGCCAGGTAACGCCCCACGCTGACCGCCGCCAGGGTGTCATAGGGCAATTGCGTATAGCTGGTGACATGCCCGGTGATGGTCTGGTAATCGCGCAGGCCCAAACCCTGGTTGAAATCCCGCTGGCGCACGAAGTTCAGGTCCGCGCCCACCGACCAGTGTTTGCCTGCAGGACGAAACAACACCTCGCCCCCCACCCCGGCATACATCGACTCCAAATAACCGCCGTAGACCATGCCATACAGGTCGCGATCCAGGCGCTGCGCATGGTTGACCTGGAAGTTTGGCATCGTCACATCAGACGTCGTCATGTATTGGCGCAGGTCGGTACGCACCCGCGGCAACCCGCTTGGCGCGTCGTAGGTGAATTTGTCGTAGTTGTTCAGCAGGTTGGCGCTGAGCAATCCGCTCCACCAGGTATTGCGGGTGAAACGGTATTGCGCGTCGGCGTCGGCGGTGAACTGATACAGCAAGCCGTCGGGGCCGCCGATGTTCTGTTTGTAACCCAGGCCGAGGCCATAGCTGAACGGTTCAAGTGGGGCGCTGTAGAGCGTGGTTTCCCGGTGGGCAATCGCCGGGTTGACTTCGGTGGCACGGTGCAGGTCCGTCAACGGCTGGTCGTTGTTCACCACCGCGCG
This sequence comes from Pseudomonas sp. A125, assembly GCF_055409485.1. Classification (NCBI taxonomy): domain Bacteria; kingdom Pseudomonadati; phylum Pseudomonadota; class Gammaproteobacteria; order Pseudomonadales; family Pseudomonadaceae; genus Pseudomonas; species Pseudomonas sp. A125. Next base: position 79,167 of record NZ_JBUZVP010000030.1, read on the forward strand.
GAAGGTCTCACGGGGCACGCTGGTTTCTTCGATGGGCATGTCATAACGCTTGTTCACCAGGGTGAACCAATCGATGTCTTGATTGGCGCTGTTGTCGAGAATCCGGCTGGCGCGCCCCACGGCCTTGGCTGAATAGAAGTAGCGTTGCTGCTCGCCATACACCATCAGCTCCGAACCGCGCTGGGCAATGCGCTCCACCTTGTAGCCGGCATTCTGCTGCAAGCGATCGGAGACACTGGCCCAGTTGACCTGGTCGGCCGGGGTGGTGGGGATGCGCGCCGGCAAGGGTTCGGCGGGAGGGTCGTAGGTCTTGACCGGTGCCTTGCGGCTGACAAAGTTGGTGTGCAGGGTGATGCCGAACATCGCGGTATTGCCGCGTTCCCAGGCGGCACTTAAGTCCACGCTGTCGGCCAGCTTGTAGACCACACCGATATTGACCGGCGAATCCTGCTTGATCGGGTTGTCCAACGGCTCGTGCTTGTAGTCGTTACCCTCATATTCGAGTTTCAGGCTCAGGGGTTCCCAGGGCGTTTGGTAGGCAATCCCGCCAAACAACGAAGGCCGCCCCCTGAAGTAGGCATTGGAGTTCACGTCCCCTGCCCTGGCGACCACCGCAGTGCTCTTGGGCCGGTCGTTGAACTTGCTGCCAAACACCGACAATGGGTTACCGAAGTCGCCGCGATTACCCAGGTAACCCCACGCGATACCGAGGCTGAAATCCAGGTTGGCATAGCGCTTGTTGGCCACGAAATATTCGCTGGAAAACAACCCGGTACCGCCGATATCCCGGGCGCCAAAGGCCACTTGCGGCGCCCAGTGGCTTTCTTCCCAGAGCCGTGCCTTGAAATCGATGGCCTTGTCCTTGAAGCTCTGGCTGCCGCTCAACGCCTCGGCGCCGTAACGGCGGTTGCTGATGGCGGTGTAGCGAAACGAACCCTCCAGCCAATCGAAGGGCTGCAAGGAAAAGCTATAGCGCGAGTAGGGATCGGTGCGGTTGGCATTGGCGCTTAACTCGCCCGCAGGGGCCATGCGTGCAGTGGGCGTCTGTAGCAGGCCCACGCCGCCAAAATCATTTTGGGTGTAGCGGGGTTCACCGTGAACCAGTCCGCAGGGCAGGAGCAATACAGCAGCAAAACGTAAATTCAAGGGTTCACCTCAGCCAACGGTTGAGTGGCGAAAAATTCGGCCAGTTGTTGGTTGAGCTCAGGGGTGGGCGTCTCAAGGTCATCGCTGCGCACCGGCACCAGGATCCGGCTGCCGGGGGCGGCCACGATGCCGTCCTCCCGATTCCATGCCGCCACGCCCACTCGCCGCACCTGGCCGTCGGGCTGGATCAACCACAACTCATCACGCTCGGCGTCGCCCAGCAGGGTGCAGTCGCGCACGTAATCCCGAACTTCGCGCAGGGCGCGATAAGGCACCTGGCAGGGCATCGCGACCGCCCCGAGCACGTCCACCGTGGTGGGCCTTGCGGGGTACACAAGGTGGTCGCCCTCATCGAGCAACGCGTTGCGGGCGAACCCCGCTTCCACGGCGATCGGGTCCAGCACCGCCACTTGGCGGCCGGTGACGGGCAACCGCTCAACCTGCTGATACAGGCGCGCACTCAAGTCTGCGCGCGCTTGCTTGTCATCCAGCAAGGCGCCCCGCTGCAGCAGTTTGAGGTCGAACAACACGCCCGCCTTCAGGCGCGCCTGCTTACCCACCAACGACTGGTGCAGCCACGCGGCGCCCAGCCAGTAACTTTCGGCATTGGGTTGGGACACCCGGATAGCGTCCAGCAAACGCGCACCCGGCTTGACCTCGAAAGCGCCAGGGCTGCGTACATCGCCACTGACCGTGACGGCCGCCTGGGCTGCACCGGCGCCGATCAACAGCAGGCCCAGGCATAAAAGCTTCGAATACTTCACCGTACAGCCCCCCGATCAGGGCGCAACTGCACGATTTTCAGGGACAACCGGGGCGTCAGATACTGCTCGCTGCGCAGGATAAAACCGTCCTGCGGGTCGACCCAATAATGGTTGGTGGCACCAAAATCCAGGGTGGGCACATCCACCTGTTCGTCGATACGCAGCAAGGCGTAATCCTTGTCCAGAATGCGCAGGGTCTCGGTGCCCTGGGGGCTGAAACGGCTGTGCACGGCGATACCGATTCGGTTGCCGGCGTAGACGTCGATCCAGCGCGTGCTGGTATAGCCGGCGGGTAGATGTTGCAGGCCGCGCTTGAACGGCGACTCGCCACTGAAGCGGGTGCCATCGAGGGCAACCCCCAGCCCGACGGTACGCACCACCAAGCCATCGCGCATCATCACCACCTGTTTACCGGAAGCGACCCAGAATTCCAGGTCACCCCGGCGGCGGGCCATGGCCATCACCCCTTCACTGGAGGCGGTGGTCACCAGGATCTGCGGGTACGGCACCGCATCGACCTGGGCGCGCGTCACGTTGAGGGAAGCGGGGCCGGAGACGGAAGTTTCGAGCGTGTACCAGGACGCCCTCATCAACGGGTTACACCCGCACAACAAGAGCGCCATCGATAGGCAGGCGCAGGTAGGCAAAATTTTCACGACAAGATAGCGCCTTATCTGCTGTTGACTTCACTGAGGTCATTGGCCGATCGGGCACCAATCCCAATGGCACTGGCGGTAGGCAGCAACTGGCTGATCAGGCGGTTCCAGCGCGTCACGCCGGCCGGCCCGACGTACACGATGTCCTGGGGCTGCAAGTCGAAGCGGGTAGCCAGCACCAGCGCGGAAGGCGACTGGGCATCGAGTTGGAACACCTTGGCCGGCTCGGTTTCCAGGTTGTCCGCACCGCGAATCACGTAGACCGCATTGCCGTTGGAGGTGGTCTGGTTCAAGCCACCCACCGTGCCCAGGGCATCCGTCAGGTTGATCGATTTGCCCTTGAAACTCAGCGCCCGGGGCTGGTTGACTTCACCCATGAGGTAGACGCGCTTCTGGTCGTTATACGGCAAGTACAACCGGTCGCCGCCCTTGAGGTAGATGCCCTGCAGTTGCGAGCCCTGGCGGTTGAGGCTGTCAAGGTCCAGCCGGTACTCCTGGCCGTCGCGTGTCAGCGTCAGGCCCGACAGGTCTGCATTGGTCGGGTCGATGCCGGCGGCGCCAATGGCCTCCACTGCGCTCAACGGCGTGGTGGTAATCGGCTGTTGGCCGGCCTTGACCACCGCACCGGTCACTACCACCGTCTGGCTGGCAAAGCGCAAGACGCTGACGTCAACCTGAGGGCTTTCAATAAATTGCGACAAGCGCCCGGCGATAGAGGCACGCAACTCTTCGATGGTTTTACCGGCCACCGGGACATTACCGATATACGGATAAAACAGCGTGCCGTCGGGGCGAACCAGACGCCCGTTCGCGTCAATCTGCTGTTGCGGCCCGGACGGCGCCGTCAACTCGGGGTGATCCCACACCGTGATAAACAACAGGTCATTGGCACCGACGCGATAACCACCGGGCACATAGGCCAGCAATGCCGGAGGCACCGACTCGCGAACGTGCGTGGCAGCATCCATGGCAATCAATTTGGGGGTGATGGGAATCAACTCCACCCGGGTACTTTCAAGCGAGCCCTCACTGGACATTTGACCGGTGTCCATGTGTTGACCAGGCGAAAACATGCAGCCGTGCAAGCTGATACTTGCCAGCAGAAGAACAGGTAACCTACGAATCATAATGGCACTACGCTAGTCGAGGGCGAGTCTAAAAAAGATCACCCAGAAAGTACTGAGTGATCTAGGAACAACAAACGCTACGAGGGATTAGTTGGTACCGGTGGTACCACCTGTACCCGTGGTACCGCCGGTGCCGGAAGTACCGCCGTTGGAACTGCCGCCCGAGTTGGACGCGGCGGCTGCAGCGCCGACAACAGCGGTGCCTACACCCACCCCTTCACCCAGCGTCACACCGCCCACGAGCGGGGTGTCCAACGACAGGGACTCGCCTGCGCCGGTTGCCTCGCTCGCCGCCGCACCGACGACTTCAGCCGCCGCCAATGCTGCGGTACTTGTGAAAGCCAGCACGCCGGCCAACAGTAGTTTCCTCATATCAGACTCCTTCTCGATAGTTACCCCTTATAGAACTTCTAAATAAGGGAGTAATGATGGAACGCAGATAAACAGGCAATGAAAACTGCACAAGACCCTGCTGGATCACGCACTTAGCCTGCTCGAAATCATCTCACTTGTAGATACTTCAAACTACCAATGTTAATAATCGTCAGGGTTAAACAACGGGCCGCACCGACAACCCGCGACCGATACCGTAATAGTCGAAGCCATGGGCTTTCATGCGGGGTGGATCAAATATATTGCGGCCGTCAAAGATAACCGGCGTACTCAGTTTTTCTTTTATCAAGTCCAGGTCCGGGGCTTTGAATTCGCGCCATTCGGTCACTATCACCAAGGCATCGGCGCCCTGCAGCGCGGCTTCCTTGGTGCCCATGAGCAGCAAGTCTTCGTTCATGCCGTAGATACGCTGGGTTTCGGCCATCGCTTCCGGGTCGAAGGCTTGAACCCTGGCGCCCACGCTGCGCAATTGTTCGATCAATACGCGGCTGGACGCTTCCCGCATGTCATCGGTATTGGGCTTGAAGGCCAGGCCCCAGATGGCGAAGGTCTTGCCCTCCAGCTGCCCGCCGAAGTGATGGTGTATGTGCCCGAACAAATGCTGCTTCTGGCGCTTGTTCACTTCTTCAACCGCTGACAACAACGTGGCCTGATAGCCGATCGACGCGGCGGTGCGCTCCAGGGCTTGCACATCTTTGGGAAAACACGAGCCGCCGTAGCCGCAACCGGGGTAAATAAAGTCGTAGCCGATGCGCGGGTCAGAGCCGATGCCTTTACGCACCGCTTCAATGTCTGCGCCCAGTCGTTCGGCGAAATTGGCCATTTCATTCATAAAGGAAATCTTGGTGGCCAGCAGGCAGTTGGCCGCGTACTTGGTCAGCTCGGCACTCCTGATGTCCATCGTGATGATTTTTTCGTGGTTGCGGTTGAAGGGCTCATACAGTTCGCGCATACGGTCCACGGCATAGCTGCTGTCACTGCCGATGACGATTCGGTCGGGGCGAGTGCAGTCTGCCACCGCCGAACCTTCCTTCAGGAACTCGGGGTTGGAGATAACGTGAAACTCCACCTCAAGCCCCCGCGATTCCAATACTTCGCACACCTTCGCCCGGACCTTGTCCGCCGTACCCACCGGAACCGTGGACTTGTTAACGATGATCTTCGGCTCGGTCATGTTGAGCGCGATGGTGGCGGCAACGGACAGCACATACTTGATGTCAGCGCTGCCATCGTCATCGGGCGGCGTGCCCACGGCGATAAACTGCACCTCACCGTGGCGCACGCCTTGCGCGGCATCGGTGGTGAAATGCAAGCGCCCGGCATCATGGTTCTTCTGTACCAGTGCACTCAAGCCCGGCTCATAGATCGGAATAATCCCGCTCTTGAGGTTCTCGACTTTGATCGCATCGATGTCCACGCAACAGACTTCATGCCCCGCGTCAGCCAGCACCGCCGCTTGCACCAGGCCCACATAGCCGATTCCAAATACAGTTACATTCATTTCATTATTCCTTTAAACAAGCTCAAGGCGGCCATAGCGGTCTTCAAAGCGGATGATGTCGTCTTCGCCGAGGTAGGAGCCCGACTGGACTTCAATCAGCTCCAGCGGGATGCGTCCCGGGTTTTCGAGGGAGTGCACCACGCCAATCGGGATGTAGGTGGACTGGTTCTCGGTCAGCAGCACCTGCTTGTCCGCGATTTGCACATTTGCGGTGCCGGACACCACGATCCAGTGCTCGGCCCGATGATGGTGAAGCTGCACCGACAGTTTGTGCCCAGGCTTCACCGTGATCCGCTTCACCTGGTACCGATAGCCCTGGTCCACCGAGTCATATTTGCCCCACGGTCGATAGACTTCGCGGTGGCTGGCGCTTTCGACCCGGTGGTTTTTAGTCAGCTCGGTGACGATCTTCTTGACGTCTTGGGCATGGTCCTTGGTGGTCACCAAAACCGCATCGGCGGTCTCGACCACCACCACGTCACTGATGCCCGCCACGGTGACCAGGCGATGGCTGGCGTGCACGTAACTGTGGGTGACGTCTTGCAGCAATACGTCGCCCCGGGTGCAGTTCTGGTGGGCATCCTTGGCGCCCGCTTCCCACACCGAATCCCAGGCGCCCAGGTCGCTCCATGGGGAATTGAGGATGACCACCGAGGCGATAGCGGTTTTTTCCATCACCGCGTAATCAATCGACACGTTGGGTGCGTTCACAAAATCCACCTGACTGAGCCGGGTGAAGTCCTGGTCATGCGCCGCGTTGGAGAGCGACAGTTCGGCGGCCACCACGGTCTCGGGGCTCAAGCGTTCCAGCTCGGCCTTCATCACCGAGGCGCGAAACATGAACATGCCGCTGTTCCAGAAGTAGTTACCCTGGGCCAAATAGCTTTGCGCCGTTGCCAGGTCTGGCTTCTCTACAAAGGCCTCGACGGGCGCGGCGCCGTCGACCGCCGCCAGTGAGGTACGGATATAGCCGTAGCCGGTTTCCGGCTTGGTGGGCACCACCCCGAAGGTGACGATCTTGCCTTGGTTGACCTGCACCTTGGCCGCCGTCAGCGCCGCATTGAAGGCGCCGCTATCACCAATGACATGGTCTGCCGCCAGCACCAGCAGGATCGGGTCGTCGCCATCCGCCAGCGCCGACAGCGTCGCGGCCGCAATCGCCGGGGCGGTATTGCGGGCCGTAGGCTCCAGGAGGATCTTCTGCGGGATCAGGTCCAGCGATCGGCTTTGCTCGGCCACGATGAACCGGTGTTCTTCGTTACACACAATGATCGGAGGGCTGACGTTCTCGCCCTCGATATACAAGTTCTTGATTCGCTCCAACGTGGCCTGAAACAAACTCAAGTCACCGTGCAGGGCAATAAACTGTTTTGGTTTAAGTGCTCTGGAAAGCGGCCACAGGCGCGTGCCTGAGCCGCCAGACAATATAACTGGGATCATAGCGATTACTCGATGATTAAAGGCAATAAGAGCTTATTGACAAGCAATCAGGGCTTAAGAGGTAAATGACTTTACATAACTGATCAACCGATCTCTTTCGGTAAAGTCCAACGGGCTTTCTGCACTGCTGTAGTTGAGCGCCGAATCAATCGCCGAAAAAAACCCGTCTTTATCATGGGCGATAAATACAGACGGAAGGTCTGAAAAGTTCTCGGCGGTATCGAACTGGTGATTATTGATATGTTCGCCCCGTCGGCTATCGCGCGGAACGATAACGATGGGTTTGCCCAGTTCAAGGGAGCGAATGATATTGCCCATGCCCGCATGGGAAACAATCACCTTTGAGGCATTGAAATTCTTGGAAAACAGCGGCTCGGCAATGGTCTTGTAGGCGGTAATACGGCCCAGGTCATTTTCGTTATTGCCCACCTGCGCCACAATCGGAACCTGAGGATTTGCGTGGCTCCATTCATTCAAGTAGCCGAGCATTCTTTCAAACGGTGCTTGAGTGCCTACGCTGCAAAATATCATTTATACGATCCTCCCTTGGTATTGGGCCCGGCTGTTTTGTGACAGCGTGGGCCACTGGGTGAGCAATTCATCGACAAAATAAACCGCGATTCTTCCAGACAAAGACAGCTTCTTGGGGTTAGCGATGCTGTCGATCCACAGGGTCTTTTTCCCCATGAGTTTGCCCGCGACCAACCCCAGCAAGCCCGGAGCGGCGCCCGTGGAAATCACGTATTTGGCCTTGCTGCGGTAGACGATCGCAAAGATCTGGCAAAAGCCCTTGATGATCTTCAAGGGTTCACTGCGGTTAAAGTCCGGGACTGGCGCAAACTTATGCAATGGGTACTGCGAGCCAATGCTGATATCGACGGTGGCGATGGTAACTTTTTGACCCTCGAAGGCCGGCAGCAACTTGCTCATTTGCACCCAGTGTCCACCTCCAGAACAAATCAATAAAACATCACTTGATTGACTCATGACGGTTCCCTTCCTGTCAGAATGAATAGGCATCATTAAATAGCGGCGGCAGTTCTTAACAATTGCGCCTGCCCTTCCCAGCGGGTAATTCGCTTGGCTTTGAGCAAGGCTGACTTTTCTTTATAGGTGTCTTGATTGGCGATGAGTTGCGAAACGCCGGCCTTGATGGACAGCGGGTCCAGCGTCTCCACAAACACCGCCGCCTCGGAAAACAACGAGCGCAGTACCGTGGTGTTCGAAAGGGCCATGGGCCGGCCGGCGCTGACCGCTTCGTTGGCCACGCTCAACTGCACGTTGTCGCGGGTGGTGAGGCCGAGCACCACATTCGCGTTGCACAACAACTGCTCGAACGTCGCTTTGCTGAGAAAGCCGGTGAGCTTGATGTTCCCGGGCAGTGAGGCTACGAGGTCCTCGCAGAGCTTGCCTTGATGCTTGCCGGTGATCAGAAAGTCGACCCCCGGCATTTCCCGGGCGGCGTTGATCACGATCTCGATCGGTTCATCGATATCAAACGAACAAGGAAACAGCACATAGGGCCTCTCGCGCTCACTGGCGGGCGCCGCCGCAAAGTCGCACGGCAGGTCTTCCAGGATAAAAATATTCGCCTCCTTGACCCCCAGGCCCGTCAACTCTTCCTTGACCTTGAAGTTATGCACGACCACCGCATCAATCCGATTCAACAGGGACACGGTGCCCGGAAACCCTATCCATTGGTTGCGCAACAGGCTGTTGTGGGCATCGGCAATAATCTTCAGGCGCCGGTTGAATACACACTTGTAGGCCAGCGCTATATGCAAGACCGGGCTCGGCGGCAATTGCACCCACAGCACTTCAGGCGCGCCGACCAACAGCGTCTTGAGGGTTTTGAACGACTTGACCAAATAGTCCAGTGGCCGGGCCGCTTTCTTCTTGAACTGGTTGGGCAGATGCAGAATGTCATACGCCCAATACTGCTTCATGGTATCGGCGCGTCGTTGATAGCCAATCCATGCAATCATTAATGATTTCACTTAAAAGTCCTGCATAAATAAGGGTGGGCACACGGGATGCTTTACAAGGCAAACCAGACAGGAAAGTCAGCGCGGTACAGAATGTTTTTATTTCGAGAGCGAATAGGTTTGGCCGGGTTGCCGCCCACGATCGAATAGGCTTCAACGTTGCGCGTCACCACACTGCCTGGATAAACCACCGCACCTTCACCGATAGTGACGCCGGGCATCACCATCACGTTGGGGAAGATCCAGGCGTTGTCTTCAATCACCACGGGCTTGCCGACCAGGCAACTCATCGGGTCATCAATATCGTGGCCCAGGGTATAAATCCGGGTGTTATGGGAAATATTGACGTTGTCGCCGATGCGGATGCCCGCACGGTTATCCAGGTAGCAGTCGTAATTGATCGTGCAGTTTTTGCCTATCGAGCAGTTGCCAAACGAGAACAACACCACCTTGCGGTGAACCGTGGTATTGGCGCCCACCCGGCAGCCGGTTGCCCGCAGCAGAAAACGCCTCAGGTTGAAAAACAACGCCAGGCAGAGCAGCGTGTTGAACAGGGCCAAGGCGGCCTTCTTGATATTCAGTTTCAGGTGTTTCATCTAGTCGCCCTGCCCTGATGCATTTGTCACGCGCTGGGAACTCATCACAAAATTCCGAAAACGGATATGGGTACTGACCGGCGTGGCGAACGACGGGTTGTTGCCCCCGAAGAATGTCGAAAACAGCAAACCATCGATGGTGATGTCCGGGGTGTCCCTGAACGTCAGCCCGGTTTCGGCGTGTACCAACTGTTTGTCGTACCAGATGGAAATCACTCCATCGGCCATGCCCGGGGTATTCAACTTCACGAGTTGTTCCAAGGTGTGCCACTGCCCGACGGTAAAGTTCCAGGCCCCCAGGCCTATTGCTGTCCCCCAGGTTTTACTGGTGGGCAGGTAGGCATAAATCGCGCCCGCGCCCTTTTCTTTCCAGATATAGCGCGTGGAAAAACCGTCATGGCCGTTAGGTATCTTCCCGCCCGTATTGCCGGTGCCCCCGTAGAGGCCCGGCAGTTTCCCGCCTTTTACAAAGTTGAAGTTCTTGTCGAATTTCAATTCATACGTCAGCACCAGGCAATCGCGCCCCGGTTGCGCAAGCGGCGACTTGAATTCAATACCGCCGTAGGGCAAACCCAGGCGCACCATAGAACCCGGGTCGTAGGAACCGGCGGGAAAACGCACGGCGATGTCCTTGATCTTCTGGCTGTAGGCCTTGTTGGTCAGGTTGGCGCTGCCCTTTATGCTGTCCTGCGCCTGGGGACCGTTAAGCCTGTGGGAAGTATCCGGCAGTGACGGGTAGATGTTTTTGATCGGTTGCTCGCAGCGGTCAATTGTCTCGGATGCGCCGCTCGCGGCCATCTGCACTGAGAACGCCACAGCAAGCAGTGTCGAGGCTGAATTTTTCACGTCGATAGCCCGCCTTTATTTTTCATCGACCCATTTCAAAAAGTCGTCGACTGCTTGTTGGGCAATGGACGCTCGCTGCGAGATCTCTTGCTTGAGGTGCTCGGCCATTTGCGCCTTGGATTGCCTGAATTCGCTGATGGTGCTCATGATCACCTCAGGGTTCGGGGTGCTGACCAACCGCGTGCCGCGGGGCAGCATTTCATGGACTTTTTTCAGCTTGTTTTCGATTTCAATGGCGATGGTCGGAAACCCCAGGGACGCCGGCAGGAGGACCCCGTGTGCACGGGCGCTGATAATCACATCGGACTCGACGATCAGTTTCGCCATGAAGCTTTCTGGCGTGTCGCCCGCCGCATCCCAGCACAACCATTGGAACTGGTCGTACTTGTCGATCAGGTGCTGGTCACGTTCTTTGTAGAGCGACACCAGGCGCACCTGCTCGCCGCGTTTGGCCAGTTCGTCAGCCGCCTGCACCATCGCCTTGATGAACTGCTGCCCCTTCGCGTCGTGAGGCCAGTCGCGCAGGATGAAGGACAGGTACTTGGCTTTTTTGAGGCTACCGACTTCCAGGTCTTTGCTGGAGATCCACAGATTGGAAAGCAGGCTGGGGTCGGTGTACACCTCAACGTCGGCCTTTCCAAACGTGTTGCAATGCTGCTGGCTGGTACCGTCGCGCACGGAAATATAGTCACAGCGATTGATCACGCTGACGGCGCGGTCCAGCAGCTTGCCGCCGCCGTCAAATGGGCCCAGGCCGATACAGAACGCCGCGAGACGACGGTGGAAGTAGATCTTGTCGACACCACCACGCATGCCGACATACAACCGCAGCAGCGTGGACGTCAGGTCCGTCTGGGCCTTGATGCTCTTGTACAGCCTGGCCACGATGCCCTGGCGGGCGGTGGCCGCTTTAACCGGCGGGATAAATGAGAAGAACTGGCCTCCGCCGCCCAACACCACCAGGTCGGCCTTGACCGGCTCTTTGATGTGCAGCCACTTGATGCGCGGGTTGAAGTTCCTGGCGATCTGCGGGTGATCGACCCCCACCGCAATATCCGATTCTTTAAAGCGTTTTTTCAGAATATTAATGACGCATAGCATTAATACGTCATCACCCAAATTACCAGGACCGTATGCCCCCCGGATATATACTTTGCTGACATTCATGCTGGGCTTCCATTTTCCACGGGGTCGTTAAACACGGCATTCAAGGCAAACGTCGTTGCAAGAATGTAGATAAATATCAACGCCAGTATCATCAATCGATAGACCATACTTTCAACGTAGGCACTTGAGATAAAACTGACAAAAGGCGATGCCCACAAGACCAATATCCTGGGAGAAACCAGCAACTCCAGAGGGAGTATTTTCTTGTAGACGAAGTACGGCAGGCCGAGCAGGAAATGGATGAACTGGGAGCCGATAAATGCCTTGGCAATCCCGACAGCGCCCTCCTCCCTGAGCCATAGAGCACCCGCTATGAATAACAGGCCCCACAGCACGTTACTCATCACGCTGAACCAGGCCAGGTTCATCACGATCATCTTTCTTGAAATGCCTGACTTGAATGCACTGAGCAGTGATCCAAGAATCACCAGTGTCAACGTGACTTCAAAATCCCGCCCCAGGAAACTACTTCCGTAGAGCTTCGCCAATAACTCGGGAAACATGATCACCGGCTGGATAATCACCAACACCACTAACCAGCCCGACAAGAAGTTCAAGGCGTCCAACTTGCGATTCCTGCCGCCCAGCGCCGCCGCCAGCATCGGCACCAGCACCGAGCCCAATACCACGGAAACATGGGAGAAAATCGCGTTCCATTGCATGGCCGCGGCGTACATGCCCAGCGCCGCAAGCCCGTTGGCAGTTTGGGCCAGCAGCTTGTTCGCAAACCAGTTCATCGGGGCCACCATCAAACCCGTCAACAACACCGGCAGGCCCACCGACAGCACCGCGTGCTTTTCACTGATTGCGCCCTTAAAACTCAGCCTGGTGTCCCGGGCCTTGAGTATTTTCCAGCACGCCAGCGCGCTGAAAAATACGATCAACAATTGAGAACCGGCCAACCCCAACAGCGCGCCGTTCAAGCGGAACTGAACGGTGAGGAAATAAGTCGCCGGGATCGCGACAATCGCGATGATTCCATTGATCGTCGCAATCGAGCGGTACTGTCCCCAGCCAGTCAGGCAGCCTTGAGTCCAGCCCGACAAAATAATCAGCGTGATGGTGCTCAACACAATCAGCGACGCTGCGTTCAGGCTGTCGGTCCCCAGGATGACGCTGGAGAAGAAATGCGGGAAAAACAGCGCTGTCCCGATGATCAGCGCACTGAACAACACCGAAAAAATCAGCGTCAGGGCGATGCCCTTGCCGGTTTTCTCGGCGCTCAGGTCCTTGAACTGCCCGATATGTTTGGCCGTCGCCGTGGTGGTGGCCTGGGCGGCGACGTTGGCCAGCATCACAATCGCGCTCTGGATCAGGCCGTACTCACCAAACGATTGCGCGCCCAATACACGCGCAACCAATATCCCGGTAATCACCACCGACACTTTCGTGGCGACGGCGGAGATGAAGCTCCATGCCGTGCTCGACACGAATTTTTTCAACAGTGTGCTGTTCATCCGGCATTCACCTGCAGGGGCGTGGTTATCAGCGGCTGGCGCGTGCTGAGGATCTTTTTGCGTTGCCGGGCGGCGTGTTCGGCACACACCCGCAGGACGATGGCGCCATACGCGATGCCGATGGCATACGGCTGATAAGGCGTGGCCGAAACAACGAACATCACGCCCAAAAACACGCCGATAGAGACCGCCACCCGGCTGTGCATGTGCTGGGTGATCGAGGTGATGAATACGTACAACAGGTACAACCCGATCAGCCCGTATTTAACGAAGTAGGTTAAGTAAGCACTGTCGATATTTGAGTTCTTGTCATCCAGGCCGCGGTATTCAAACCAGGGAATTTCGAACGGCGTTCCCGCGCCCAGACCCACAACGTAATGCACCGGGTTCATGCCCCGGATCAGCTCCAGCGCGGGGCTGAAGCGCGTTGCCAGTTGCGCGGCCATGCCTTCAGACGACAAACCGTCATTGATTCGATCGGCACCGATCATGTTGCTGATGCCGATAAACGCCATCAGCACCACGGCGCCTGCCAGGGCGGCCCCGAACATGCGCGCAGGCTTTTGATATTGGTGAATGATGATCGCCGCAAACACCGCCACGAAGATGAACCGTGAGTTGGCGATAAACAAACAGATGAGCGAGGTCGCCAGACAGAGGCGTGCGAGCTTTTTTCGCTGTTCAAACAGGCGTGGTTCGATGAAGTAATAGATCAGGTAGGCCACCGCTGCGTAAGTGCCCCCATCAAGATACCGATAGGCGTTTTCTTCGTAGTAGACGTCCTGAAACTTGTACAGCCCCAAGCGTAACCAGGCGATGTCCAGCACGTTGAACGCCGTCATCGCGATCAACAGCTTCAGCACCGTTTGCAACTTCAGGGTTTTTGCGGCGAGGGTCGCGATATTCGTCAGCACGATAAACGACAGGATCATGATAAAAGGCCGAACATCCTTCAGCAGGTACTTGTTCGAGGACTCCAGCAGGCCGCAGGCGAGCAGCACCACATACAGCCCGCACCCGAAGAGCAGCCCGCCCGGCGCCGTCAGTTGGCTCTTCTGCGTGAGCACCTGGCGGATCAGCAACGCACCCAGCCCGCCCACGATGTAGAAGTCAAAGAAGTAGATTCCCTTGAGGGAAATTATTTCGCTGTAGGAGTTGCCGGTAGGAATCACCGACAGCATCACCCCGAACAGCACAATGGAGTACTTCGCACTTTTGACCGCCAGCAAACCCGCCGACAGCGCGATTAGGGATAACAGGTAAAACATGGCTGGGTATTCTTCATGCGTATGTTGAATTTGGCACGCTACCGCCCCAGGATTTTTCGTTCATTTCCTGAAAACGTGGCGTCTAGCCTGCGGTTACTGCGCAGGACGCTGGGGCGCAACGATTTGGATCAGCTTCGATCGGCCTGGTACTCGTACTGGTAATACCCATAGTTGCCGTAGCCATAGCGGGCGGAGGCTTTCTTTTCGACGCCGTTGAAGATCGCGCCCCTGAGCGTGATGCCGTTTTGGGCGAACCGGCGCAGGGTGTGTTCGATCTCTTTGGCCGGGTTCAGGCCGTAGCGCGTCACGATCAGGTTGGTGCCCGACTGCCTTCCTACGATCGCCGCGTCGGTTACGGCCAACAGCGGCGGTGTATCCAGAATCACCAGGTCATAACGTGCGCTGACTTGCGACAACAGCTGGGTCAGGTTGCGGTGCATCAACAACTCAGAGGGGTTGGGCGGTATCTGCCCACGGCTGATGAAGTCGAGGTTTTCAACGCCGGTTTTGTGAATGGCAGTTTCGAGGGTGCACTGATTGGAGAGGACGTCCGAGAGCCCATCCTGGGCAGGCACGCCCAACACCTTGTGCAGGTAGCCCCGGCGCATATCCACGTCGATCAACAATACGCGCTGCCCGGTTTGCGCGATCACCGCGGCCAGGTTGACCGAGACGAAGGTTTTACCCACCTCGGGGCTGGGGCCCGAGATCATGATCCGGTTATTCGGCGCCTCGAGCATCGCGAAGTGCAGGCTGGTGCGCAAACTGCGCAAGGCCTCCACTGCCAGGTCTGTGGGGTGACTGATAGCCAGCAATGAAGAACCGGCATCGGTACGCCCACGGGCGCGGGAAATTTTGTCTTCTTCACCCTTTTGCAGCGTGCTGTAGGGAATCGATGCATACACCGGCAACCCCAATTGCTCGATGGCCTCGGGGCTTTCCAGGCCCCGGTTCAGCGCCTTGCGCAGCAGCACCAGCGCCACGGCCAGGAAACCGCCCAGCAGCGTGGCGATCAACACGATCAAGATCTTTTTCGGCTTGATCGGCTTGAGGTAATTGACGTCTGCGGTGTCGATCAGGCGCACGTTGCCCACGGTGCCCGCGCGCATCACATCCAGCTCCTGGGACTTGTTGAGCAACTGGGTATAAATGGCCGTACCCACCTCGACATCCCGGGTGAGGCTCAACAGTTCCTGCTGAGTGGAGGGCAGGCTCTCTACCCGGCTCGCCAGGCTATGTTGCTTGCTGGTCAGCTCGCCGATCTGGGTGAGCAACGCGCGATACGCGGGGTGCTGGCGGGTGAACTTGCGGTCCATCTCGGCCTGCTGCAGCTTCAACTCGGAGATGCTGGTATCGAGCCCCACGATCTGGTCGAGAATCGCTTTGGTTTCGAGGGTGATGTCCACTGACTTGCTACGGGTCTGGTATTCATTCAAGGCCTTGCCGGCTTTTTCCAGGTCCTTTTTGACCTGCGGCAATTGTTCCTTGAGAAACGCCAGGCTTTGCGCCGCCTCAGCCGAGGTACGCTCCACGTTTTGGCGCACGTAGATGGCCGCGATCTGATTGAGGATGTTGATCGCCTGGTCCGGGTCGGTGCTTTCCAGCGCGAGCCCGATCATGCCCGACTCTTTACCTCGCTCGACCACGTCCAGGTTCTCCTGGTAGTCGAGGATGCTGGTCAGGCGCGCATTGCGCATCACCCGAAAACGCGTGCCAGGCCTGGCGTGCAGTTCTTCAATCTGAAACGCAAGGCCATTTTTCTCGAACAGTTGCCCCGCCTCGCCGGCCGCCAACACCTGGTCATCTTCATCCACCAAGGTGAACTGCGCGTGTTCACCCACGGTCAGGGTCAGCTTCTTGCCCAGTTGCCCGTCGGGTAAGTCCAGCTTGAATATTTTCAGCGACTCGCCACCCCAGGCGAAACTGTCCAGGCCCAGCAGGGGCTCGGCGACTGCACCGGGGTTGGCCTTCTGGAAGCGGCGCGCCAGGAATTCACCCACCACCGGGAAGTACATCGGCTGTACAACAACATCGAGTTTCAGGTTGTCGACGGTTTTGCCAATCACGTAGCGGGACTGGATCAGCTCAATCTCGGTGGCCGACGGCGACTCCTTGCCCAGCATGCCGCCGATGTCCGAAAAGCCCAGCAAGTCGTTCTTTTTCGCTTCAACCTGCAACAGGGCATTCGCCTGGTAGACCGGGGTCGCCAACACCGCATACGCGGCGCCCGTAACCATAAAGGCGCCGGTAATCGCCGCGATCAACCACTTGTGGTCGATCAGTGTTCCAAACAGACCAAGGAGATCAATCTCCTCGTTTTCGTCTTCCTGTGCGGTGATTGCTGGCGCTTGCTGCATAAGTCGGATTCTTAGCCTTTATATCGATTCAAAAAGTAATGACGATCAGCGTACGAGACGCTGCGCCCACGCGTTTACGGCTTCTTCGATCAACGCATAAGCGTGCACAAAAGCAGCTTTCCCTTGGCGATAAGGGTCGCTGATCTCTCGCTCGCCTTGCCATTTCCCCAGCAGCAAGACCTTGCCTCGTGCCTCGGGAGCCATGCGCAGGACGGCACTGATGTGCTGCCGCTCCATCACCAGGATGAGGTCGGCTGCACTGATCGCCTGTGGCGCCAGTTGGGTGGCCTGGTGCTCATCGGCCGGATGACCATGGGCTTCAAGTACCGCACGCGCAGTGGCTTCAATCGGCTTGCCGACCAACGCGGCAATACCCGCAGAACTCACCTTGATCTCGCAGCGACTGAGCGCGCCACGCAAAAGGCTTTCTGCGGTGGGACTGCGGCAAATATTGCCAATACAGACAATCAACACGCTTTTAAACAAGGCACTCTTCCCCGGGTCATCCATTACCCCACAAAGTAATAACTTCAAGCTCATTACTTCACGGCAGTATTTATTACCATGGAACTTTAACTTCCCCCAAAATTATCGCCGGACAAAAAATAACACGCCGACGTTTAACCAGACCTTTTATAACATTCATGACTGCGCAGCCTTTACCGGCTTTAAATTACATAACCGCCGAGATCGCTTTATGTAAACCGAGGAAGTTCCATGAGCGCACGTGCCCACACAGCCTGGTACTTGGTCCACTGTAAATCCCGACAGGACGCGCGCGCCGAGGAGCATCTTCAGCGCCAGGGCTATACCTGTTTCCGGTCTACCTACAAACGCGAACGGCTGATGAAGGGCCAGCGAAAGACCACGCAAGAATCGCTGTTCCCCGGCTATCTGTTTGTTCAAATGAGCCTGCAGGACAGCTGGAGCGCCCTGCGCTCGACCCGCGGCGTGGCACGGATCGTGGGCTTTGGCCCGCACCCGCTGGCGATCAGCGACGCCCTGGTGGGCGAACTGCAGGTACGGGAGCACCACGCGGTCGTGACTTCGCTGCTGCAACCGGGCGAGAGCGTACGCATCAACCAAGGGCCGTTTGCGGAACTGGAGGCGGTGTTTTTGGCCATGGACGGTGAGGAACGTGTGGTATTGCTGATGAACTTCCTGCAACGCGAACAACGAATCAACCTGCCACTGGCAGAAATCAGCCGAGTTCGAGCGAACGCCTGGCATAAAACTTAAACAGACAAAAAATAACACCCAGCTATTTAACAGACTAAAACTAACATCCGGATACTTTTTCACAGCTTCAGAATAAAGTAATACGGGAATAAACAGCGAGGGACGGCCATGAAAAGTTCAAAGCTATTGGTAGAGCGTATCGGCCTGTTTCCCTCTTCGGGAAATATCCACGTCAAGGTGAACAGTTCAACCACGGTCGTTGAACGCATGCAGGTGTTGTATGCCAGCAACTCTCTGGACAGCGACGAATCCTGTACCGGGCTGTCAATGGTCTTTGCCGACTGGCGCTTCAAGTTGCAGGTGAGCAACCCGCTGTCCGTTTGCCTGTGTGTGGAAAGCCGCGGCGACAGCCATTTCATGCAAATTAAGACCGCCGAGTTACTTGCCAACATCTCCTGCACCGAGGAGCGGCCATGAGCATTTATGAGGACCTGAAACGTGCCTACGCCTTGAAAAGGCTCACCACCGCGTTTGAAGGTTTCGTGGGCCTGGCGCCCGACGAACAGTTACCCGCAGAGCACTTTGCGCGCAACACGCGAACCCTGGCGCACTGGCTGGATCATTTGCGCGGCAACGCGCCATTGGACATCACCGATACGCTGTTCAAGCAAATGAAGCGCTCCCAGCGCCGCGGCCATGCCCGACGCTTTAATTGCCAAACCGTACTGCTGGAGCTGCTGGTGGAGAGTAACCTGGCCCTGGACCTGGCGACTTACTCGGCGTTCAACGGCATGGAAGAGGCTCGCCAGGAAGGCTCCTGATGGGCCTGCTCGGCGCCTGAAACGGCCACGGCCACATGGTTGAGCAGTTTTTCGGCGTTGTACTTGGGCACCATCGCACTCAACAACAGAATCACCATCCCCCCACCGATCAAGGATGGGGAAACCTGCACGTCAACCACTTCAAGCCGCCACAGAAACGCCAGCGCCGCCATGCCACCCAGGAAGCCCCCGGCCAACGCCTCGTTGAGCGGGTGAATATAGGGGGCGACGCAATAGGCGCTGAACAAACCCGTGAGCAACATCCCGCCGATAGCCGCTGGCCAGCGCCAATCGGGGTTGACCCGACGCGCCACCAGGCTCATTGCCACCGGCACCATCAGCGAGGTGTTCATGGCGTGACCACTGAGCACGGCGATATCAAAGTGCTGAAGCGACACGCCCCAACCCTTGAAGAGCAACTTGCTGAACGCCACGATGGAATAGGTGCAAGCGATGGTCATCAGCCACCATTTGACCGCCTCGGGCCGGGAATACCAGAGCCAGACGGCGATCACCACTGCGGCCGGAATCATCACGGTGATGCCGCCATATTGCGCCAGTTCTTCGCGTATCAAAGTGCTGTTCCTTACCCGCAAGTTTTCCAGGCCCCAATGAGACCTCAGACCCGGGCAAAACACAACGACGAACCGCGGGCGCCCAGCAGCGTAACAAACTCGCCGGGGGCGATGTCCTGGTCCAGGCCATCGGTCGGGCTTCCTTCCTCATCAAGAACACCGCCAAGTGCGCCGCTGCGGTTTCATGCTATTCACATAAAAAACCTCAGTGAAATTCTATCTGGGAATAACCTAATGCGTTTTAAAATGCGTATTTCTGATAACTACTTAAAATTATGATTCTGTATTTTTATAATTAGGATAGAACCAATCGGCATTTTACAGGCCCGGGCGCCGGCCCTATTTTTAAGACCACAGACCGACCCCCTGCCCGGTGGAGGCTTTATTCCTGCCCTCAACAAGGACTGACCATGAGCATCGAATTTATCGGCTATATCGGCGGCCACCACGCTTCGGAGATCCACCCTCGCAGCGGCCCGACCTTGCAGCCCGAATACGTGGAAACCGTGGCCCGCGCCCACGAAGAGTCAGGCTTTGACCGCGCCCTGGTGGCCTTCCACTCCAACAGCCCGGACAGCACGCTGATCGCCGCTCATGCGGCCAGCGTGACGAAAAAGCTGCAGTTCCTGATTGCCCATCGGCCCGGGTTTGTCCAACCCACCCTCGCCGCCCGGCAATTCGCCACGCTGGATGTGTTCAACGGCGGGCGCACGGCCGTGCACATCATCACCGGCGGCGACGACCGTGAACTGCGGGCTGACGGCAGCCATATCGACAAGGACGAACGTTATGCGCGCACCGACGAATACCTCAGCGTGGTGCGCCAGGAATGGACCAGTGAAAAGCCCTTCGACCATCACGGCACCTACTACCGGTACGAGGGCGCGTTTTCGACGGTGAAGTCGCCGCAGCAGCCACATATTCCGCTGTACTTTGGTGGGTCTTCGGCGGCGGCCATTGCGGTGGCCGGCAAGCATGCGGATGTGTATGCGCTGTGGGGTGAGACCTACGA
Source organism: Pseudomonas sp. A125 (assembly GCF_055409485.1). Classification (NCBI taxonomy): domain Bacteria; kingdom Pseudomonadati; phylum Pseudomonadota; class Gammaproteobacteria; order Pseudomonadales; family Pseudomonadaceae; genus Pseudomonas; species Pseudomonas sp. A125. The sequence continues at coordinate 99,457 of NZ_JBUZVP010000030.1, forward strand.
GCAGGTGAAGGAAGTGGTCACGCAGGTGCGGGCTGAAGCGGCCAAGCATGGGCGTACGGTTCGCTTCAGTTTGTCGTTGCGGCCGATTCTGGCTGAGACCGAGGAGCTGGCGTGGGCGCGTGCTGACAGCATTCTGGAGCAGGCTACGGCGCTGGCTGAGAAGAATGGGTTTGTGCGGCGTGAACCGCCGAATGAAGGGTCGCGTCGGCTATTGGCGGCGGCGGCTCAGGGTTCGCGTTTGGATAAGCGGCTGTGGACCGGGATTGCCGGGCTGCTGGGCGCTCAGGGTAACTCCACGGCGTTGGTAGGCACTGCTGATCAGGTGGCTGAGGCATTGCTCGACTATTACGACTTGGGTATTACGACCTTTTTGATTCGTGGGTTTGATCCGCTGAATGATGCGATCGACTATGGCAGGCGGCTGATTCCGCTGACTCGGCGATTGGTGGCGGAGCGGGACGGTCAGGCGGCTGAAAAAGTGGCCTGATTGAGGGGTTGGGGGTGGATGGTGTGTATATCCGTTATTTAGGTAACGGCCGCTTAGGGTTCCGCTCTTACAGCCACCCCTTTCAAGGTCTTGGTTTAAAATCCCCCAACCGATTCAGTCAGGACGACGAGACTATGTGGGAAAAGGTTT
>NZ_JBUZVP010000031.1:0-97753 GCF_055409485.1 Pseudomonas sp. A125
GTCCTGACTGAATCGGTTGGGGGATTTTAAACCAAGACCTTGAAAGGGGTGGCTGTAAGAGCGGAACCCTAAGCCGCCGTTACCGAAGAAACGGATATGCCCCAAAGACTCAAACCAGCACCTGCTCCACCAACTGGCCGTTCTCGATCCGCACATGCCGCCCATGGAAACGCTTGAGGCTGCTGCGATGCCCAACGCTGACAATGCTCAAGCCCGGCAACTCATCGATCAACGCCTGATACAGCGCCGCCTCGTCCTCTTCGTCCATCGCCGACGTGGCCTCATCCATGTACAGCCATTGCGGTTCAAACAACAACGCCCGGGCAAACGCCAAACGCTGCTGCTCACCCGGCGACAACATCCGCTGCCAGTGGTTAGCTTCGTCCAACCGCGGAATCAGATGCGCCAGGCGGCAGGTTTCCAGCACCTGTGCATAACGTTCCGCCGGGTAGGCGCCCTCCTCCTGTGGATAACTCAATACACCCCGCAACGTGCCAATCGGCAAATACGGCTTCTGCGGCAGGAACAGATAACGCTCGGCCGGCAAACGAATGTTGCCATGCCCGTTTGGCCACAAATTGCCCATGGCCCGCAGCAAGGTGGATTTGCCGCTGCCGGAACGACCGCTGACCATCAGGCGCTCACCTTCGGCGACGGTCAGGTTGGCGCCGTCAAGCAGGTGCCGACCATCCGCCAGGTCCAGATTGAGGTTGCTCACCTGCAAATCACCGCCTTGGCGTTGCAACTCGATGCCCATGTTGCGGCCTTCGTTGTCTTCCATCGCCTGGCCAAAACTCAGCAAACGATCACACGTAGCACGCCAACTGGCCAACACGGTGTACGCATCCACAAACCAGCTCAGGCTGCCCTGCACACTGCCAAACGCACTGGCGACCTGCATCAATACACCCAGCTCTATCTGCCCGGAAAAATAGCGCGGCGCAGCCACCACAAACGGGAAGATGATCGCGATCTGCGAGTAACCGCTGGTGAAAAAATTCAGGCGCTTCTTGAGCTGCATGATGCTCCAGAAGTTGCTCCACACCCGCCCGAAACGCGTACTCAGTTGCTGGTGTTCATTAGGCTCGCCATTGAACAGCGCGATGCTCTCGGCGTTCTCCCGCACCCGCACCAGGCTGAAACGCAAGTCGGCCTCAAAGCGCTGTTGACGGTTACTCAAGCTGATCAATTTTCGACCAATCAAGTGAGTCAACCAACTGCCCAGCACGGCATACACCAGCGCCGCCCAGAACATGTAGCCGGGAATGGTGATGCCCCACACTTCGATGCTGCCGGACACGCCCCACAAAATCACCGAGAACGACACCAGGCTCACCAGGTTGCTGATAAAGCCCAGCCCCAGGCTCAAGGTGCTGCTGGTGAACGCGTTGAGGTCTTCGGAGATACGCTGGTCGGGGTTATCGGTGTAGCCGCCGTATTCCAGGTGGTAGTAGTTCTTCTGGCTCAACCACTTGGCGAAATAGGTTTCGGTCAGCCAGCGCCGCCAGCGGATGGTGAGCATCTGTTGCAAATAGGAGGTGAACACGCCAGTCACGATCGCCACCACGGCAATCACGCTGAAGTACATCAGCAAGTGGGTGAAGGCGTCGTAGTCCTTCTTTTCGAGGGCGTTGTAGAAGTCGCGGTTCCAGCTGTTGAACCATACCGACACCGCCACGCTGAACAGCGACAAGCCCAGCACCACCAGCAGCAACAGCCAGGCCTGGCCCTTCTCTTCGCTGCGCCAGTAAGGGGTGATCAGCGCCCATACTTTCCTTAAAAATTGCCCACGCACCGCGTCGTTGACCGCGGAATACTCAGCGTTCTGATTCATTGTTCAGGCTCGGTAGGAAATAAAGAACAGGCGTCGGATCGATCATAGCTGATCGATCCGGGGCTCCGTGCAGCCTGAAGCAGGTTGTTCAGTCGCCGTTCAACGTCGGACCGGGCGCTTTTGCAACTTGCGCTGCAGCGTCCGGCGATGCATGCCCAGGGCGCGGGCAGTGGCGGAGATGTTGCCTTCGTGCTCGGTCAGCACGCGCTGGATGTGTTCCCACTGTAGGCGGTCCACCGACATCGGGTTTTCCGGCACCAGGGTGTCGAGGTCGGCGTGCTCGGAAAGCAGGGCCGCCAGCACGTCGTCGGCGTCTGCCGGTTTGCACAGGTAATTGCAGGCGCCCCGCTTGATCGCCTCGACAGCGGTGGCAATGCTCGAATAGCCGGTGAGGATCACCACGCGCATTTCCGGGTCCAGCTCCAGCAGCTTGGGCAACAGCACCAGGCCGGAGTCGCCGTCCATTTTCAGGTCCAGGGCGGCGTATTCCGGCAGGTCGGCCGTGGCGATGGCCAGGCCTTCTTCGGCGGAGCCTGCGGTACTCACGCGAAAGCCACGACGGCTCATGGCGCGGGCCATCACGCGGGTAAAGGTGGCGTCGTCATCTACCAGCAGCAGGTGCGGCAGTTCTTCGCCTTCGACTTGGATCTCGTCACTCATCGATGTCTCCTCGTGCGACACGGGGCAGGCGCAGCTCGGTGAGCGTGCCGCCTTCCTCATGACTATAGAGTTTCACTGAGCCACCCGCGCGGGTCACGCTGGCCTTGCTCAAAAACAGGCCCAGGCCGAAGCCTTTGCCCTTGGTGGTAAAGAATGGCTTGCCGATCTGCTCGGCAATCGCCAGCGGTACACCGGCACCGTGGTCGCGAATGCTGATGGTGAGGTCTTCCGCGTCCCAGTTCAGGGTCACTTCCAACCCTTCCGGGCAGGCATCGGCGGCGTTGTTCAGCAGGTTCAGCAGCGCCTGGGTCAGGTCCGGCGGCGGCGCCATGCGCGGCACAGCGCCCTGGCCCAGCAGGTGGAAACGGTAACTGGCTTCGGGACGCATCAGGTGCCAGCGGTTCAGGGCTTCGTCCAGCCACTGGGTCACGTCTTGCATCTCCACGGCCAGGCGGCGATTAGCCTCGGCGGCGCGCACCAGTTGCTGCAAGGTCAGCTTGCACTGCTTGACCTGTTCCTGCAGCACACTCAGGTCATCTTGCAGGGCCGGGTCGTGGTGGTCCTGGGTCATTTCCTTGAGCAATACGCTCATGGTCGCCAGCGGCGTACCCAATTCATGGGCCGCGCCGGCCGCCTGGGTGGCGACGGCCAATAACTGTTGGTCGCGCAGCCCCTCTTCACGGCGAATGGCGCGCAGTTCTTCCTGGCGGCGCAGCTCTTCGGCCATCCGCGCGGCAAAGAAGGTGATGACCGCCGCCGACAGGGCGAAGCTCAACCACATGCCGTAGATCTGCAGGTTTTCGCGGGCGATGGGGAAGGTCTGCAACGGGTAGAACTGCGCCAACAGCAAGGTGTACAGGGTCAGGGCGATACCCGACAGCACCACCGAATAACGCCACGGCAAGGTAACTGCGGCAATGGTCAGCGGCACCAGGTAATAGGACACGAAAGGGTTGGTGGAACCGCCCGAAAAGTACAGCAACACACTGTGGATAAACAGGTCGCAGGCCAGTTGCAGGGCGTATTCCAGCTCGGTTACCGGCCAGGTGGTACGCAGCCGGATCACCGTAAATACGCACAGCACCGTGGAGAAACCGAGGGTCACGGCCAACTGCAACCAAGGCAATGGCAACAGCTTGAACCAATAGGCAAGCCCCACCGAACCGGCCTGTGCGGCCAGTACCAGGGTGCGGATAAACGTCAGGCGCCAAAGGTTCTGGCGGGTGGCGGAAGTCAGTTTTACGGCGGCGAGCATGAGCTCTCCCGATGAGCGCTGCAGGCGGATCGCACGGAGTATAAACGAAGCGACTGCCCTGGCACGGCGTGTGTGGCTCTTTGACGCAGGGGTCAGGAACATGACCGTTCGTCGGCAACTGCCAACTTGTAGCGATTGTGTAAACCCGAAGAACTGAAACCTTGCGTCTACAGTCTTACCGAACACGAACATCTCAAGGAGCTTCCATGTCACGTTTCATTCGCAGTGCTGCCGTTATCACCCTCGGCGCCGCCACCCTCGCCAGCCTGCCTGCCATGGCCGCTGATGAACTGCATTACAACCAGATTGCCCTGCGCGCCGAAGTCAGCCAGGAAGTGGCGCGCGACCAGATGATCGTCACCCTGTACACCGAGTCGCAGAACACCGACCCGGCCAAGCTGGCCGCCGAAATTACCACCACCATGAACAAGGCGCTGGCCCAGGCCCGCGAAGTCAAAGGCGTGACCTTGCGCCAGGGCAGCCGCAACAGCTACCCGATCTACGACAACAAGAACCAGAAAATCACCGGCTGGCGTGAACGCGCTGAACTGCGCATGGAAAGTGCCGACTTCGCCGCCCTGTCCAAACTCACCGGCGACATGCTGACCAACCTGAAAATGGACAGCATGGACTTCGCCATCGCCAACCCGACCCGCAAGGCCAGCGAAGATGCGTTGCTCAAGGAAGCCGTCACCGCGTTCAAGGCCCGCGCACAACTGGCCACCGAGGCACTGGGCGGCAAGGGCTACAAGATCGTTAACTTGAATTTCAATACCAACGGTTACCCGCAACCGTATGCCCGCGGCGGGATGATGATGAAAGCCGCGGCGATGGATTCGGCACCGACGCCGGAAGTCGAGGCAGGTACCAGCCAGGTCAATATGACCGCTGATGGTGTAATCGAAGTCCAGATGCCCTGATCAAGCAGTACCTGGATTGCAATGACGCTGCCTACGGGCAGCGTTTTTTTTGCCTGTATGAAACCGCACCGCCCCACCCACGAAACTTCGGGCAGGCACGGTTTTTTAGGAGTGACAACACATCCTGCAATTGACTACTGACTGCACTACGGAATCGATATCCGTTTTCCGACACCTATGTATACCCCCCACGCTGACAGGGATTGCTCTGCGGGTATGTGTCCTAACCACTATCGAGTACCGCAACCATGTCCCATCATTTGTCCCCGTCCATGCTGAGCGTAAATAGCCATTCCTCGCCGCAGGCAGCTTTAATGACGGCGCTCCCCAATCCACCTTCCAGCGCCCACAACACGCAGGCCTCTGCACCGACGCAACCGCGACACGTTGAGGCGCCGGCGCCAGGCGACTCCGCCCTGCTCCAGGCGTACATCGCGGCAATACAGCGCAAGGTCGAGGGTCATCCGCCCGGTTTTATCAAGGTGGCGGCCGATACGGTGTTGGGCCAATGGCTTGAACTGCATCGCTCGCAACTTGAGCACCCGATTATCCAGGGTTGGATGCGCGAGCAAAAAATTGACCCCTCCAGCCTGACGATTGTCCCGTCCACCGGTGCCATGTCTGCCAAAGTCGACGGTACGAAAAAAGACTTCTCTCTCACCGACGGCACTGGCTGGGGACAAGTTTCAGGGCCACTGCTTGCGTCCGGCAAAGTCATTGCCCCCCGCGCCGCCCAGGAGTTACGCATACGCTCTGGCGAAAATACCGTGGACGTCTCCGTGAAGGTGGTCGCGGGTTTCTATGGCATGCCCCTCCCCGCCAACCTGGCTGAGGGCAGGGCGCAAATCCGTCGACTCGATCAGAACAAATCTTTCGATGTCATTGCCCCAAACGACCCCCTGCGGCCTGCCAACCTGCGCTCGGCGCAGGCCCTGGAAATACAGAAGGCTGATGCCGGGCAATCTTATCTAGCCGCACCGCAAAAGTTGGCCTTTGCCCGCCTGACGAGCGAGGTGGCAACGGCTTACCCGAATGTGCACAACGAAGCCAAAAAATGGGCTGGGGAGTTGATCGAAAAAGAGACCGGCCAGAAACACGTAGACCCCGACAGCCTGTATTTCAATCGCTTCCGTCACACCCAAAATGCCTCGCCCGGCACGGCGACCGGCGCGATGCACATGGATGAAGAACCGTTTTATTCCAAACGCCTTCCGGACGCGTTACTGGATAATTTCTCGGAACATGACCAAATCCCCGGCCAACTTGACGCCGAAGCCGGGATCTACAAGGTCGGACGCGGAGACAGCACCAAGGGCGGTTACGGTGCCCACAATCAGTTTCCCCTGGCCCCTTCGACGCTGATGCACGGCAGTTGGAAAACTGACTTCCAGGCGCGCATGAGTGCAAAAATAGACGATTTCTGGAGCGCCAAGGGCGCAGATTACCGCACGGCCTTGAAAGGGCAGTTTATTCAACAGGCACGCGAGCAACTGAGCGCGAATGACACCAGGCCCGCCCTCGAAAAGAAGCTGATGCCGGCCGAACACCAGTTCACCCGGGATGACTATCGACTGGTGATGAAGGCAGCCTCCAATGTTCCCGAGGATGAAAACGCACCGCTGACCGTCGCCCAGCTGCAGGCAGACGCACCGGCCAAACACCAGTTGCGGGCCTATTCGTTTGACATCAATGGCTGGGGCTCCAGCGACATTATCCGGTTCGCGGCCCTGGATGATGGGCAGTACAACTATCAAAACAACCGGCGTGACGGTACGCAAATTCTCTACATCCCAGGTGCCACGCCGGCATTCCTGAAGTTTGCGTCCCTGGACAAGATGGACGAATGGGTGGTTGAGCAAGCCAAGGACCCGAAAAAACGCGAGGCGCTCGCTTCGCACTTCTCCCTGTACAACCGCCAGGATGGCGGCGTGTTCGGAAAATTCGGTGTCGACTCCTCGCTCGATCACTTGGGCAATGGTGATTGGTCACAGATGGAAGGCGAAACCATTGATCGCAACTATGTGCGCATCGAAGGTGATGTTTTCAGCCAAATGCGTGACCAGACGAAGGAACGGATGATCAGCGATGCGGACATCGCGATTAAATCCAACAGCGAGGTAACCCGAGACACCTGGCTCAATAACATATGCGCCGCTGCGAAGTTGGTCGCGCCCATGGCGCCAATCGCTGCGCCCGTCGCCGCCATAGCCGCTGTGCTCGGTGTCACGGAACTGGCATTGGGTGCGGAAAAAGCCGCCTCGGGCGACAACCAGGCAGAACGCAGCGACGGCGCTTGGAAAGCCTTCGATGGCGCGCTTAACACGCTGTTCTCGGCCGGCGGCGCCAGCGGGAAGGTCGAAGACCCGTTTGCAGCACCGGGCGAGAACGCAGCGACGTTACCCAGCCAGGCAACCCCCATCAACACGCTGCAAGAGGGCCGTACCGGCCGTGGCTTGCCTGATCGGCTACAGCCTTCGCAGGCCGGCACTATCAGTGGCCATGCGGTAGCAGACGGTGATCATTTAATTGCCACTGGCACACCCAACGCCAAGGGCATTTATCAGGTCAAGGACGGTAACGGCGCCGACCAGTGGTTAATCCGGCACACCGACGACACAGGCGTCAGCAAGGTGTACGAGATCAGGGGGGATTTCAAACTCAGTGACAACTACGTGCAGATTATTGACCCCATTACCCGCAAACCCGTGATGACGGTGAACCATGCCCGCGACGGTGAATGGGTGCGGTCAACTGGCAAGGGCGGATGGCCGTGGAACCGCAGTTCGTCTTCGTCGTCCTCCATCGAACAGAGGCCTCCTTCACCCATCGCGAAAAATTTCGAGGTGAACGGGCTGGAAACCAAGGGAGCCGAAAAGATTGATGAATATTTGCGGTTTGATGAAAACGTCAAATATGAGCATTCCGTTCAAAACACCCAACAAGTGAACGGGGTGGTCACCGAAAAAAAATTCCAGGTTTCCTGGGCGCTGGAAGAAGAAAACTTCACGGTCCTGGACGCCGAAAAAGCCAGGCCCAGCCCATTAGGCACAGGCGACTACTCGGACAGCTTTGTAAAAGACATTCACCGTTTCGACTACTTGGTGATCAACAAAGCAAAACCCGGGCTCGGCAAAATGCTCAGTAGCGCTGCCACTACCGAGGATGGGCTTAAAGCGGGAAGGCTGCAGCAATTCGAAGAGATAGTTCCCAACCCATTGATGCGCGCGCGTATCTCTGAAGTCGCCCACCAAGGCTCTCTGGCACCCGCCACCCAGTACATAAACGGGCTGGATTCCGGGCTCAAGGACGGGTATTACCTCAGCGGAGGAGAGACCAGGTTCACTATCGAATACGACCCCATTGATAACAGCGCGCGGGTCAGCGTTGTTTCCAAAAACCCTGTTTCGAATCCCGACCAGGATCTGATGAAGGTGCCTGGCGTCGAGATCACGACCAGACGCACATTTACCATAAGGGAGAGCAATGAAATCGGCACGGACAGCAATCCCTACATTATCGAGAAGCACGCACCCAGCAGTGTTCAACTGTCCGTTGTAACCGATGTTTAAAACGCGCAGTTGCCAATAGAGGGCTAACAAGCACAGCGCCTGGCCCCCTGCCCTCTACCTGATAAACCTGAACGGCGGTAACCTCGGTGACCGCCGTTTTCGTTTGCGCAGCGTTCACCTGCCATTTCAGGGGTCTCCATGGAAAGAATCACCTTAAAACCGCTGCTCCTTGCCACCGGCCTGCTGGCGTTTCTGCCGATGGCCCAGGCGGCCAGCACCTTGGTCTATTGCTCCGAAGCCAGCCCCGCCGGTTTCGACCCCAGCCAGTACACCAGCGGCACCGACTTTGACGCGTCCGCCGAAACCGTGTTCAACCGCCTGACCCAGTTCAAGCGCGGCGGCACAGAAGTCGAACCCGGCCTGGCAACCCGCTGGGACGTATCCACAGACGGGCTGACGTATACCTTCCACCTGCGGGACGGCGTCAAGTTCCACACCACCGACTACTTCACCCCCACCCGCGACTTCAACGCCGACGATGTGCTGTTCACCTTCCAGCGCCTGCTGGATCCCGAGAACCCGTTTCGTAAAGCCTACCCGTCGGAATCGCCCTACTTCACCGACATGGGATTGAACACCACGATAAAAAGCGTCGAAAAACTCGACGAGCACACCGTGCGCTTCAACCTCAATAACGTTGACGCCTCCTTCGTGCAAAACCTGGCCATGAGCTTCGCCTCGGTGCAATCCGCCGAATACGCCGCGCAGTTGCTCAAGGAAGGCAAGGCCGCCGACATCAACCAGAAGCCGGTGGGCACCGGGCCGTTCGTGTTCAAGCGTTACCAGAAGGATTCGCAGATTCGCTACAGCGCCAACACCCAGTATTGGAAGCCTGAGGATGTGAAGCTCGACAACCTGGTGTTCTCGATCACCCCGGATGCCGCCGTGCGCCTGCAAAAGCTCAAGGCCGGTGAATGCCAGGTGAGCGGTTACCCGCGACCTTCCGACATCGACGTGATGAAACAGGACCCCAACCTGCGGGTGCTTCAGCAGGCCGGTTTCAACCTGGGCTTTCTCGCCTACAACGTGACCCACCCGCCGCTGGACCAGCTAAAGGTGCGCCAGGCCCTGGACATGGCCATCGACAAGCCGGCCATCATCAAAGCGGTGTACCAAAGCGCCGGGCAATTGGCGCAGAACGCATTACCGCCGGCGCAGTGGTCTTATGACCCCACCATCAAGGACGCGCCCTACGATCCGGCCAAGGCTCGGGCGCTACTAAAAGAAGCAGGGGTTGCACCAGGTACCACCATCAACCTGTGGGCGATGACGGTTCAACGCGCGTCCAACCCCAACGCCCGAATGTCGGCCCAGATGATCCAGCAGGATTGGGACAAGATCGGCATCAAGGCCAATATCGTCAGCTATGAGTGGGGCGAGTACATCAAACGCGCCAAGGCCGGCGAGCATGACGTGATGATCTACGGCTGGACGGGCGACAACGGTGACCCGGATAACTGGCTCGGCGTGCTCTACAGTTGTGCTGCGGTGAAGGGCAGCAACTACGCGAAATGGTGTAACCCGGCGTACGACAAGCTGGTGCAGGAAGCGAAGGTCAGCAGCGACCGCGAGCAGCGGATCAAGTGGTATCAACAGGCACAAAAAATCCTTAAGGAACAGGTACCTATAACGCCTATCGCGAACTCGACGGTTTTCCAGCCACTTCGAAAGGAAGTGCAGGATTTCAAGATCAGCCCGTTTGGGCTTACCCCCTTCTATGGCGTCAGTCTGAATAAGTAACAGCCCCGCCCCAACCGAGTGCGCCAGACGCCTCGGCTGGGCATTTGTGGTGCGCTCACTGCACCGAAAAAACCCTTCAAAAGTGCGTAAATGTGTCTGAACTTACACATATGCGACATTCGTGTACGTTCGTACCACTGTTTAGCCGTTGTAGGCTCTCAACATCTTGCAATGGGTATGGCCCCTGCATAAGTATCCGCAGGTCGACTCACGAGGTCGCCCTCACTACCAAAAATGACAACAAATCATGAGGCCAACATGCTTAAACACGCAGTCATTCCGTTATTAGTCAGCGCCGGTTTAATGGCTGCTGCACCTTTCGCCCAAGCGGCGAGCAATCTGGTGTTCTGCTCCGAAGGGAGCCCGGCCGGTTTTGACCCAGGCCAGTACACCACCGGAACAGACTTCGATGCTTCGGCCGAAACCATGTTCAACCGTCTGACCCAGTTTGAGCGCGGCGGCACCGCCGTGATTCCTGGGCTGGCCACTACCTGGGACGTTTCCCCGGATGGCCTGACGTACACCTTCCACCTTCGTGAAGGCGTCAAGTTCCACACCACCCCGTACTTCAAGCCAACTCGTGAATTCACGGCTGACGACGTACTGTTCACTTTCAACCGGATGATCAATAAAGACGATCCATTCCGTAAAGCCTACCCAACCGAGTTCCCGTACTTCACGGACATGGGTATGGACACCAACATCAAGAACATCGAGAAAGTCGATGCCCACACCGTCAAGTTCACCCTTGGCACTGTGGACGCCGCCTTTATCCAGAACCTGGCCATGAGCTTCGCCTCCATCCAGTCGGCTGAATACGCCGCCCAGCTGTTGAAGGAAGGCAAGGCCCAGGACATCAACCAGAAGCCAATCGGCACTGGTCCGTTCGTGTTCAAGAGCTACCAGAAAGACTCCAACATCCGCTACACCGGCAACAAGGATTACTGGAACCCTTCCGATGTGAAGATCGACAACCTGATCTTCGCCATCACCACCGACCCGTCGGTGCGTATCCAGAAGCTGAAGAAAAACGAATGCCAGGTCACCCTGTTCCCGCGTCCAGCCGACCTCAAGGCGCTGGGTGAAGACAAGGACCTGAAACTGCCGCACCAGGCCGGTTTCAACCTGGGCTACATCGCCTACAACGTGATGCCGGTGCTCAAGGGCCAGACCGCGCCTAACCCGCTGTCGGACATCCGGGTGCGTGAAGCCCTGGACATGTCGGTGAACAAGCAGCAGATCATCGACTCGGTTTACCAGGGCGCAGGCCAACTGGCTGTCAACGCCATGCCGCCAACCCAGTGGTCGTACGACACCACCATCAAGGATGCTCCGCACGACGTGGCCAAGGCCAAGGAACTGCTCAAGGAAGCCGGCGTTAAAGAAGGCACCGAGATCACCCTGTGGGCCATGCCGGTTCAACGCCCGTACAACCCGAATGCCAAGCTGATGGCCGAGATGCTGCAGAACGACTGGAAACAGATCGGCCTGAAAGTGAACATCGTCAGCTACGAGTGGGGCGAGTACATCAAGCGCTCCAAAGGCGGCGAGAACCAGGCCATGATCATTGGCTGGAGCGGCGACAATGGTGACCCGGACAACTGGCTGAACGTGCTGTTCGGCTGCGATTCCCTGGCCGGCAACAACTTCTCCAAGTGGTGCGACAAGAAATTCGACGGCATCGTGAAAGAAGCCAAGGCGACTTCCGACGTAGCCAAACGCACCGAGCTGTACAAGCAGGCGCAACATATCCTCAAAGATGCAGTCCCGATGACACCTATCGCGCACTCGACGGTGTATCAACCCATGCGCAACAACGTGCAGGACTTCAAGATCAGCCCATTTGGCTTGAACTCCTTCTACGGCGTGAGCGTAAGCGGCAAGTAAAGATCTCTGGCGGCGACGTTTCATAACGTCGCCGTTATTGCATCCGCCAAGACCGTAGGAAACAGACCACATTCGCACTAGCTGCCGTCCTACGGCCGTTAACTGCGAATTGCGGCTCCGTTGCCTACAAGGTCTGTCAGATTCGTTGCATTTACTGCCAGGCTCCCGACTCATAACGTCGTGGTACGGCAGAAGCATCGTCTCTGTATGGCAACTGCCGTTGTGGGATCAGTGATGTCGCAAGGCCCAGGCCTTGCGATTGCTCACTGACGAAAACAACAAACAAGGATTGGGATTGTCATGCGCCATACTACCGTTCTATCCGCGATATTCGGCACCAGCCTGTTGGCTGTGGCCTCGATGGGCCAGGCAGCCGATAAAAAGAGCCTGGTGTTTTGCTCCGAAGGCAGCCCGGCTGGCTTCGACACTGCTCAATACACGGCGGCCACCGACAACGACGCTGCCGAGCCTATCTACAACCGCCTGGCCGAGTTCGAAAAAGGCGCGACCAATGTCGTACCGGGCCTGGCAACCAGTTGGGATATTTCCGAAGACGGCCTGACCTACACCTTCCACCTGCGTGAAGGGGTGAAATTCCACAGCAACAAAGACTTCAAGCCCACGCGTGATTTCGACGCCGACGACGTGCTGTTCACCTTCAATCGCATGCTTGACCCCGAACACCCGTTCCGCAAGGCCTACCCCACCGAGTTCCCGTACTTCAACGGGATGAGCCTGAACAAGAATATCGCGAAGGTCGAGAAAACCGGCCCGCACACCGTGGTGATGACCCTCAATACGGTCGACGCCGCGTTTATCCAGAACATCGCCATGAGCTTCGCCTCGATCCTGTCGGCTGAATACGCCGACCACCTGCTCAAGGCGGGCAAGCCCAGCGACATCAACCAGAAGCCGATCGGCACCGGGCCGTTCGTATTCCAGCGCTACCAGAAAGACTCGCAGATTCGCTACACCGGCAACAAACAGTACTGGGACCCGAGCCGCGTGAAGCTCGACCAACTGATTTTTGCGATCAACACCGACGCCTCGGTGCGGGTGCAAAAGCTCAAGGCCGGCGAATGCCAGATCACCCTGCACCCACGCCCGGCCGACGTCGAAGCCCTGAAAGCCGACCCGAAGCTGCAACTGCTGACCAAGCCAGGCTTCAACCTCGGCTACATCGCCTATAACGTGCGGCACAAGCCATTTGACCAGCTCGAGGTGCGCCAGGCCCTGGACATGGCGGTGAACAAGCAGAGCATTCTCAACGCCGTGTACCAGGGCGCGGGGCAACTGGCGGTCAACGCCATGCCGCCGACCCAATGGTCTTACGACGACACCATCAAGGACGCCGCCTACAACCCGGAAAAAGCCAAGCAATTGCTCAAGGCTGCCGGCGTGAAGGAAGGCACCGAGATCACCCTGTGGGCGATGCCGGTGCAACGGCCGTACAACCCCAACGCCAAGCTGATGGCAGAAATGCTGCAAAGCGATTGGGCCAAGATTGGCCTCAAGGTCAAGATCGTCAGCTATGAATGGGGCGAATACATCAAGCGCACCAAGAATGGCGAGCACGACATCAGCCTGATCGGCTGGACCGGCGACAACGGTGACCCGGACAACTGGCTCGGCACCCTCTACAGCTGCGACGCCATCGGCGGGAACAACTACTCGATGTGGTGTGACCCGGCGTACGACAAGCTGATCAAGCAAGCCAAGGTCGTGACCGACCGCGAACAAAGGACTGTTCTGTACAAACAGGCGCAGCAACTGCTTAAAACACAGGTGCCGATCACGCCAGTCGCCCACTCGACGGTCAACCAGCCGTTAAGCGCCAAAGTCGAAGGTTTTAAAGTGAGCCCCTTCGGCCGCAACGTGTTCTCGGGCGTCAGCATTACCCCATAAAAAAATAACCGGATTGCGCAGGGTGAGAATTCACCTTGCTGCAAACGTGCAGCCTTATTTCGGCTTTTAGCCAAGGGCAAACGTTTGCAAAGGCTTGAACGAGTTACACACCCAATAGCCGGTTCACCTAAAAAGACCGGCATTAAAAAGAGAACCAAAGGAGCTTCACCCATGAAACTGAGCAGCACCGCGCTACTGGCCCTGGCCATCAGCAGCATCACGGCCACGGCCTACGCTGAACCTGCAAGCCAGGACTTCGTTCCAACCACATTGGCCGGCACCAGCGCCCAAAGCGAGGCCAAAGGCTTTATCGATGGATTCAGCCTGGGCGGTACAACCCGTAACTGGTTCTCCAACGAACAACGCTTCCGCGGCAGCAAGTTCACCTACCAGAAGCACGGCGAAGCCCGTACTGACAATTACCGTACCAACTGGGTGCAAGGTACTATCCTCAACGCTACCTCGGGCTTCACCCAAGGCACCGTGGGCGTGAGCACTGAAGTGGCGGTCTACAACGCCGTGGTCCTGGACCGTAGCAAGCGCGACATCAAGGGCGGTTCCAACCGTACCCTGGCCGACTCCGACGGCGACGCTGTAGACCAGTGGAGCAAACTGGGCCTGGCCAACGTCAAGTTGCGTGTCTCGAACACCACCTTGACCGCCGGTCGCCAGAACTTCAGCAGCGGCATCATCGACACCATCGGTAACCGTGCGCTGCCTTCGAGCTTCGAAGGTGTGAGCTTCAACAGCGAAGAGTTCAGCAACCTGTCGTTCCAGGGCGGCGTGTTTGACCGCGTTTCGCCACGGACCGAGCAGAGCCTGTCGAAATTTCGCAGTGAATATGGCAATGGCCGCCAGGAAACCGACAAGGTCAACACCTTTGGCGTCAACTACCAGCCATTCAAGAGCCTGAAGACCAGCCTGTTTGCCGCTAACGTGGAAGACTTCTGGAACCAGTACTACTTCGGCGCTACCCACGAGCTGGGTGACAGCCAGACCCTGTCGCTGACCACTGGCCTGAACTACTACAAGACCGTCGACGAAGGCAAAAAGTTGATGGGCAAGATCGACAACGACACCTACTCGCTGTCGTTCGGCCTGACCCACCAGGCTCACAGCCTGACCTTCTCGTACCAAGCTGTGAACGGTGACGAGTACTTCGACTACCTGCACGAAACCAACGGCATCTACCTGGCCAACTCCCTGACGTCCGACTTTAACGGTCCGAACGAGAAGTCCTTCCAGATTGCCTACGGCATCAACATGGCCGAATACGGCGTGCCGGGCCTGAAGTTCAACATCTACTCGGCTCGCGGCTGGGGCATCGACGGCACTCACTACACCGGCGACGGCGGCCGTGCTGGCTTTGCTTACAACGGCATTCAGGCCCAAGACGGCGAAAAACACCAGGAATACGGTGTAGGCGCGGCTTACGCGGTCCAAAGCGGCCCGCTCAAGGCCACTACCTTCCGTGGTACCTACGTGACTCACCGCGCCAGCGAAAACCAGGCTGACGGCAACCTGCGTGAGTTCCGCCTGGTCACCACCATCCCGTTCAACATCCTTTAATTAGCGCCAGGTCGGCGGCGGGCTCAGGACGAGCCCGCCGCCTACGCTTGTCTGGTCCAATCGATTGCAGAGGGCTCTTAGATGAAAATGCTCCCGTTACAAGCTGCCATTGCCGCTGCGCTGTTGAGCGTCGCCGTCGGCATCTCGGCCAAACCGCTGGTCGTCTGCACCGAAGCCAGCCCGGAAGGCTTCGATCCGGTCCTGTACACCACGGCCGTCACCGCTGACGCCGCGGCTGAAACCATCTTCAACCGCCTGGTGGACTTCAAGCCCGGCACCACCGAAGTGATCCCGGCGCTCGCCAAGGACCTGCCGCAAATCAGCGCCGATGGCCTGACCTACACTTTTCACCTGCGTGACGACATCAAGTTCCACACCACCGACTACTTCAAACCCACGCGCAACATGAACGCCGACGACGTGCTTTGGAGCTTCCAGCGCCAGCTGGACCCGAATCACCCGTGGCACAACAAGTCCAACGTGGGCTACCCGTACTTTGAAAGCATGGGCTTCAAGGAACTGCTCAAGAGCGTAGAGAAGACTGACGAGCATACTGTTGTCTTCACCCTGACCCGTCCTGAAGCACCGTTCCTGTCCGACCTGGCCATGGCGTTTTCCTCGATTCACTCCGCCGAATACGCCGACCAGTTGCTCAAGTCCGGCAAGACCGATGACCTGAACGCCAAGCCTATCGGCACCGGCCCGTTCATCTTCACTCGCTACGCCAAAGACGCCCAAGTGCGCTTCAAGGCCAACCCGGACTACTTCCGTGGCAAGCCACCGGCTGATCCGTTGATCCTGGCCATCACCACTGACAACAACGTGCGCCTGCAAAAACTCAAGGCCAACGAATGCCAGATCGCGCTGTATCCGAAACCGGATGACGTGCCGAGCATGAAGGCAGACCCGAACCTGAAGGTGGCGGAACTGGCCGCGATGACCACCGCCTACACCGCCTTGAACACGACCCACAAGTACATGAGCGACGCGCGGGTGCGTCACGCGATCAACATCGCGTTCGACAAGAAAGGCTACAACGAGTCCCTGTACGGCAAAGGCAACGCGATCGACGCCACCGGCCCGTACCCGCCCACGCTGCTGGGTTTCAGCGACAAGCTGAAAAACCCGCCCCGTGACCTCGACAAGGCCCGCGCCCTGCTCAAGGAAGCCGGCGTACCGGAAGGCACCGAGATCACCCTGTTCACCCGTAACGGCGGCGGCCCGACCAACCCCAACCCAATGCTCGGCGCCCAGCGAATGCAGGCGGATTTGGCGCAAATCGGCCTGAAAGTGAACATCAAGGTCATGGAATGGGGCGAAATGCTCAAACGCGCCAAGAATGGCGAACATGACATGGTCTCTGCCGGCTGGGCGGGGGATAACGGGGACCCGGATAACTTCCTTACCCCGAACTTGAGTTGCGATGCAGCGAAAAACGGCGAAAACTACGCCCGCTGGTGTAACAAAGAGTTTCAAGACTTGATCGACAAGGCGCGCGCTATCGCTGAACCCACCCAGCGCGCTGCACTCTATGAACAAGCCATGGACGTTTTCGACAAGGACCAACCATGGATTCCCATGGCTTACCCGAAAATGTTCACCGCCATGCGCAAGAACGTCGAAGGCTTTACCCAAAGCCCTCTGACTACAAATAACTTCGCCACCACCCAGGTGAAGTAAATAAGAGAAACGCTCGGCACCGTCGACATTGACGGTGCCGAACCTGCCTAACCGGCTGATTGAGGTACACAACAAGATGTTTAGTTTTATTGCCCGCCGACTGGGGTTATTGATCCCCACGTTTTTCGGCATCACGTTGCTGACGTTTGCGTTGATTCGCATGATCCCCGGCGACCCCGTCGAAGTCATGATGGGCGAACGACGAGTCGACCCCGAGATGCACGCACAGGCAATGGAACGCCTTGGCCTTAACAAGCCGCTGTACGCGCAATACTTTGACTATGTAGGCAAGCTCGCCCATGGCGACCTCGGCGAATCGCTGCGCACACGCACCAGCGTGTGGACCGAATTCACCGCCCTCTTCCCTGCGACCCTGGAACTGTCCATGGCCGCCCTGTTGTTCGCCGGCATCCTGGGGCTGTTAGCCGGGGTGATCGCGGCCTTGAAGCGAGGATCCCTGTTCGACCATGGGGTGATGGGCATCTCCCTCGCGGGATATTCGATGCCGATCTTCTGGTGGGGCCTGATCCTGATCATGTTCTTCTCGGTAAGCCTGGGCTGGACCCCGGTTTCCGGGCGTATCGACCTGCTCTACGACATCGAGCCGCGCACCGGCTTCATGCTGATCGACACCCTGCTGGCAGACGAGCCGGACGCGTTCTGGGATGCGTTGCACCACCTGATCCTGCCGGCCATCGTGCTTGGCACCATCCCGCTGGCCGTTATCGCGCGGATGACCCGTTCGTCGATGCTCGAAGTACTGCGCGAAGACTACATCCGCACCGCCAAGGCCAAAGGCCTGTCGCCGGCGCGCGTGGTATTCGTTCACGGCCTGCGTAACGCATTGATCCCGGTTCTCACTGTAGTCGGCCTGCAAGTCGGCACGTTGCTGGCCGGTGCTGTGTTGACCGAAACTATCTTCTCGTGGCCCGGCATCGGCAAATGGCTGATCGAAGCCATTGGCGCACGGGATTATCCCGTGGTGCAAAACGGCATCCTGTTAATCGCCTGCCTGGTGATCCTGGTGAACTTCGTAGTGGACATCCTCTACGGCTTCGCCAACCCACGCATCCGTCACCAGCGCTGAGATCATGACCATGACCACACCTACTCCCGCGGTAGCAGTCGATCAAAGCCTGCTGTACCCGTCCCCGTACAAAGAATTCTGGCAAGCGTTTTCCAAGAACAAGGGCGCCGTCGCCGGCCTGTTGTTCATGTTGCTGGTGGTGTTTTGCGCGCTGTTCGCCCCCTGGGTAGCCCCGCATAACCCGAGCGAGCAATACCGAGACTTCCTGCTGACCCCGCCAGCCTGGCTGGAAGGTGGGCAGATTCAGTTCCTGCTGGGCACCGATGAACTGGGCCGTGACTTGCTCTCGCGCCTCATCCAGGGTTCGCGCCTGTCCTTGCTGATCGGCTTGTCGTCGGTGGTGATGTCGTTGATCCCGGGGATCCTGCTGGGTCTGTTCGCCGGCTTCTTCCCGCGCATGCTCGGCCCAACCATCATGCGTTTGATGGACATCATGCTGGCCCTGCCGTCGCTGCTGCTGGCTGTGGCCATTGTGGCGATCCTCGGCCCTGGCCTGATCAACACCGTGATTGCGATTGCGATCGTGTCACTGCCGTCCTATGTGCGCCTCACCCGCGCTGCGGTGATGGGCGAACTGAACCGTGACTACGTAACAGCCGCCCGCCTCGCTGGCGCCGGCCTGCCGCGCCTGATGTTCGTCACCGTGTTGCCCAACTGCATGGCACCGTTGATCGTTCAGGCCACCTTGAGTTTCTCTTCGGCGATTCTCGATGCCGCCGCCCTTGGCTTCCTGGGCCTTGGCGTACAACCGCCAACCCCTGAGTGGGGCACCATGCTGGCTTCGGCCCGCGACTACATCGAACGTGCATGGTGGGTCGTGAGCCTGCCTGGCTTGACCATTTTGCTCAGCGTGCTGGCAATCAACCTGATGGGCGACGGCCTGCGCGATGCGCTGGACCCGAAACTCAAGAACGCCGCCTGAGGAGATTCCCATGTCATTGTTAGAAATCAAGAATCTCAATGTGCGCTTCGGCGACAAGACCGCCGTGCCGGTGGTTGATGGCCTCGACATCTGTGTCGACAAAGGCGAAGTACTGGCGATCGTTGGCGAGTCGGGTTCGGGTAAATCCGTGACCATGATGGCGCTGATGGGCCTGATCGAGCATCCCGGCATCGTCACCGCCGACGCCCTGAACTTCGACGGTAAGGACATGCTCAAGTTGAGCAACCGCCAGCGTCGGCAGATCGTCGGCAAAGACCTGGCGATGGTGTTCCAGGACCCGATGACCGCGCTGAACCCCAGCTACACCGTGGGTTTCCAGATCGAAGAAGTGCTGCGCCTGCATTTGAAAATGTCTGGCAAGCAAGCACGCAAGCGCGCCATCGAACTGCTCGAAAAGGTGGAAATCCCAGGCGCAGCCAGCCGTATGGATGCCTACCCGCACCAGTTGTCCGGTGGTATGAGCCAGCGTGTGGCTATCGCCATGGCCATCGCCGGCGAGCCCAAGCTGCTGATCGCCGATGAACCGACCACGGCACTCGACGTGACCATCCAGGCCCAGATCATGGAACTGCTGCTGGCCTTGCAGAAAGAGCAGAACATGGGCCTGGTGCTGATCACGCACGACCTCGCGGTGGTGGCGGAAACCGCCCAGCGCGTATGCGTGATGTACGCCGGCCAAGCCGTTGAAGTCGGCCAGGTGCCGCAGTTGTTCGACATCCCGGCGCACCCGTACAGCGAAGCGCTGCTCAAGGCGATTCCCGAGCACAGCCTGGGCGCCACGCGCCTGGCCACGCTGCCGGGCATCGTGCCGGGCCGTTATGACCGCCCGCAGGGTTGCCTGCTGTCGCCACGCTGCCCGTACGTGCAGGAATCCTGCCGCGCCCAACGCCCGGGCCTTGACCCGAAAAGCAACAGCCTCGCCCGCTGCTTCTACCCGCTGAATCAGGAGGTGGCGTAATGGCCGTCGTACTTACCGCCCGCGACCTGACCCGTCACTATGAAGTGTCCCGTGGCCTGTTCAAGGGCCACGCCCTGGTGCGCGCGCTCAATGGTGTGTCGTTCGAACTGGAAGCCGGCAAGACCCTCGCGGTCGTGGGCGAATCCGGTTGCGGCAAATCCACCCTGGCCCGCGCCCTGACCTTGATTGAAGAGCCGTCTTCGGGTTCGTTGAAAATCGCCGGCCAGGAAGTTGCCGGCGCCGACAAGGCCCAGCGCAAACAACTGCGCAAAGACGTGCAGATGGTGTTTCAGAGCCCGTACGCCTCGTTGAACCCGCGCCAGAAGGTCGGTGACCAACTGGGCGAGCCGCTGCTGATCAACACCAACCTGTCCGCCGCCGAGCGCCGCGAAAAGGTCCAGGCGATGATGAAGCAAGTGGGCCTGCGCCCCGAGCATTATCAGCGCTACCCGCACATGTTCTCTGGTGGCCAGCGCCAACGGATCGCACTGGCCCGGGCGATGATGCTGCAACCCAAGGTGCTGGTGGCGGATGAACCGACCTCGGCGCTGGACGTGTCGATCCAGGCCCAGGTGCTGAACCTGTTCATGGACCTGCAGCAGGAATTCAACACCGCCTACGTGTTCATCTCCCACAACCTCGCGGTGGTGCAACACGTTGCCGACGACGTGATGGTGATGTACCTCGGCCGCCCGGTTGAAGTCGGTCCAAAGGAAGACATCTACGCACGCCCGCTGCACCCGTACACACAGGCGTTGCTGTCGGCGACCCCGACCATTCATCCGGACCCGAACAAGCCGAAAATCAAGATCGTCGGTGAACTGCCCAACCCGCTGAACCCGCCGTCTGGCTGCGCGTTCCACAAGCGCTGCCCGTACGCGACCCAACTGTGCAGCACCGACGAGCCGCTATTGCGGCCACTCGACAACCGTCAGGTGGCCTGCCACTACGCGGAACAGTTCGTGGTCTGACACGCAAAAAAATGCCCCGGGGTTAAAGCCAGGGCATCGACTGTGTTCTACAGCTCCTCTTGCCGGATAGCGCATCTGTCCGGCAGGAGGGGCTTTTTTTCAGCCCACTTTACGTATCGCTGTCACCGTCACCCGCATCACTGTCATCGTCATCCGGGGGCGCTTGCTGATCATCATCATCCTTGGAACCGCCCTGGTCCTCGTCACCAGGTTCGGCTTCACTCTTGGCCAGTTGCAAACCACCCGCCTGTACCGTCTTCGCCGCCACAAACCCCGTGGCATGGCCTTGTACGGCCGTCGTGGCCCACGCGGAGGACATGCCCAGCGACAACATCACCAGCACTTTGAGCAACAGCACCACACGTTGAAAGATACTCATGGTCGATTTCCGTCCAGTCAGTAAGTAAATCCCGCACGACAGCCTTTTACCGCCGCTAGCCTTGAAGCTAGCCCCAATGAAGGGTTTTCGCCAGCGAAGTCAGGCGACGGGCTCAACTATCACCATCATCGTAGGTTTGGCTGTCTTCACCGTCGTTGTCGGGGTTTTCGGCGTCATCACCGCTGGTGGTGTTGCTTTGCGGCTTCCAGCTTCCGGAATTGCTCTCTTTGGTGCCGCTGGCCTTGCCTGTGTCCTTCCAGGTTTGGTCTCCTGTAGCGGCCAACAGCACCTCGCCCTGCATCGGTTGATGCGCCCAGGCGGACGATACGCCCAGGGACGCCAGTACCATCACTTTTAACAACAACATGACTTTCGGCAAAACACGCATGCTCATTTTCCTTCTGCCGGCGATTGGATACGGTACCCAAGAAGCTAGCCTTAATGCGCGTGTTTCGCCAATAGGCCTTGGGCGGCGGGGGTCTTTTGGGTTGTGTGTATATCCGTTATCTGAATAACGGATATAAACCCCAGCGCCCCCCTCACTATGTGTAGGTACCATGCCAACAGCCCACAAAAAAGGGCGAAGCCATGACAGCTCCGCCCTTTTGTGTACCGCCAACCGTTAATGATGCTCGCGGGTCGCTCGGAATTTCACATCCGGCCAGCGCTCTTCCATCAGCGCCAGGTTGACCCGGGTCGGGGCCAGGTAGGTCAGGTGACCACCACCATCAATCGCAAGGTTTTCCACCGCCTTGACCTTGAACTCTTCCAGCTTCTTCTTATCGCTGCAATCGATCCAGCGCGCCGAATAGACGGTGATCGGCTCGTAAGAGCATTCAACTTTGTATTCTTCTTTAAGGCGGCTGGCCACCACATCAAACTGCAGCACACCGACGGCGCCGAGAATGATGTCGTTGCTGCGCTCCGGGAAGAACACCTGGGTGGCGCCCTCTTCCGCCAACTGCTGCAAACCCTGACGCAGTTGCTTGGATTTGAGCGGGTCGCGCAGGCGTACGCGACGGAACAGTTCCGGCGCAAAGTGCGGGATACCGGTAAAGCCCAGCACTTCGCCTTCGGTGAAGGTGTCACCGATCTGGATGGTGCCGTGGTTGTGCAAGCCGATGATGTCGCCGGCAAACGCTTCTTCCAGCTGCTCACGCTCGGAGGAGAAGAAGGTCAGGGCGTCGCCGATGCGCACGTCCTTGCCGGTACGCACGTGGCGCATCTTCATGCCTTTTTCGTATTTGCCGGAGCAGATACGCATGAAGGCGATGCGGTCGCGGTGTTTGGGGTCCATGTTCGCCTGGATCTTGAACACGAAGCCGGCGAATTTCTCTTCCACAGGCTCCACGGTACGCTCGTTGGCAACCCGGGCCAGCGGCTTGGGTGCCCAATTGACCACGGCGTCGAGCACGTGATCGACACCGAAGTTGCCCAAAGCGGTACCGAAGAATACTGGCGTCAGCTGGCCGTCGAGGAATTCCTGCTGGTTGAACTCATGGCAGGCGCCCTGCACCAGTTCCAGCTGGTCGACAAACCGGTCGTACTCATCACCCAGGTGGTCGCGGGCTTCGTCGGAGTCGAGCTTCTCGATGATTTTCACATCGGTACGTTCATGGCCGTGGCCGGCGGTGTACACGATGATGTAGTCATCAGCCAGGTGGTACACGCCCTTGAAGTCGCGGTAGCAACCAATCGGCCAGGTGATCGGCGCGGCTTTGATCTTCAGGACGGCTTCAATTTCATCCAGCAGTTCGATCGGGTCGCGGATGTCACGGTCGAGTTTGTTGATGAAGCTGACAATCGGCGTGTCCCGCAGGCGGCAGACGTCCATCAGCGCGATGGTCCGTGGCTCAACGCCCTTACCGCCGTCGAGGACCATCAGTGCCGAGTCCACCGCGGTCAGGGTGCGGTAGGTGTCTTCGGAGAAGTCTTCGTGGCCCGGGGTGTCGAGCAGGTTGATCATGTGGTCGCGATACGGGAACTGCATGACCGACGTGGTAATGGAAATACCCCGTTGTTTTTCCATTTCCATCCAGTCGGAGGTGGCATGGCGGTCGGATTTACGGGATTTCACCGTGCCGGCCACCGCGATCGCCTTGCCCATCAGCAACAGCTTTTCGGTGATGGTGGTTTTACCGGCATCGGGGTGGGAAATAATGGCGAAAGTGCGGCGTTTCGCGACTTCGGCGGCCTGGTGGGTCATGGGAAATCGCCTGGCAGGTGAGTCAAAAAAGGGCGGCGAGTATAGCGCAAACCCGGGGTGACGGACCACCGTTCACCCCATTGGGGGTGGCTAAATGCTGCCAAGTATGGAACCTTTTAAAAGGTAGAGACGTCCACTCCCCTGCTATCGCACTCGTAACAGGGGCTGAAAAATCAGCAAGTTAGCCTGACGAGGCTGCGCTCATGGCTCGACCTCATACCGTTTTGCCGGTATTGGCGAGCTGCATTTCGCGACCATATTTGCCGACAGCCAGGAATGGCACTGCCGCTCGGAAATGTGTTCGCCGACAGAAGAAAAAAGGAGTCCGCCTGTGGCTATTCGCTATGGCAAAGGGCTGATAGGAGGAGCGGTTGTCGTCGCTCTCCTGGCCCTGCTGGTCCACTGGATCGGCATCAACACGATCGAACTGTACCGCGACGATTTGTTGTTTTACCTGCAAGCTCACTTGATCCTCGTCCTTGTTTCGATGCTGGCCGCCCTGATCGTAGGGATTCCCGCCGGTATCC
Organism: Pseudomonas sp. A125; assembly: GCF_055409485.1. Taxonomy (NCBI): domain Bacteria; kingdom Pseudomonadati; phylum Pseudomonadota; class Gammaproteobacteria; order Pseudomonadales; family Pseudomonadaceae; genus Pseudomonas; species Pseudomonas sp. A125. The sequence goes on from NZ_JBUZVP010000031.1 coordinate 24,091, forward strand.
TGCTCAGCCGACCGACGATGGTCGGGCGCGCAGAACGCTTCATGCAGATCTTCAACATCGGCAATACCGTCCCTCCCCTGGCCGTACTGGCCATCGCCCTCGGTGTCCTTGGCATCGGCAGCGGCCCCGCAATCTTCGCGCTGTTCCTCGCCTCGTTGCTGCCCATTGTGCGCAACACCTATGAAGGCCTGAAAAACGTACAAGGCTCGCTGAAAGAAGCCGCCGTGGGCATTGGCATGACGCCGCGCCAGGTGCTGTTTCGCGTGGAATTGCCCAACGCCGTGCCGATCATCATCGGCGGTGTGCGCGTGGCCCTGGCGATCAACGTCGGCACCGCGCCACTGGCCTTCCTGATCGGCGCCAACAGCCTGGGCAGCCTGATCTTCCCCGGCATCGCCCTGAACAATCAGCCGCAACTGTTGCTCGGCGCCGCGTGCACCGCGCTGCTGGCCTTGCTGCTCGACGGCCTGTTGACCATGGCCAGCCGCCTCTGGCTGGAACGCGGGTTGCGTCCGTCTTAAGGGTCGGCCCCGTCTTAGGCCTGAAACAGGAATTCACATGAAAAAACTGACATTGATATTGAGCTGCGTCCTGCTGTTCGCAGGGTTTGCGCAAGCCGCCGAAAAACCGGTCATCCGTATCGGCGCCCGGGTGTTCACCGAACAGACCCTGCTCGCCGAAATCACCTCCCAGTACCTGCGCACCAAGGGTTACGACACCCGTGTGACCGGCGGCCTGGGCAGCAACCTGGCGCGCAGTGCCCAGGAAAGCGGGCAACTGGACCTGATCTGGGAATACACCGGCGTGTCGCTGGTGGCTTATAACCACGTTGACGAGAAGCTCGACAGTGAACAGTCCTACGCCCGGGTGAAAGAGCTCGATGCGAAAAAAGGCCTGGTCTGGCTCTCTCCGTCGAAGTTCAGCAACACCTACGCGCTGGCGCTGCCAGAGAACGTGGCCAAGGAATTCCCGCAGATCAACAGCATCAGCGACCTGACCGCGGCCCTGGCCGAGAAAACCAAGGAAAACCGCCTGGTAGCCCTCGATACCGAGTTCGCCAACCGTTCCGACGGCATGGCCGGCATGGTCAAGCTGTACGACATGAACCTGACCCGCAAAAACACCCGGCAGATGGACGCCGGCCTGGTGTACACCGCGCTGCGTAACGGCCAGGTGTTTGCCGGCTTGGTCTACACCACCGACGGTCGCCTGAATGCCTTCAAATTGAAGCTGCTGGATGACGACAAGCACTACTTCCCGGACTACACCGCAGCCCCCGTGGTGCGTCAGGTTTACCTCGACGCCCACCCGCAACTGGCAGCCGACCTTGCGCCGCTGGCCGCACTGTTCGATGACGAAACCATGCGCCAGCTGAATGCGCGGGTCGATGTCGACCATGAAAGCCCGTCCGCTGTGGCCGCAGATTTCCTGCGCCAACATCCGATCAACTAAGAGGAGAAGACATGGAATTCCTGAACGCCTTTTCCCATCTTGATTGGGCTCTCGTCCTGCAACTGACCTGGCAGCACATCACCCTGGTCGGTATCGCAGTGATCCTGGCAATCGTCGTGGGCGTGCCGCTGGGCGTGCTGATGACCCGCTTCCCGACCCTCGCCGGCCCTTTGCAGGCCAGCGCCACGGTGCTGCTGACCGTGCCGTCCATCGCGCTGTTCGGCCTGTTGCTGCCGTTCTACTCCAAATTTGGCCAGGGCCTGGGGCCGATGCCGGCGATCACCGCCGTATTCCTCTACTCCCTGCTGCCGATCATGCGTAACACCTACCTCGCCCTGACCGGCGTGGAACCGGGCATCCGCGAAGCCGCCAAAGGCATCGGCATGACCTTCGGCCAGCGCCTGCGCATGGTCGAACTGCCGATTGCCGTGCCGGTGATCCTCGCCGGTGTGCGCACCGCCGTCGTCATGAACATTGGCGTGATGACCATCGCCGCCACCATCGGCGCCGGTGGCCTGGGTGTACTTATTCTGGCTTCCATCAGCCGCAGCGACATGTCGATGCTGATCGTTGGCGCCGTACTGGTCAGTCTCCTGGCCATCTTCGCCGACCTGCTTCTGCAATGGCTGAAACGCACGCTGACTCCAAAAGGACTGCTCAAATGATCGAACTTCAAAACCTGACCAAGACCTTCCAAAGCAACGGCAAGACCATCACCGCCGTTGATTCCGTAAGCCTGACCGTCAACGAAGGCGAAATTTGCGTATTCCTCGGCCCCTCGGGCTGCGGCAAGAGCACCACGCTGAAGATGATCAACCGCCTGATCAAGCCCACGTCGGGCAAGATCCTGATCAACGGCGAAGACACCACCGACCTGGACGAAGTGACCCTGCGTCGCAACATCGGCTATGTGATCCAGCAGATCGGCCTGTTCCCGAACATGACCATCGAAGAGAACATCGTGGTGGTGCCCAAGTTGCTGGGCTGGGACAAGCAGAAATGCCACGACCGTGCCCGCGAACTGATGAGCATGATCAAGCTGGAGCCCAAGCAGTACCTGCACCGCTACCCGCGTGAACTGTCGGGTGGCCAACAGCAACGGATCGGCGTGATCCGTGCGCTGGCGGCCGATGCGCCGCTGCTGCTGATGGATGAACCGTTCGGCGCGGTCGACCCGATCAACCGCGAGATGATCCAGAACGAGTTCTTCGAGATGCAGCGCGCGCTGAACAAGACCGTGATCATGGTCAGCCACGACATTGACGAAGCCATCAAGCTGGGTGACAAGATCGCGATCTTCCGCGCCGGCAAGCTGCTGCAGATCGACCACCCGGACACCCTGCTGGCGCACCCTGCCGACGAGTTCGTCAGCAACTTCGTGGGCCAGGACAGCACCCTCAAGCGCCTGCTGCTGGTAAAGGCCGAAGATGCGGCAGACAACGCACCGTCGGTCAGCCCGGAGACGCCAGTGGCGGATGCCCTGGAGCAGATGGACGAACTCGACCGTCGCTACGTGGTGGTCACCGATGCCGAGAACAAGGCGCTGGGTTATGTACGACGTCGCGACCTGCACCGTCAGGCCGGTACCTGCGGCCAGTACCTGCGCGAGTTCAACGCCACGGCGGCGTACGACGAGCATTTGCGCATCCTGTTGTCGCGCATGTACGAGTTCAACCGCTCATGGTTGCCGGTGATGGATGCGGAGCGGGTATTCCTCGGGGAAGTGACCCAGGAGTCGATTGCCGAGTACCTGAGTTCCGGTAAGTCGCGTGGGGGCAAGACCAGTATTGTGTCGCCTGCCGAAACTGCTTTGGCCTGACAGACCGCTATCGCAGGCAAGCCAGCTCCCACATTTGAACTGCATTCTTATGTTGGAATGCATTCCCCTGTGGGAGCTGGCTTGCCTGCGATGAATACACCGCAAATCCATCTGATTGGCCCCATCCGGGGAACATCAATCCGTCATACCGGTCGGTTACATAAGTAGCTGCACACGGCCTCACGACGAACGCGTGCAAAAACGCGACATTTTTAGTTGATCTATAGCCCCTCACGTCCTAAAGTTCGCGCCGAACGTCCATGCTGGAAACGATCCATCCGGCTCAAGTACTGACGACGAGACAGCAAGGCCAAGGGAAGCGGTTGATCCCATGGCCTTTTTGCTTTCGGCGACATGCCTTGGGAAGTAGGCGAACCAAAGTGGGGATACGGAGGACGTTCATTTGCACCCATTGATCAATCTAGTTTGCCAGTAGGAGTTCCCAGCATGTCGATCCAGGTCGAAGACTATTTCGCGCGCGCCACTTTTGACAAAATGAAGGCGTTCGCCGATACCCAGGAAACCCCGTTCGTGGTGATTGACACCGCGATGATCAGGCAGGCCTACGATGACCTGCGCGCCGGTTTCGAATTCGCCAAGGTGTATTACGCCGTCAAGGCCAACCCGGCCGTCGAGATCATCGACCTGCTTAAAGATAAAGGTTCGAGCTTCGACATCGCGTCGATCTATGAGCTGGACAAGGTCATGGACCGCGGCGTCAGTGCCGACCGTATCAGCTACGGCAACACCATCAAGAAATCCAAGGACATCCGCTACTTCTACGAGAAAGGCGTGCGCCTGTTCTCCACCGACTCCGAAGCCGACCTGCGCAACATCGCCAAGGCCGCCCCGGGTTCGAAAGTGTATGTACGCATCCTCACCGAAGGCTCGACCACCGCCGACTGGCCGCTGTCGCGCAAGTTCGGCTGCCAGACCGACATGGCCATGGACCTGCTGATCCTCGCCCGCGACCTGGGCCTGGTGCCTTACGGCATCTCCTTCCACGTCGGCTCGCAGCAGCGTGACATCAGCGTGTGGGACGCAGCGATCGCCAAGGTCAAAGTGATCTTCGAGCGCCTGAAGGAAGAAGACGGCATCCACCTCAAGCTGATCAACATGGGCGGCGGCTTCCCGGCCAACTACATCACCCGCACCAACAGCCTGGAAACCTACGCCCAGGAAATCATCCGCTTCCTCAAGGAAGACTTCGGTGATGACCTGCCGGAAATCATCCTGGAGCCAGGCCGCTCGTTGATCGCCAACGCCGGGATCCTGGTGAGTGAAGTGGTACTGGTTGCGCGTAAATCCCGCACCGCCGTCGAACGTTGGGTGTACACCGACGTGGGCAAATTCTCCGGCCTGATCGAAACCATGGACGAAGCCATCAAGTTCCCGATCTGGACCGAGAAGAAAGGCGAGATGGAAGAAGTGGTCATCGCAGGCCCGACCTGCGACAGCGCCGACATCATGTACGAGAACTACAAGTACGGCCTGCCGCTGAACCTGGCGATTGGTGACCGGATGTACTGGTTGTCTACCGGTGCGTACACCACCAGCTACAGCGCTATTGAGTTCAATGGCTTCCCGCCGCTGAAATCGTTCTACCTGTAAGCCGGCTGCAAACAAAAAACCCATGACGTGTCATGGGTTTTTTTGTGGGTCTCAATTTTCAACGATCTTCGCGAACGTGCCATAAGCGCAAAATATAAATCGTCGACTGCTGAATCTCGTAGCGCATCTCATAACGTCCGACCAACAGCCTTCTCACATCTCTTGGTTCGAACTCTTCAATGCGTTCACCGATTCGCGGATTACTCAGCAGACTGATGGGAGCCTGAGAAAGTGATTGCACAGTACGAGCAGCTGCCGGCCGATTTACAACGCAGAGAAAATTGAAAAGCCGAGCCAGATCCGATAAGGCCTTACTCGTCCATTTCAACTCCATCAGCGCGGTACAGGAAGCGGAGTATCCGTACTCAGGCTGTCAGCCCAAGCCTGCACCGCATGCTGATCTATTACGCGACCGGCATCGACATCCGCCATTGCCTCTCGTGTAAGGCGGCTGCGCTCCTCTTCCTGATCAACCCAGTCAGCAAGCGCCTGCTTGACGATCCAACCGCGTGAGCGGTCCATTCGCGCTGCCATCTGATCAACTTTTTGAGCCAGCGCCGCTGGAACGTGAGCTGTCAGGACTTTAGTATCGGCGCCCATAAAATCTCCTCGCAGGTGCGTAACACACAGCCGATTAAGAGTGAATCAGAGCCAATCATAGTGATTTAAACTTGTGCAGCAACCTCAGTATCCTGCCGCCCATCGCTTAGTTGAATCGTACGCAGTTGATAGTCCCGAGCCAGAAGCCTGATTTCAGGCTGTGCTGCGTTTACCAACGCGCTGTAAGCCACCCGCAGGAACTTCAAATTCCCGCCTGCCAGTGCCTTGCGCAACCACTCCAGTGCCGTTTCTATCTCGCCCCGGTCCGCCAGGACTGCCGCGTAACTGAACTGCCCGCGAAAATCCCCGCCTTGCGCCGACCGGCGATACCACTCCACCGCAGCCTCCAGGTTCCGGGGGCAAAACTGCCCTTCTTCCAGGTAGCGCCCCAACAGGTTCATTGATTTGGCATGGCCCAGTTGCGCCGCCTGTCGATAACACGCCAGCGCTTGTGGTTGATCCTCGGCCACCCCGCGCCCGGTCGCCAGCAGGTTGGCGTAGTTGTACAACCCCCAATCCAACCCGCCCTCTGCCGCCAGCCGATATTCCCGCGCCGCCGCCACGGCATCCGCCTCGCAACCCCAGCCATGCTCCAGGCAACGCCCGAGCATATTGCGCGCCATCAGATGACCGCCCTGGGCGGCGATCCGGAACCAGCGCAGCGCCAGCGCTTCATCGCGCTCTATGCCGCGCCCTTCCAGCAGGATTTGCCCGAGCAGCGCCTGAGCATCCACAACGCCCTCTTTCGCCGCGATCAGAATCGCCTGGGCGGCGCGCACCGGGGAGTCGTCGAGCATGCTCTGCAGTTGCTCAACGTTGAGGACTTCTTCACGACGCAGTAAAAAGCCCACGCTCAAACCTCGACCCAGCGGCGCAGCAGGTTGTGATAAGTGCCGGTGAGCTGGATCAGCGCCGGGTGGTCGGGCACGTCGCAGCTCAACTGCTGGATCGCGCCGTCCATCTCGAACAGCAAGGTGCGCTGGCTGTCTTCGCGCACCAGGCTTTGGGTCCAGAAAAACGAGGCATACCGCGCGCCACGGGTCACGGCGTTGACCTTGTGCAGGCTGGAGCCGGGGTACAGCACCATGTCGCCCGCCGGCAACTTGACCCGTTGCAAGCCGAAAGTGTCCTGGATCTCCAGCTCGCCGCCGTCGTAATCCTCAGGGTCGCTGAAAAAAACCGTGGAGGAGAGGTCGGTGCGTACCCGCTCGGGGCTGCCCCTGGACTGGCGCACGGCGTTGTCGATATGAAAATCGAAACTGCCACCGGCAGTGTAGCAGTTGAGCAACGGAGGGAAGACCTTGTGCGGTAACGCCGCCGACATGAACAGCGGGTTTTTCCACAGGCGATCAAGGATCGCCGCGCCGATTTCCTTTGCCAGCGGGTGGCCTTCCGGCAGTTGCAGGTTGTGTTTGGCCTTGGCCGACTGATGCCCGGCGGTGATTTTGCCGTCGGCCCAATCGGTGTGCGCCAGGGCTTCGCGGATGCGCAGCACTTCCTCGCGAGAGAACAGGCTGGGAACGTGCAGCAACATGGAAGGGTTACCTGGAGACAGTGAGATGCCAATGGTAGTGATTCTTATTGACTGTGTACAACCCTACTCCCGCCCAAAGGACGAATGAGAATGTAAAAACCGTAAGCCAAAAGTGTAAAGAACGTAAATTCAGTGCGAATAGTAATGTATCGCAATTGATATGGAGTCTTGTTCTCCCTATATTCCGCGGCCTCACCTCCTTGGGGAAAGGACACTGCCATGTCGCGCACTTCGATAAAAACACCTGCCAGTTCACCGCGTTTGCTGGCTTCGGCCATTGGCGTTGCCATCAGTGCCAGCGCTGCCGCCCAAATGACGCAAGCAGCCGAAGAAACCGGGCAGAAAGGCGAGCGCAACAGCATTTCCCTGGGGGCCACCAGCATCACCGGCCAGGAACAGGACGGCACGTCCTACCAGGTCGAAAAAGCCTCTTCGCAAAAATACACCGCGCCGCTGGTAGACACCCCGCGCTCGGTCACCGTGGTGCCACAGCAAGTCCTCAAGGACACCGCCGCCACCTCGTTGCAGGATGCCTTGCGCACCGTGCCGGGGATTACCTTCGGCGCCGGTGAAGGCGGCAACCCACAGGGCGACCGTCCATTCATTCGCGGTTTTGACGCTCAGGGCGACACCTACCTCGACGGCGTGCGCGACACCGGCGGCCAGAGCCGCGAGATCTTCGACATCGAGTCGATCGAAGTCAGCAAAGGCCCCAACTCGTCCTTTGGCGGGCGTGGCTCGGCCGGCGGCAGCCTCAACCTGGTGAGCAAGACGCCACAGGCGCGGGACTTCACCAACGGTGGCTTCACCTACGGCTCCGACCAGACGCGCCGCTATGTGCTCGACGTCAACCGGCAGTTCCTCGACAGCGCGGCGTTTCGCCTGAACCTGATGAGCCACGAACAGAACGTCGCCGGGCGTGATGCAGTCAACTACGACCGTTGGGGGGTGGCGCCGTCGCTGACCTTCGGCCTGGGCACCCCGACCCGGGTCAACCTCAGCTACTACCACATGGAAAGCAACGACCTGCCGGATTCGGGCATTCCGTATGGGTACAGTAACAGCGGCGCAAAAGCTGCCCACGTGCACGACAAGCCTACCGACGGTGGCGACAGCAACAACTTCTACGGTCTCAAGGATCGCGACTTCCGCAAGACCCGCGCCGATATCAGTACGTTCTCCATCGAACACGATCTGAACGACAACATGACGCTGAAAAATACCCTGCGCCATGGCAACACCGGCCAGGACTACATCGTCACTCAACCCGACGACAGCCAGCACAACGTCAACCAGTTCGGCACCGTATGGCGCCGCGCGAACACTCGCGTGTCCACCACCGAGACCACCACCAACCAGACCGATCTGTTTGGCAGCTTCCAGGCGCTGGGCTTCAAGAACACTTACTCCACCGGGCTTGAGTTCACCGGCGAAGAAACCCGCTACAGCGGCTACACCGTCAGCCCGAACAGCAACCCCGGTTGCCCGGTGCCCGGCAAAGGCGGCCAGTGCACCTCACTGGGCAACCCGAACCCGGACGATGCCTGGACCGGCAGCATTGCGCGCAACTACAACGGCACCAATACCAAGGCCACCAGCCGCGCCGCCTACGTGTTCGACACCATCGAGCTGGACCCGAAATGGTTGCTGAACGTTGGCCTGCGCTACGACACCTTCGACACCGTGGCCAATACCAACGCGGTGCCGACCGCTACCGTCCCGGCCCGCAGCAAAATCAAGAACGACAGCCAGTTCTTCAACTGGCAAGCCGGCCTGGTCTGGAAGCCCGTTGAAAACGGCAGCATCTATGCCTCCTACGCCACTTCGGCCTCGCCTGCCGGCGGCCTGGTGGGTGAAGGCGCCGACGGCAACCCGCTGTCTGCCGGTGCCGCAACCAGCGACCTGAAACCCGAAGAAACCGTCAACTACGAGCTGGGCACCAAGTGGGACATGTTCCACGATCGCCTGTCCCTGACCGCCGCGGTGTTCCGCACCGAGAAGAAAAACACACGCATCCTGGTGGACGCGCTGACCTATGAAAACGGCGGCGAATCCCGCGTTGATGGTCTGGAGTTGTCCGCCAGCGGCAAGCTCACCGATCAATGGCAAGTGTTCGCCGGCTACAGCTACCTGAAAAGCGAACTGGTGGACCCAGGCTTGAACGGCCGTAACGGCGTCGTCAGTGCCGGCTCCAACAAAGGCAACCAGATGCCCAACACGCCGAAGAACACCTTCAGCCTGTGGACAACCTATGACGTGACACCGAAGCTCACCATCGGCGGCGGCGCGTTCTATGTCGACGAGGTCTACGGCGATGCGGGCAACACCGTTTACGTGCCGTCCTACACCCGCTACGACGCCATGGCCAGCTACAAGCTGACCAAGAACGTCGACCTGCAGTTGAACGTGCAAAACCTCACCGACAAGACCTACTACGACAAGGCCTACGCGGCCCACTTCGCCAACCAGGCGGCAGGTCGCACAGCCATGTTGACCACCAGCTTCCATTTCTAAACCGATACAAAGTCCCGCCCAAAACCCCACGCATCGGATGCGTGGGGTTTTTGCGTGTAAAAAAGAATCTTTCTCGACAACTCGCGGCATAATGCGCGCCGTGAAATACCTAACCTGATGACGAGGCCGCACGACGTGTTGAAGAAAACCCTGTTCCAGTTGCATTGGTTCTTCGGCATTACCGCCGGGCTGGTGTTGGCCTTGATGGGGATCACCGGCGCGACGGTGTCGTTCCAGGATGAAATCATCGAGGCACTGAACCCAACGGTGTTGACGGTAGAAAAGCGCCCGGCCGGTGTCCTGCCGCCCGCTGAACTGGTGCGCCTGTTGGAAGCCCGGGAAGGCAAAGTCGTGTCGATGCTCACGGTGCAACCCGACAGCACCGACGCCGCCAAGGTCTGGTTCACCCCGCCGCCCGGTGAACGTCGCGGCCAGATGCGTTACTTCGACCCCTACACCGGCGATTACCTGGGCGACGCCGTCGGCCAGGACGTCTTCGGCTTCGTGCTGCAACTGCACCGCTTCCTGGCCATCGGTGACACCGGCCGGCAAATCACCGGCGCCTGCACCTTGATCCTGGTGTTCTTCTGCCTCTCGGGCCTGTACCTGCGCTGGCCGCGCCAGGTGGCAAGCTGGCGCGCGTGGTTGGCCGTGGACTGGCGCAAAAAAGGCCGCAGTTTCAACTGGGACCTGCACTCGGTGTTCGGCACCTGGTGCCTGCTGTTCTATCTATTGTCGGCGCTGACCGGGCTGTTCTGGTCCTACGAATGGTACAGCGACGGCATGACCAAACTGCTGTCCGACGCCCCGCAAAACGAACGCGTGCGCAAGCGCGGCCCGGCGCCGGAAGGTCCTGTGCCGGTGGCCAACTACGACGCGATCTGGAGCAGCATCTACAGCAACGCCGGGCCCGGTTTGAGCGGCTACAACATCCGTATGCCGGCGGTCGCCGGGCAACCCGCGACTGTCTACTACTTGCTGAAAACATCGCCGCATAACCGCGCGCTGAATCAGATCAACCTCGACCCGGCCACCGGCGAGGTCAAGTCCCACGACACCTACGCCGGCAAGAGCTTCAAGGCGCAGATCCTGACCAGCATCTACGCGTTGCACACCGGCAGCTACTTCGGCCTGGCGGGCCGGGTCATCCTGACCTTCAGCGCGTTGCTTATGCCGCTGTTCTTTATCACCGGCTGGCTGCTGTACCTGGACCGTCGGCGTAAAAAACGCCAGGTACGCGACGCGCGCAAAGGCCTGGCCGACAACCCCGACGACGCGTCGGCCTGGCTGATCGGTTTTGCCAGCCAAAGCGGCTTTGCCGAGCAACTGGCCTGGCAGACCGCCGGGCAATTGCAGGCCGCCGGCCTGCCGGTAAACGTGCGGTCGCTAGCCAGCGTCAGCCAAGAGGATTTGCGCCAATCAAGCCATGCGCTGTTCGTGGTCAGCACCTTCGGCGATGGCGAAGCGCCGGACAGCGCCCGGGGTTTCGAGCGCAGCGTGCTCGGCCAGGACCTGTCCCTCAAGGGCCTGAACTACTCGGTGTTGGCCCTGGGTGATCGCCAGTACCAACATTTCTGCGGCTTCGCCCGGCGTTTGCATTTCTGGCTGACCCACCAGGGCGGCAACCCGCTGTTCGCCCCGGTGGAAGTCGACAGCGGCGACACCGACGCCTTGCTGCACTGGCAACAGCAACTGGGCCAACTGACCGGCCATGCACCCGCTGCCGCATGGGCCAGCGCAGCCTATGAAAACTGGACCCTGAAGCAACGCGCCCTGCTCAACCCGGACAGCAGTGGCTCCGGCGTCTATTTGCTCGGGCTCACCCCGCCTGCGCCCACGGATTGGCTGGCCGGCGACCTGGTGGAAGTGCTGCCGCGCCATTGCCCGTGGGCCATCGAACATTTCCTTGAAGGCCTGGGACTGGCTGGCAGCGAAGCCGTCGTCATCGATGGCCTGGCGCACACCCTCGATCAAGCCTTGGCCAGTCGCCAACTGCCGGACAATCGCGCGCACCTGGTGGGCCTGCATGCCCAGGCTTTGGTCAATGCGCTGGTGCCGTTGAGCATGCGCGAATACTCCATCGCCTCGATTGCCAGCGATGGTGTGCTGGAGCTGATCGTGCGCCAGGAACGTCACCCGGATGGCAGCGTAGGCGTAGGTTCCGGCTGGCTGACCGAGCATGCCCCGTTGGGTTCGACCGTCAGCCTGCGCCTGCGGCGCAACAGTGGTTTCCATCTGCCGAGCGAACCGGTGCCGATGATTCTGCTGGGCAACGGCACTGGTCTTGCCGGGTTGCGCAGCTTGCTCAAGGCGCGCATCGCCGACGGCCAACAGCGTAACTGGCTGCTGTTCGGTGAGCGCAATATCGCCCACGACTATCACTGCCAGGACGAGCTGCATGGCTGGTTGGCCAGCGGTGATCTTGCGCTGTTGGACCTGGCGTTTTCGCGGGACCAGGCCGAGAAAATCTACGTTCAGGATCGCCTGCGCGAGTCAGCTGATGTGCTGCGTAAGTGGGTGGCGGATGGGGCGGCGATTTATGTCTGCGGCAGTTTGCAGGGGATGGCGACGGGCGTGGATCAGGTGCTGCACGATGTGTTGGGCAGCGCGGCGGTCGAGCGGTTGATTGAGCAGGGCCGCTATCGCCGGGACGTTTACTGATGCCCCCAGGCTATAAAAAACAACTGTAGGAGCCGGCTTGCCGGCGATAGCGGTGGATCAGTTGATAAATCATTGACTGATACCGCGCTATCGCCGGCAAGCCAGCTCCTACAGGTTTTGATCACCGCCTGAGTCAACTGGGCTGCAGTTTTTGTTCGAACACTGAAACCCCGTCCAGGTCCCGCAAAATCACGGTCAACTCCGCCGTCTGCCCGTCAATCTGTACCTCGCCAAAAAACTGGAACCCGGCAAACGGTGAGCTGTTCTGCACCGTCGGTGCCTTTTCGAACACCACCTGGGGACCAAAGGTCTTATCCAGCGGGTTAGGCCCGAAACTCCCGGCATTCAGCGGCCCGGCAACAAACTCCCAGAACGGCTCAAAATCCTGGAACGCCGCCCGGTCCGGATGATAGTGATGGGCCGCGCAGTAATGCACATCCGCTGTCAGCCACACGTGATTACGCACCTGCTGTGCCCGCAGAAACGCGAGCAATTCGGCGATTTCCAACTCGCGTCCCTGGGCCGGGCCCGGGTCTCCGTTGGCGATCGCTTCCCAGCGCGGCACGCCGGGGCTGACTTCACCGTCGGGCACGCCGAGGCCAATGGGCATGTCGGCGGCGATGACTTTCCACTGCGCCGGGGAAGCCTTCAGTTCGCGCTTGAGCCAGTCCAGTTGCTCACGCCCAAGAAACGGTTTTTCGCCGCCAAGGTTGTCATCGTTCGGCCCGCGATAACTGCGCATGTCCAGCACAAACACATCCAGCAGCGGGCCGTAGTTAAGCTTGCGGTAGATGCGCCCGCCCTGGTCGGCGCTTTGCCGGCGCATCGGCGAGTACTCCAGCCAGGCCTGGCGCGCACGGCCTACCAGGGTGTTGATGTCGCGGGTCGTGTAGCGCTCATCCAGTTGCTTGCTCGGCGACCAGTTGTTGATCACCTCGTGGTCGTCCCACTGCCAGATCTGCGGCACTTCGGCGTTGAAGCGGCGCACGTTTTCGTCCATCAGGTTGTAGCGGTAGTTGCCGCGATATTCATTCAGGGTTTCGGCGACTTTGCTTTTGGCTTCGGTGGTGACATTGCGCCAGATGCGCCCGTCTTCGGTGGGCAATTGCGCGGGCACCGGGCCGTCGGCGTAGATGGTGTCGCCGCTGTGGATAAAGAAGTCCGGCAGGCGCAGGCGCATCGCTTCGTAGATGCGCATGCCGCCGATGTCGGGGTTGATGCCAAAGCCCTGGCCGACGGTGTCGCCGCTCCACACGAAGCGAATATCGCGACGTTGTTGCGGCGCGCTGCGCAGGTGGCCGAACCAGGGTTCGCTGGCCACGCCGGTCTGGGCGTCTTCGAAGTGCACACGATAGAAAATCGCCTGGTCGGCAGGCAGGCCGGTGAGTTCTACACGGGCGGTGAAGTCGGTGCGGCTGTCGGCCAGGGGCGAGACGAATTTGCGCGGGTTGCTGAACACGCTGCGGGTGTCCCACTCCACCACCATCCGCGCCGGGCGATCGCTGCGGCTCCAGATCATCGCGCGGTCGCCCAGCAGGTCGCCGGACTGCACGCCGTCGGTGAGTTGCGGGCGGTCTTTAACCGAGGCGATCACCGCCGGCGCGAGGCCCGGCAGCAACAGGCCGGCGCCGACGGCTTGCATCACGCGGCGGCGGCCGAGGTTGAAATGGCTCATGCAGATTCCCTCTTGAGCAGCAAAAGGGAAACTTAAACACGCCGGGATGAACGGGTTATGACACCGGCCTTATCGCTCACGGAGGTCAAATGTGGGAGCTGGCTTGCCTGCGATAGCCTCAACTCGGTTGCGCTGATACACCGAGGTGCCTGCATCGCAGGCAAGCCAGCTCCTACATGAACCGCGTCAGGCCTGGGCGGGTGCGACAGAGAGTTCCACCGCCTCCGGCCGCTTGAGGAATGCATACACCACAGCGGTCAACAAACTCCCCGCCACAATCGCAAACAGATACAACAGCGCATGGTTGATCGCATTCGGGATCAGCATCACAAACAACCCGCCATGGGGCGCCATCAGTTTGCAGCCGAAATACATCGACAGCGCGCCGGTCAACGCGCCGCCGGCGATGCTTGCCGGGATCACCCGCAGCGGGTCCTTGGCGGCAAACGGAATCGCGCCTTCGGAGATAAAGCACATACCGAGGATAAGCGCCGCCTTGCCGGCTTCGCGCTCGGTCTGGGCGAACTTGCGCCGCGCCAGGAAAGTGGCGATGCCCATGCCAATCGGCGGCACCATCCCGGCGGCCATGGTCGCGGCCATCGGTGCGCCACTTTGCGCCGCCAGCAGGCCGACGGAAAACGCGTAGGCCGCCTTGTTGATCGGCCCGCCCAAGTCGACGCACATCATGCCGCCCAGCAAGATGCCCAGCAGCACGGCGTTGGTGGTGCCCATGGTGCTGAGGAAATCCGTGAGGCCGGTGAGCATCTTCGCCACCGGCGGCCCCACCAGGTAAATCATCGCAAGGCCGGTGAACAGGCTCGCCAGCAACGGGATGATCAGGATCGGCTTGAGGGCTTCCAGGCTCTGTGGCAAACGGATCGCGCGGCTGATGAACTTGACGCAGTAGCCCGCCAGGAAACCGGCGAAGATCCCGCCGATAAAACCCGCGCCCAGGGTACTGGCCAGCAGGCCGCCGATCATGCCGGGAGCCAGGCCCGGGCGGTCGGCAATCGAGTAGGCAATGTAGCCGGCCAACAGCGGCACCATCAGCATAAAGGCCTGGTCGCCGACAGTTTTCAGCGCGGCGGCCAGGGTGCCTTTTTCTTCAAAGGCATGAATGCCGAACACGAACGACAGGGCGATCAGCAGGCCGCCCGCCACCACCATCGGCAGCATGAACGACACGCCGGTAAGCAGGTGTTTGTAGACACCGGTTTTTTCCGACTTGGCAGCGGCACCGCTGGCGGCGGATTCCTGCTTGCCTTCGGCCAGGGCTTTATTGAGGGTCGCCTCCGATTGCTTGAGCGCGATGCCGGTGCCACAACGGTAGATCTTCTTGCCGGCGAACCGCTCGGTGGCGACTTCGATATCTGCCGCCAGCAGCACCACGTCGGCGTCACGAATCGCCTCCGGGCTCAACGGCGTGCGAGCGCCCACCGAACCCTGGGTTTCCACCTGCAGGTCATACCCCAGGCGCTTGGCGGTTTGCTGCAACGCTTCGGCGGCCATGAAGGTATGAGCAACACCGGTGGGGCATGCGGTGATCGCAACGATGCGCGGCGTGCTTTTCGCCGGCCCGGTATCAGCCAATTGCACCTGCGCCTCTTCGGTGCCGCGACGCAACACCGCGTCAACATCCTGCAACGCCTGGGCCGGTGTGCTGCGGAACACGCGCTTGCCGACAAACCGCTGCATGTCCACCGGGGTGCTGCTGACCAGCAACACCCACTCGGCGGCTTCAAGGGTGGCCGCCGACAACTGGCGCTCCGGGTGTTGCACATCGACCACTTCGACGCTGGTGCTCCAGCCCTGGCGCTGCGCGGCGGCATCCAGCAAACGGGCGCACAGTACGCTGGTGACCATGCCATTCGGGCAGGCAGTAACAATGGCTAACTTCATGACCAACCCTCTTATTGTTCTGTCAGCGGGCGCACGTGGACGCCGCTCTGCAAAGACTCAAGCTGTGCGTTGTCGGTGATGCCAAAGCCGATCTGCGTAACCGCCATCGCGGCAATCGCGGTGGCTCGGCGCAAGGTGGTTTCGGGCACATCGAAAGTCAGCAAACCGTGGAGCATCCCGGCCAATAGCGAATCCCCGGCACCCACGGTGCTGGCGACGCTGACCTTGGGCGGCGTGGCGTGCAGCGCAGTGCCGGGGCTGAACCAGTTGACGCCATCGGCGCCGTGGGAAATCACCACGTGTTCGACGCCCTGGTGGTGCAAACGGGCCGCCGCTTGTGCCTGCTGGGCGACAGAGTCTGTCGGGCAGTCCAAGGCATCAGCCAGCTCTTCGGTGTTGGGCTTGATCAGCCACGGGCCGGCGTTCAGCCCGGCGCGCAAGGCTTCGCCGCTGGTGTCGAGGGCGACTTTCAAGCCGAGGTTTTTCAGTTGCTGCAGCAATCCCTGGAACCACTGCGGGGTGATGCCACGTGGCAGGCTGCCGGCCACGACCACGGCGTCATATCCCGGAGCAATCCTTGCCAGTTGCTCAAGCAAGGCTTGTTGCGCCTGCTCGCTGACCACCGGGCCCGGTGCGTTGACGTCCGTCACCCGCCCGCCCTGCTCGGCGATCTTGATATTGCTGCGGGTTTCTCCCGGCACGCGAATAAACGCATCGGTAAAACCACGACGGGCAATCAGCATCTCGAATGCCTGGGGATTGTCCTCGCCAAGAAAGCCGCCCACGGTCACCTGATGGCCAAGGTCTGCCAGCACCTGGGCAACGTTCACGCCCTTGCCGGCAGCATGGGTGATCATCGCTTCGCTGCGGTTGACCTCACCCGGTTCCAGGCGCGCCAGACGCACCGTGAGGTCCAACGCCGGGTTCAGCGTCAGGCTTAAAATCCTTGCCATTTACACGGCCTCCACAAGTGCACGCACTTCGGCGGGAGAACCCACCGCCAGGGCTTTTTGGGCCAGGCCTTGAGCCTCGGCCAGACTGAATTCACGCACCCGCGCCTTGACCTCGGGGATGCTGCGCGCCGACACGCTCAACTCATCCACACCCAGGCCGATCAGCACCGGAACGGCCAACGGGTCGGCCGCCAACTCGCCACACACGCCGACCCATTTGCCATGGGCATGGGCCGCGCGCACGGTGATGTCGATCAGTTGCAACACCGCGGGGTGCAGGCCGTCAGCCTGGGCCGACAGCGTCGGGTGGCCACGGTCGATGGCCAGGGTGTATTGGGTCAGGTCGTTGGTACCGACGCTGAAGAAGTCGACTTCCTTGGCCAGCACCGGCGCCAGCAAGGCGGCCGATGGCACTTCGATCATGATCCCCAGTTGCAGGTCGGCCACCGGGATTTCCAGGCGCAGGCGCTCGGTCATGTCCCGGGCCTGGCGCCACTCGTCCACGCTGCCGACCATGGGGAACATGATGCGCAGCGGGCGGTTGTCTGCCGAGCGCAGCAGTGCGCGCAATTGCGCTTCCATGATCTGCGGGCGTTGCAGGGTCAGGCGAATACCGCGCACGCCGAGGAAGGGGTTTTCTTCCTTGGCGATCGGCCAGTAAGGCAGCGGTTTGTCGCCGCCCACATCAAGGGTACGCACCACCAGTGGCCGACCGCCGAGGCCGTCAAGCACGCGGCGGTATTCGGCTTCCTGGGTGGCCTCATCGGGCGCCTGTTTATGGGCCATGAAAATCAATTCGGTGCGCAGCAGGCCGATGCCTTCGGCGCCCTGCTCTACTGCGCTGGCAACACCGGCGCTCTCGCCGATATTGGCGAACACTTCGACGCCATGGCCATCGCGGGTCAGGGCCGGTTGATGGCGTTGCGCGGCAGCGGCTTGCAGGCGTTGTTCGCGAGTGTCGCGCTCGACGGTGGCGCGCTGCAAGGTCGCGGCGTCGGCATTTACGTGCAGGCGGCCGCGCTGGCCATCGAGCAATAACGGCGTGCCCGAAGCCAGCAGCAACACCGCTGGGCCTGCGCCCACCAGGGCGGGAATGCCCAGGGCGCGGGCGACGATGGCGCTGTGGGCGGTGGCGCCACCACGGGCGGTAAGGATGCCGGCGACGCGCACCGGGTCCAGGCGCGCAACGTCCGAAGGGCCGACTTCGTCCATCACCAGGATGTAGGGTTCGTCGGGCTCCTGGGCGGTTTCGACGCCGCACAGTTGGGCCAGCACGCGGCGGCCGATGTCACGCAGGTCGGCGGCGCGTTCGGCAAGCAAAGCGTCCTGCAGCGATTCCTGCTGTTTGGCGGCGGCTTCGATCACGCTCATCCAGGCCGCTTGCGCGCTTTCGCCTTGCTTGAGGCGCGTTTCTACTTCGTCGGTCAGTTCCGGGTCGTCGAGCATCTCCTGGTGGGTGATGAAGATCTCGCGGATGGCCTTGGACTTGCTGCGCTCGATCAGGCCCTGAATATCCTGGCGCACGTCGGTCAATGCCGTGTGCAGGCGCTGGCGCTCAATCACCGGCGATTCGCCGCGCAGCGGGTAGTCGAAAGGTTGCAGCACCTGGATATGCGCCGGGCCAATCGCGATGCCGGGGGCGGCGGCGATGGCCTGGATCAGGCTGCCGGATGCCGGTGCGCTGAACACCGGCTCGATATCGACCACCGGCTGTTGGGTGCTTACCGCCGGCAACGGCTCGATTTCTTCGCCAAGGCCTGCCTCCACCGCCGCCAACATGGCGGGCAAGGCGTCACCGGCAATGCCAGGTTCAGCGACAAACTCCAGCACCTGGCCACGACGCGCACCCAGGCCCAGCAATTTGCTCAGGCTTTTTGCCGATACCGCGCTGACGTCGCCGTCCACGATACGCACCCGTATTTCACCGTCAAAACTTTTGGCCAGTTGCGCGAGGATCTTCGCCGGGCGGGCGTGCAGGCCGTGGGCGTTGGCCAGGGCGATGCGTACGCTGGGCCAATCGGCCGGCAGTTCACCGCCGAGTACTTCCAGTACCGCACGGCTGCTGGTGGCGCGGCCAAGTTCCTGGCCGCGACCTTCGATCAGCAAGGCACACAGGCGCTCAAGCAAGGTTTGGTGCGCCTCGCCGAGGCTGGCCAGGCAGAACAGGCCGCTCAATGGCTGGCCCAGGTAACGCATCGGTTTGTCCGGCGTGACAAAGGCCAGGCCGGGACGCTTCACCGTCTGCTCGCTGTGCAGCCACCACAGGCCGTCGCCCAGGGGCAGCGCATCGACTTGTTGCAGCACCGCAGCAAAGCCATTGCTTACGCAATCGGCCTGGCGCAGCAGGCGGGCGCCGCGCCACACCAACTCTTCGAAATCGTCAGCGGACACGCCCAGGCCGATCATCTGTGCGTCCAGCGCCAGCTCCTGCGGCGCGCCTTGCAGCAGTTTCAACAAGGCATCGGCGGAGCTGGCGCGGCGCAGGGCCTGGCCCAGGTCGGTTTCGCCGAGGGCGCGGGTCAGCAGTTGCAACAGGCGAAGGTGTTCGTCGGATTTGGCGGCAATACCAATCGCCAGGTAGACGATCTGGCCATCGCCCCAATCCACCCCTTCGGGGAATTGCAGCAGGCGCACGCCGGTGGCAAACACCTGGTCGCGGGTTTCGGGCGTGCCGTGGGGAATTGCTATGCCCTGGCCGAGAAAGGTCGAGCCTTGGGCTTCACGCGCTTGCAAGCCACTGAGGTAACCCTCGGCGACCAGGCCATCGGCCACCAGTTTTTCAGCCAGCAGTTGCAAGGCAGCAGACTTATCCACCGCCGTCTGGCCCATGGATATCTGCTCGTGGGTGAGCTCAAGCATGCCGTTCTCCTAGTTAGTGCGGCAGGCGCACTAGGTATTATTTTGAATAAATCAATGCAAAGGCGTTCGAAAAAATTGACTGAGTGGTCAGTTGGCAGGACCACGTTCGTCGCGATAATCGTAAAAATACGCTTGCTGAAACGTTTAATCTAGAATTTATGGCAGATTACGCGTTAATTAAGCATGATTGAAGCGCCACTCGGCTGTTGAGTTGCGACGCTGGTCGCCTGCAGTAATCGGTTACGATTGGACAAAGTGTCGGGGCAAGCTCTAAAAAACAAGGAAATCCCGGTTTGAAACTCAGTGATATTGCGCGCATTGCCGGTGTGTCTGTGACCACCGCCAGCTACGTCATCAATGGCAAGGCCGAACAGCAACGGATCAGTAGCGCAACCGTCGAACGGGTGCGCGCCGTGGTTGAAGAACATGGCTTTACACCAAACCCTCAGGCCGCCGGGCTGCGCAGCCGGCATACCCGTACCCTGGGTTTTATCCTGCCGGACCTGGAAAACCCCAGTTACGCCCGCATCGCCAAGCTGCTGGAACAAGGTGCACGGGCCCGTGGCTATCAACTGCTGATCGCCAGCTCCGACGACGACGCCAACAGCGAGCGGCAATTGCTGCAACTGTTCCGCGCCCGCCGTTGCGATGCACTGTTTGTTGCCAGTTGCCTGCCGGCCAGCGACGACAGCTACCGCGAACTGCAAGCCAAGGGCCTGCCGGTGATTGCCATCGACCGGGTGATGGAGTCTACGCAGTTTTGCTCGGTGGTCAGTGATGATCGCCAGGCCTGCCAGCAATTAACCAGCAGCCTGTTGCAACCGCTGCCCAAGCAGATCGTGTTGATCGGCGCACGGCCCGAGTTGAGCATCAGCCAGGAACGTACTGCGGGTTTCAGGGAAGCGCTGAAAGAGTTCAACGGCGAAGTGCTGATCGAACAGGGCGAGTCGTTCAGCCGCGACTGTGGCCGACAACTGATGGAGCAGTTGCTGCAAAGCCTGGGGCATTTGCCTGACGCGCTGGTGACGACGTCCTACGTCCTGCTGCAAGGGGTGTTTGATGCGCTGCATGACTTCCCGCTCAAATCCCGCCCGCTGCGCCTGGGGACTTTTGGTGACACGCAGTTGCTGGATTTCCTGCCGCTGCCGGTGAATGCCATGGCCCAACAGCATCAATTGATCGCCGACACCGCGCTGCGTTTGGCGCTGGCGGCGATTGAAGACCAGCATTACGCGCCCGGCGTGCATGCCATCGGCCGCACGTTCAAGCAGCGGATTCATTCGGAGTAAGCGGTGTGGAGCTGATCGACAGCCACACCCATCTGGATTTTCCGGACTTCGATGCCGACCGCGCAGAAGTCCTGGACCGCAGCCGCCATTTGGGCGTGCGCAGGATGGTGCTGCTGGGCGTCTATCAGCAAAATTGGCAACGGCTGTGGGACCTGGTGCAAAAGGACGCAGGTTTATTCGCGGCCTTCGGCTTGCACCCGGTGTACCTCGATGAGCACCGCCCCGCCGACCTCACGGAACTGGCTGACTGGCTGACCCGCCTGAACGGCCACCGGCAACTGTGTGCAGTGGGCGAAATCGGCCTGGATTACTTCCTCGAACAGCTGGACCGCGAGCGCCAGCAAAGCCTGTTTGAAGCCCAACTGAAACTGGCGGTGGATTTCCAGCTGCCAGCGCTGCTGCATGTGCGACGCAGCCATGCCGCCGTGATCGCCACCCTCAAGCGTATCCGCCTGCCACGGGGCGGCATCATTCACGCGTTCGCCGGCAGCCAGGAAGAAGCCCGCGAGTACATCAAGCTTGGGTTCAAACTGGGCCTGGGCGGCGCGGCCACGTGGCCGCAAGCCTTGCGCATGCACAAGGTAATTGCCCGGCTGCCGCTGGAATCCGTGGTCCTGGAAACCGATTCGCCAGACATGGCACCGGTGATGTTCCCCGGCCAGCGCAACAGCCCCGAACACCTGCCAGACATCTGTGCAGCCCTGGCCGAGCGCATGGGTATCAGCCCTTCAGCGTTGGCCGAGGCGAGCACTCGCAATACCTGCGAGCTGTTCAACTGGTAGTTTTTACCTAACGCAATGTCAGCGTCATCCGCTGCCGGTGGCGGGCGTAGCGCAAGGTCGCGAAGTAAATCAGTACCGCCATCAGCGAAACATTGAGCTGCCCAGCCACACTGATCAGCCCTATCCACTCCGCTACCAACGCCACCAGCAACGCCGCGCTGGTGAGCAAGATCATGCTCGGTCGCAGCAAGCCCAGATTGTCCAGGGACTTGAACTGCTTTAACTGTTTGGCACAAGTCGGCCGCACGCCCTTATGGCAATACGGGCAATCGAACGGTACGCCAATGGAAATAGCGTTGAGCTGCCAAGGCTTGAGCTCAAATGAAATGGCGCAATGGGCACAATGGCCTCGTACGCCAACAATTGCAGCGGTCATGACAGAACCTGCGCGAAAATGGATGAAACAAATTCTCACCCATTTTGGCATCAGAAAAAGATCAGCGCCAAAAACAGGACACACACTACGTACCGCGCGAAATAATCCTACAACCCAAACTCACACACGAAAGGCTCCGATCAACTGCTTCAGCTCGACCACTTGCAACGACAACTGCCGGCTGGCTTCCTCGGTCTGGTGCGCACCCTGCGCCGCGTGCTCACCGGCCCGGTTG
This sequence comes from Pseudomonas sp. A125, assembly GCF_055409485.1. Lineage (NCBI taxonomy): Bacteria > Pseudomonadati > Pseudomonadota > Gammaproteobacteria > Pseudomonadales > Pseudomonadaceae > Pseudomonas > Pseudomonas sp. A125. The sequence continues at coordinate 46,350 of NZ_JBUZVP010000031.1, forward strand.
ATTTCCACGATGTTCTGGTCGATGTCATGGGCCACGGCGGTCTGCTGCTCGACGGCGGCGGCAATCTGCTGGTTCTGGTCGACGATCATGCCTACGGCGCCAAGAATATTTTCCAGGGCCTGCTGGACCTTTTCCGACTGCCCCACCGTACCATTAGCCATCTCGTGGCTGGTGCCCATGGCCTTCACCGCCGCGCCGACACCGCTGTGAAGCTTGGCGATCATCTGCTCGATTTCCTCGGTGGAGTGTTGGGTACGCCGGGCCAGGGTGCGAACCTCATCCGCCACCACGGCGAAACCGCGTCCTTGCTCACCGGCTCGCGCAGCCTCGATGGCGGCGTTCAGCGCCAGCAGATTGGTTTGTTCGGCGATGCTCTTGATCACTTCCAGCACGCGGCTGATGGATTGGCTGTCGATGGCCAACTGGTTGATCACCCGCACCGACTGATCGATCTCCAAGGCCAATGCCGCGATGCTGCCTTGCTGGGACTGCACCAGGCCACGACCGCTGACGGTTTCATCGTTGACACTGTGGGCACTGCTGACCGCCGCCGCCGCACTGCGCGCCACTTCCTGGGCGGTGGATGACATCTGGTTCATGGCGGTCGCCACTTGCTCGATCTGGCTGCGCTGGCCGGATACGGCCTGGTTGCTGCTGGCCGAGACCGACTCCACTTGCCCGGCCTGGCGTTCGACCTGGTTGACCGTGTGCCCTACCCGCTCGATCAGGTCATGGATTTTTGCCACGGTACCGTTGAACACCTGGCCCAAATCCCCCAACTCATCGCGGCTGTGCGCGACGAAGGTGACGGTCATGTCGCCCGCAGCCACCTTGTCCATCATTGCCCCGAGGCGGCGCAAGGTGGTGCGGGTGGAGGCGTAGAAACCGGCGTACAGATAGAAGATCAGCAAAAACACCGACACCAGGGCCGCCACCAGTCCGATCATGTGCGTGCGGTTCTCCGACAGGCGCTGCTCCAACTGCTGTTCGAGAAAGGTCAGGGTGGCTTCGTTGAGCTGGTAGGTCCTGGCCATCAATGTGCTGACTTCGTCGTAGAAAACTTGCCACGGGGCGTCGAGGGTTTGGGCCATTACCACCTGCTCTTCGAACAACTCACTGCCTTGCTTGAGGCTGGCCTTACTCGCGTCGGCAAGGCTCGCCAGCGCTGCGTGGGCAGGTTTACTGGAGCCGAGGGCGTCTTGCAGTTTCAGGCCATATTCGGCCTGGAGCTTTTCCAGTTGCTGCAGCAACTCATCAAAGCGGGTGCTGGAAGAGGAATTGAGGAAGCCCTGGCCCAACGAATACGCGCCCATTGCACGGCCTTCGCCCAAGGTCTGGGTGACTTGCGGGGTGACGCTGGTGATCAGTTCGCTGAGTTGGCGCAGGTCGCCTTGGGGGTCGCGGCTCAAGCCTGATTGGCTGGCGATGATCTGGCTGAGGATGTGTGCCTTGTTCAACAGTTTTCCGATCAGTGCGCTTTTGCTCAACAGCGAGGTTTCCTGCTGTTGGGCCTTGAAGGCAGCGATCATCTCGTCGCGCTTGGCTTCGAATGCGGCGGTTTGTTCGGGGTCGGTGGTGAGGGCCTGAAAGCTCTGCAGGCGCTGTAGCAGGCTTTGTTCGAGGGCGGTGATCTGGCTTTCGATATCACCGGCCTTGCCGGATTGGCCAAGGGTGGCGTTGATCTGCACCTGGTTGTTGAGGGTTTCCAGGTCGCGGCGCAGGGCCAGGCTTGCGCCCAGCAGGTCGAGGCTTTGCAGCTCGATGCGGGTGCCCTGGAATTCGCGCCAGGAGTCGCGCACCAGGTAGTAGTTGGTGGCCAGCATGGGCAGCAGGAACAGCACGCTGATGAGGCTGAACTTCATGCCGAAGGTCAGGCGGTTCATGAACGCGACGGCGGGATAGAGCAAGCGCTTCACAGGTGAACTCCCTTTTCTTTTATTTTTATTGAGGGCGCAGGGCGGCGGCAGATAGCCACTATTTGGCGCTCTGTCTGTATAGCTCAATTCGAAAAGGAGGTTTGTAACTTAAGGTTAACGGCAGGCGCGAGTTGCTCGCGCCTGCCGGTGCAGATCAGGGCAGCACGGTCCAGATAGCGAAGCCGGCATACCACAGCACGGCGGCGCGCAGTAGCAATTCCCAGATTCGATCCAGGCTGTTGATACCCTCGGCGCCCACCACCGGGGGCGGGATTTCAGCAGCCACCAGGCCAACCTTGTCCACCAACTGCGCCGCGCTGATATCCCAGCTCAACAGTTCGTGAAGCATCACACGGCCGACCGCCACAAAGTTGCCCACCAAGGCAAAACTGGCCGCCAGCAAGCGCACCGGCAACCAGTCGAAGGCATGGCGCAACTGCCCGGCACGCTCGGCCACCAGCGGGTTCTTGCTGTTCTCGGTCGCCAGCGCCAGCAGGCGGTAGGCCAGGGCAGCCACTGGTCCGAGGAGGAAGTACCAGAAAATCACCGCAAAGAAACTTTGGTAGGCCTGCCACAGCAGATGGCCCTGGACCCGCTCCAGCAACTGTTCACCACTGTCGGCGCTGAGGCCCAGGTCGCGTTCGGCCACATGCTCGGCGGCTTGCAGGTCACCCCGGCGCCAGGCATCACGAAACGGTCCCAGTCCGGCCAATAGATCGCCACGGCCCAGGCTGTAGATCACCACCAGTAAATGCACCGGCAGCGCCAACAGGCCATAAGCCACTGGCTCCAGCACCAGCAGCAACAGCGCAAGCAAGGCCACCGGCAGCAGCACCAGCAGTGCGAGGATCAGCCACGGCTGCTTGTCCATACTGGCGCTCGATTCCAGCTTGGCCAGCTCCCGCAACCAACCGCCATCACGTTGTATACGGTGGCGCAGGGCCGAGAACTTCTCGATCCATACTGCCAACACCAACACCAGGAAACTCATCGTGCGTGTCCTCCATCCTGCAAGGCGCTGCGAAAGCGCGCCCAATCAAAAGCGGGTCCGGGATCGGTCTTGCGTCCCGGGGCGATATCACTATGGCCACAAATGCGCTGGCGAGTAATGCCCGTGTACGCCGCCAGCAACTGGCGCGTCAGGGCGATCAGGGATTGATACTGGGCATCGGTGAAAGGCAAGTCGTCGGTACCTTCCAGCTCGATCCCCAGGGAAAAGTCGTTGCACGTCTCACGGCCCTCAAAGCTCGATACCCCGGCATGCCACGCCCGGTCCTGGCAGGAGACAAACTGCGTCACCGCGCCGTCACGCTCAATCAGAAAATGCGCAGAGACCCGTAGGTCGGCGATACCTTCAAAGTAGGGGTGTTCCGTGACATCCAGGCGATTCTGGAAAAACTCATGCACCTTGCCGGTGGCGAATTGCGCCGGTGGCAGGCTGATGTTATGCACCACCAACAGGGATATCTCGCCACCGGGGCGCTCGTTGAAGTTGGGCGAGGGGCAATGGCGAATGCCTTGGCACCAACCGCTGGCGGGGTCCAACTGCATACAGGTTCCTTGAACGAGGCTGGGGTGGCTCAGTATGCCGCGTTCCGCTGTCTGGTTGCGATCACTTGGCGCGATGAAGTTGGCGCAGGTTGCCAATCACCGAGGCCAGGGCACGGTCGAACAACAGCGCGTCATCGAGGGTTCGCACCGCGCCACGCTTGAACTGCAGCGCCAGTTCAACCGGGCTTTTTTCCAGGACCTTGAGGCCGGTTCGATTGACAAAAATACAGGTATTGCCCGGCGCCACAATCGCTGTCAGCTTGCAGCGCAGGGTATTTTCGGTGTCTTCCTGGAACTCGACCCAGCAACCGATCCGCAGTTGGCGGACCTTGAGCAGGTCGGCGTCATCTTCCGGCAGGCTCACCGAAATGGCCGGTGCGGTGTGGCTGAGGACGAAAGCTTCGCAGACCTCGACCCGGGACAGCGAAGCCGGTCCATCAGCGTTGCCCCGCAAAGACAGGACATGCAGGGTTTGCAGTTGGCTGAAAAATTCCCGAGTGAGGAATGGGTCAAACGCGGCACCGCTCAACCCGTCGCGCAGGGCCTTGAGCAGGTCGGGCAACTGCTCCAGCAGGTGCCGGCCTGCCTCGGTGTCTTCGCTCAGGCCGACACTCCAGATCAATTCGTCCATGGTGCGCAACCCTGCCGCCCATTGCAGCGAGCGCTCGCCATGCTTGAGGCAAGCCAGCAACAGCACCTGGCTCCAGGCCTGTTGCAGGAACTGCACCACGACCTCGGGCAGCACTTTGCCCAGCAGCCGCGAATTGAGCGCCTCGGCCACCCGCTGACGGGCAATTTCAGTGCGGGCACGGCCTTCTTCCGCATCACGGGTGCGCTGTTCCAGCAATTCGCTGCGACGCCGTTCGTCATGGGTAAACGCGGTAAATTCCGTCAGCAACTGGGAAAAAATCGCCGGGTCATCGACGAAGTCATTCAGCAATCGCTGCACCACCTGCTCGATGTGCAGGTACAGGCTGTCACGCTGATAATCGTCGCGCCGGCCCCAGCCCATGGACGCCGCGGCGATTTCATTGAGCAGGCGTCGCGCCGGGTGGTTGCCGCGGCTGAAAAAGCTCTTGTCCAGCACCGCCACTTTCAGCATCGGGATCTGCAAGCCCGCGATCAATGCCTTGAGCGACTCTGGCACCGTGCTGTCATCGAGGATGAATTCAAAGAGCATGGCAATCAGGTTGATCACATCCTCGTCTGCATCCTCCACCACCCGCGACTTGCCGCTCTTGACGCTGACCCGGGTCAGCAGTTGTTCCAGCTGGCTGCGCAGGTCAAAATCATCTTCGACCTCGGGTGCAGGCACGTATTGCTGCAAATGAGAGAGCAGGCGCAGCAGGTCGCGGGTGGAGATGGGTTGGGTCTCGGCACTGGCCTCAAGGGTTGGCGCAACACTGCCGCGCACCGCAGACAGCAATTCCTGCAGGGCCGCGAAAACTTCCTGGCCACTGTCATCCGCGGGATGGCCGGCGATGGGCGGGATGTCTTCGGGCAAATCGGCAGCAGCGACAGCACGACGGGAAGGAACGGCCTTGAGTTCGGGCAACACACCGGTGGCAATCAGCAATTGATTGGCTTCGCCGTATAACAGGTCGGCGTCACTGAGGACGTATTTCTCAAACAGCTTCAGAACGATCAGCTTGACTCGTATTTCCACGCCCAGGCTACGCCCCGCCTGCAGAAAGAACGCGCACAGCATCGCCGGCCCCAAAGGGTTGTCGCGATCATCCAGGCGCTTGTCGAGCAACGCGTTCAGGCGGGCCGTCAACTGCCCGAGGGCCAGGCCATCACGGCGCAGCACCTTGCCCAGCATGGCTTCAAGGGCGACGGCTTTTTCGAGCTCGTCACTGGAGGCACCGGGCACCGCCGCGTAGGACACCACCGGAATCAGTTGCAGCTCACCGTGCTCCACGTTGCCAAGATTGGCAAACGCCTCAAAGAGTTGTTCCATGAAGCCGCGCTCGAAATTCTTGCGCTTGAGGCGCAAGTCGCGCATGGCTTCAAAGAAAATACCGTGGTCGACGTTGCTGCGGGACTTGTCGGCCATTTCGAACAGGGTGTCGTCGGCGTTATCAAACAACTCCTGCAGTCCTTGCCTGAGTTGCTGCGCCGCCTTGTCACGGACCTGAAGCAACACCACCGGCAGGCGGGCGAGCGGCGATGGCATCGCCCGTGCCGTATTGATCGGCACCACCTTCCCGTCATTGTGCATCCTGGCCTCCTGAAACGGCGGTATTCGATTGTGTGAAAGATCGGTGCAGCAACAGGGAAACGTACCCCAGGGCACTGCTAAATCGGGCTATCACTGCGACGTCAAAGCTATGACGCCAATTGCAAGGCGCGAGATTATCTTGCAAACGGGGGTTGTTGCGCCAGCAAACTCTGAGATTGCTGTGTAAATGAGCGCCGCGAGCCGTGCCGGTGGCACCGGTTGCCTTGGGTTCAAGCCCGACCTGCCCCTATAATCGAGGCACTTTGTTTGTGGAGCCTGTTATGCCCAATCTTCGTCTAGCCGACCTGACCGCCGAAATCGAAGCCAATGTGCGTCGCGCACTACTGGAAGACATCGGCAGCGGTGACATCACCGCGCAGTTGATCCCGGCCGAGCGCCTGGCCAAGGCTACGATCATCACTCGGGATGCCGCCGTGATCAGCGGTACGGCCTGGGTGGAGGCGGTGTTTCGCCAGTTGGACCCACGTGTCGCGGTGCATTGGCAGGTGCGCGACGGCGAACGTGTCAGCCCGAACCAGGCATTGTTTCATCTCGAAGGTCCGGCCCGTTCGCTGCTCAGTGGCGAGCGCTGCGCGCTGAATTTTCTGCAACTGCTGTCAGGCGTAGCCACCCGTGCGCAATATTTGGCGGACTTTGTGGCGGCCACCCAGGTCAAGCTGCTGGATACCCGCAAGACCCTGCCCGGCCTGCGGCTGGCGCAAAAATATGCCGTGACCTGCGGCGGCTGCCACAACCATCGCATCGGCCTGTATGACGCGTTTCTGATCAAGGAAAACCATATCGCGGCCTGCGGCGGCATTGCCCAGGCCATCAGTGCTGCCCACAAGATAGCCCCGGGCAAGCCGGTGGAAATCGAAGTGGAAAGCCTGGATGAACTGCGCGAAGCACTGGCGGCGGGCGCCGACATCATCATGCTGGATGAGTTGAGCCTGGATGACATGCGCGAAGCGGTGCGCCTGAACGGCGGCAAAGCCAAGCTGGAAGCCAGTGGCGGGATCAACGAAAGCACCTTGCTGCCCATCGCTGAAACCGGCGTGGACTACATCTCCATTGGGGCGATGACCAAGGATGTGAAGGCGGTGGATTTGTCGATGCGGCTTAGTCTCTGAAACACCCTTGAATGTAAGCGCCTGCTTTTGTGGCGAGGGAGCTTGCTCCCGCTGGAGTGCGCAGCGCTCCCAAGGTTTTTGGGGTCGCTTCGCAACCCAGCGGGAGCAAGCTCCCTCGCCACATTAAACTTGTGTCAGATCGCGAGATTATTCATCCCGCAATACTCGTTCCAGTCCACACCCAGCACCTCGGCGGCCTCCTTGTGCAAAGCCAAGCGCGCCGCTTCGAACGCTTCGGGGGTGGAGGTGTACTTGAGGGTCAGTTCCCATGGCTGCAGGCCCTGGGCCTCGGCCTCATCCTCAAATGACCATTGGATCTGGTCCCTTTGATCATCGGCGCTCAGGTCCTTGATCTCATCCAGCAGTTCCGGCGACTCCGCGACGTACTTTTTGAGGGCTGCTTCGTGCCGCGCTTCCTGGGTCATTTCTTGTGTGGTCATTTGTCGTTCTCTTAGATCGAGGAATGGGGATGCATCTGGGTCATCAAGGTCGCGCAGATACAAAAGAACAGGCATGAATACCGGTTCGTCTGGCCTTCAGAACCATTCTGGGATCATCTGAAAACTGTGTTGCCTTTGTGCCCGAGACAGGAATCGAACCTGCGACCTTCGCGTTACGAGTGCGCTGCTCTACCGACTGAGCTACACGGGCGGTGGGCTAAAGCTAGCACTGCCTTGGGCGTCCGGCAACTCACTGCTTTGGGAGGGCAATCACACCCTGCGCCCAGAACCGCGGCTGCAGGTGATCGTTGCCGGAGTCCATATAGTGCTGGATACGTTCCGTGAGGCCCGGTACATCACGAACCGCGACGAACACCAACAAGGCGACGGCCACGACACTCGCCATCATCCGCACTGTGTACAACGCTGGCACCGGACTGCTCGATGGCGTTCGCCACACATGCAACGCCATCAGCCACCCGACCACCAGCGCCAACCAGAGTTGCGAAACCGGCATTACGATCACGCCATCCACCATGGCCTGGGTCATTGCGCCGACCAGCGAGGCAAACAGGCACAGGCGCAGCACGTCCACGGGCGCCAACGACACTGCACGCTCACGCAGCACACCCACGGTTGCCCAACCCGCCCGCGTAGCCAGCGCGATCACACACAACGTCGACGGCACGCCCCACTCGCTGGCCCACTGCAGAATCGCCTGGTGAGGGTGAGCGGCAATGTGGTTGGGGATGTCGGCGAAATGCATCGGCCCGAAGCCCAGCCAAGGCCGCTCGACAATCATGCCCCAGGCCTGCCACCAGATAGGGCCGCGCGCCGACAGGTTGGTCGTCAGGCGGTCTGCCGCACCGTTGGAGATACTAATGCCCAAGTTCCCTGCCAGCACGGTGAACACCAACCAATACAGCAGCAACCCGCAGGCCAGCGCTGCCAACTGCCAACCCAGCCAGCGCCGACCTGTAGCCCCCATGAACACCAGAGCCAAACCGGTGACGCCCATGCCCAGCCAGGTGCCGCGAGTGCCGCCACTGATTGCGATCAGCCACCAGACACACAGCAGCGCAAACAGCAATGCCCGCGCGGTTCGCGAGACATTTGCAAGCAGGAGGGGAAGCGCCAGCAGCGGCAGGGTGAAGGTTTGGAACTGACCATAGAAGCGCTTGTTGGAGAACCCGGACAGCAACAAGTCGGTATTCAATACCGGGTTGCCGCTGGTCAGCGCGAGGATGCCGGCGTACAGGTATTGAACACTTTTAATCAGGCACAACAGCACTACGAACAGGATCAACACGCGATCCAGGGGCTCACCACCCTCGCGCCTGACTCGGCTGAAAGTAACGGCAATGGCGGCGCAACTGATAGCCAGCGCCAACTCGGCCAAGGCCCAGAGTGGCTGATGCGCCAACACGGCAGAAACCAGGCCTGCCCCGCCGATCAGCGCCACACCGAGCGCGGTCGGCCGGTCGACACATTGGCCTGCCTGAGGCAGGCACAGCCCATATACCACTGCACACACCGCCACCGATATCTGCACCACGCGCTGCCAGTCGTGGCTACTGAATGGCGCACAGATAGCCAGCGTCAACAAACACATAGCCACGATGAGGAAGGTGCTCCCCCGCTGCTGAACGGACAACGTCATCGGCAACCTCTACTTCCTTGTGACGGGTATGGCGCCATTGATGCAGACGCTCTCCACTGTTGCATAGACAGTAGACGACCCTAGGCTCAAGCGCCGCCGGAGGCACAACCTTTGGCGGCGTATTGGTCTTCTGCGGTGGTGCTGCATTTCCAGCCGGTCGTGGCCCCACGGGTCAAGGTGATGATCTTGCCAAGGACGGGCGCGGGCGCATCAAGAATCTCGCAGGCAATCGTGCCCGCGCCCGTGGCGACATCACCGGTCACGTCAATCTTGCAGTTGGCCGTCGGGCTGGTTCCGCCAATCAACGCCAGGGTCGGCGGCGTACCCTGGTTAAGCGTGTCTTCAAAGCCGGCCTTCAACGCGGAAACTTCAGCCAGCCCGGCGGTGAACTTGGCCTTGGCCTGGTGCTTGGTGTACATGGGCAGGCCGATGGTGGCCAAAATGCCGATGATCGCCACGACGATCAGCAATTCGATCAAGGTAAAACCTTTTTGACGCATCACATTCACTCTCCAGAATAAAACCTGTCGCAAGGCGCATCCTGCACCCCGTCTCGGTAACCGCGCCAGTGTACTCATCCCCACGCAGCCAATCCTGTACAAGACGCACAAACTGACATTTTTTCGTTCAAGCTCCCCCGGCCTGAAGCCGTCGCCTGACTACGCTATAAATCTTCGACTGTGTGCGGAACTACGAAATGAATGAGGTTTCAGCGATCTATGCCTGGGAAGGCGTCAACCGCAAAGGGCGCAAAGTATCGGGAGAAACCAGCGGTCACAATCGCGCCCTGATCAAGGCACTGTTGCGCCAGCAAGGGATCAGCCCCGGGCGCGTAAGGAAAAAACTCACCGGTTGGCCGAGCTTCGCCCAACCAGTCAAACCGGCGCAAATCGCCCTTTTTACCCGCCAACTGGCGACGTTATCAAAGGCCGGCATCGCGCTTTTACAGGCGCTCGATATCATCGCCGAAGGCTTCGACAACCGGCCTATGCGTGCGCTGGTACAAGGCGTTAAACAGGAAATCACCGCCGGCAGCAGCCTGTCCGGCGCGCTGCAGAAACAGCCACGCTATTTCGATGAGCTGTACTGCAACCTGATTGCTGCGGGAGAACAGGCAGGTGCACTTGAAGCGTTACTGGAACGGGTCGCCACGCACCTCGAAAAAAGCGAACAGCTCAAAGCCCGAATCAGGAAAGCCATGACCTATCCCCTGACGGTGCTGGCAGTCGCCACCGTCGTCAGCGCGATCTTGCTGATTCACGTGGTGCCGCAGTTCCAGGGCCTGTTTGCCGGTGTCGATGCGCAGTTGCCGGGCTTTACCCTGGGGGTCATCAGCCTGTCGGGGTTCATGCAGCAAAATTGGTGGGTACTGGTGCTGGCCGCAGGGGCCGGTTTTGCAGGACTGCGCAAAGCCTATCGCTCATCCACAGGCTTTCGCCACTGGCTCGATGCCAGTTTGTTGAAAACCCCGGTGGCAGGCACACTGCTGAAAAAGTCGGCGGTCGCCCGCTATGCCCGTACGCTTTCGACCACCTTTGCGGCGGGCGTACCGTTGGTGCAAGCATTGGACTCAGTAGCAGGCGCCACCGGCAACGGGCTGTTCAAACAGGCAATCAATCGTATGCGGCATGACGTATCCACCGGAATCCAACTGAATGAATCCATGGCCGTGAGCGGTCTGTTTCCCGGTATGGCGGTCCAGATGACCGCTATCGGCGAGGAATCGGGCACCCTCGACAACATGCTGGAAAAAGTCGCCAGCCACTACGAGGCGGACGTCGATAACCTGGTAGACAACCTCACCAGCCTGATGGAGCCTCTGATCATGGTGGTACTTGGGGGCATCGTCGGGGCATTGGTGCTCGCCATGTACCTGCCGATTTTCCAGCTTGGTACAGCCTTTTGAGCACGCCCTTGATTGAACTCTTTGTTCATCAGCCCTGGGGGTTTGTATCCGTCTCGCTGGTATTGGGCCTGATTGTCGGCAGCTTTCTCAATGTACTGGCATGGCGCCTGCCGAAGATGCTGGAGCGCGAATGGCGAGCCCAGGCCCACGAAGTGCTTGGCCTTCCGGCCGAGCCCGTGGCCGCAGCCTATAACCTGATACGGCCCAACTCCTGCTGCCCGCACTGCAACCATCCGATTCGCACCTGGGAGAACATCCCGCTGTTCAGCTACTGGCTGCTCAACGGCCGCTGCTCCAGTTGCCACCAACCGATCGGCGTGCGCTATCCCGCCACTGAGCTGGCATGCGGGCTGATCTCGGCGTATGTCGCCTGGCACTTCGGCTTCGGCTGGGCAGCCGGCGCAGCGATGCTGTTGAGCTGGGGCTTGCTGGCGATGAGCCTGATCGATATCGATCACCAACTGCTGCCGGACGCGCTGGTGCTGCCGTTACTGTGGCTGGGGCTGATCCTCAACAGTTTTGGCGTTTTTGTGTCATTGCCCGATGCGTTATGGGGCACGGTGGCCGGCTATATGAGCCTGTGGTCGGTGTTCTGGCTGTTCAAACTGATCACCGGCAAGGACGGCATGGGTTACGGTGATTTCAAGCTACTGGCAATGCTTGGCGCCTGGGGTGGCTGGCAGATCCTGCCGATGACGCTGCTGCTGTCGTCCCTGGTGGGCGTGATGGGTGGCCTGATTCTATTGCGCCTGCGCAAAGCCCAAGCCTCCACTCCAATGCCATTTGGTCCGTATCTGGCAATTGCCGGCTGGATTGCATTGCTCTGGGGTGGTCAAATAACCGACTTCTATTTGCAGTCTGTCGGTTTCAGATGACCACTCCTGTTGCAACACCCTGGATTCTTGGCCTCACTGGCGGCATCGGCAGTGGCAAAAGCGCGGCAGCCGAACACTTTGTGAAGCTTGGCGTGGACTTGATTGACGCCGACCACGCCGCCCGCTGGGTAGTCGAACCCGGGCGCCCTGCCCTGGCGCAGATCGCCGCGCATTTCGGTGCGGGCGTGCTGCAGCCTGACGGGCAACTGGACCGTGGCGCGTTGCGCAAGCTGATCTTCGAGGTACCCGACGAGCGTCTTTGGCTGGAAGCGTTGCTGCACCCACTGATCGCCGAGGAGATTCGTAGCCACCTGGCCCGCGCCCAGTCGCCTTATGCGATCCTGGTGTCACCGTTGCTGATCGAGTCCGGCCAGTACACCATGACCCAACGCGTGCTGGTGATCGACGTGCCGCAATCGTTGCAGATTCAGCGTACCCTGCAGCGCGACGGCATCAGCGAAGCGCAGGTGCAGGCGATTCTCAAGGCCCAGGCCACCCGTGAAGACCGCCTGCTCCATGCCGATGACGTGCTGGTCAATGACCAGGACCTGGCCCGGCTGCACGCCGAGGTCGAGCGACTGCACCACTTTTACCTTACTTTGCGTGGAGGCCGATCATGAGCCAACCCTTGAACGTCGAATGCCCAACCTGCGGCGCACCTGTGGAATGGAAAGCGGAAAACGTCAATCGTCCGTTCTGTTCTGACCGTTGCAAACTGATCGACCTGGGCGGCTGGGCGTCAGAAGAACACAAGATCCCGGTCAGCCCGGACGCCGAAGACGATCTGTTCTCCGACGACCTCTCGCCGCGCCACTAAGGGCGCATAAAGCCATAGTCCTGCTGGTCGTCGAGATTCTCTGCCAGGTATTGCAGCTCGTCGGCCAGGTCCTCAAAGCTGCGCACGCCTTTGCTCTGCTGCACCACCGCACTGAGCATGGCGCGCAGGGTCAACCCCGGGTCAAAGCCGATTTCCTGCGCTGCGTCCTGGCTTCTGCGTAACTCCTGCCGTGCCCATTCGTACACACTCATGATTCCGTGCTCCTGGAAATTTCGCAGAGCATGCGACCACTCGTGTGAGCAGGATTTGACCTGGATCAACGGCGTGGATCGTCGTCCTTCCAGGGCGCCGAGAGGTAGCGTGTGCGGTTGAACGTCTCCAGCCACTCCGGGCAAAACACCACCAGGGCGCTGATCACCATGCCATTGATAAAGGCCTCGGGAAAAATGATCAGCCATAGGTAGCCGACAAAATCCTCGATCCATTCGGGCATCGCGAAGCGCCCGTCAAACCACAACAAGCCCAGGCCCGCCAGCAGGCACAACAAGGCCGACAGCGCGGCGGCGAAAAAGCCCGAACAAAAGATATACACAAAGGGATTACGCGGCTTCGCCCGCTCCACCAGCAACGCACAGCCTTCGGTCACCAGCACCGGCAACAGGACCAGCAGCATGCCGTTGATGCCCACTGCCGCCAGGTCGTGGCGACCGAGCAACACCAGGCCGAGCTGCGCGGCAAAGCCGCCGACGATCGCCAGGGGCCAATCGAGCAGCAAGGTCACGGCGGTCATACCGATGAAGTGGTAAGACACGCCTGTATCGAAATCCCGGCGCACCAACCACAACATAAACAACGCGAACACCGTGCCGAACAGCAAATGCTGGCGCCGCCGGTCGGCAAACAGCTCGACCCACGGCGAACGCAGGAGCGCCCACATCACCACCGGCGCATACAGCAGCCAGCCGATGCTGAGGGTTTCCGGCGCCAGCACCGCTGCGCTGATCACGGCTGCACCTGCTCCAGGGCCTGGAAAAGCACCACAAAAAACTTCACTGCACACACCTCTTTGCCCGAAAACGCTCGAGTGGCCAGTCTACACCGACCTTTTGACGCGGGACTTCCTGTAGTCATCATTGGCTGAAGAAGAAAGTCTGTCGACACAAGGAAAGCAGGAAAGATCAATGCCAGTGGCCGGCGCGCTGCTGGCTGCTTCTGCGCCCTCACAAGCTCACCGCTGAAGGTCCTGCGCAGGTTCCGGCATCCAGCTGCGCAATTGGAGAGCCACCTGCGCAATCGGGGAAGTTGCCTGGCAGCGCAGTCGCTAGTTTAGGGCCGACCCAAGCAAGACCTTGCGATTGCAGCGCTGCCGCCCGACTAAGGGAAACCTTTATCCGGCATGGAGTTTTCCCCCCTTCGGATGCTGTTCATCTCGATACCGTCGCGGCATCTGCTGACTTACCTTGGGTACACAGCAAACGTATCGTCGCAGCGGACTGCTTGTCGAAGCCGCCCGAAGCTGCGCCATAACAAAAAGAGGGAGCGCCCACGTGACAGCTCCCATGCACTGCGCCTGAGTCCCGCGGCCATCCACCGCGCGACTTCCAGGTATTTGGTTTGATTCTGCTCCTATAAAAACAGTGCCCAGGCACATACAGACGTGGAGAGGTTGGATGGTTCAGGTAAAGCAAATTTGCCGTGGGCGAAGTATTGCCGGCGTTTTGGGAATGATCTGTGCACCCTTGGCAGCCCAGGCCGATGTGATCGATGACAGTCACTTCAAAGTGGATGCACGCAACTTCTACTTGCACCGTAACTACACCAACACCGATGCACCGGTTCCCGAAGTGCACAGTTGGTCCCAGGGTTTCGATGCGCAGTTCACCTCCGGGTACACCGACACAGCTTTGGCCATCGGCCTGGATGTCGATGCGCAATACGCCGTGCGTCTGGATTCGTCAGGCAACGACGGTTCGCTGCCCTACAGTGTGAGTGACCGACAGACGGCCCATGACTACAGTCGCGCCGGTGCGACGTTCAAGATGCGCTACAGCAAGACTGAGCTGAAAGTCGGCGATCTTCGCCCGCAATTGCCGGTGGCTTTCGATGACACCAGTCGCCAGTTGGATACCATCTACCAGGGAGCTGTGGTCGAGTCCAGGGAGGTCGAAAAACTGACTCTGACCGCCGGCCGTTTCTGGTCGGCGGCGACCCGGGAGTCTTCCAACCACGAGAAGCTCTACAAGTACGGCGCCACCGATAATCTCGACAGCAGCGGCCTGGATTTTGGCGGCGCTACCTACGATATCTCCAAAAACCTGCAAGCCAGTTACTTCTATGGCGTGCTGCACGATATCTATCAGCAGCATTACGTCGGCCTGATGCACAACGCGGATCTGGGGGATGGCTACAGACTCAAGACCGATTTGCGCTACTTCAATAACAATGAAGACGGCAAGGCGTTGAACGGTGAGATTGACAACCGCTCCTGGGGTGCTTTGTTCACCCTGCTCAAGGGGGCCCACCAGTTTGGCGCCAGTTACCAGCGCATGCTCGGTGACAGTGTGTTCCCGACCCTGAACGGTTATATCCCGCAACCCTACCTGGTGAACTGGTCTTCCCTGGCGTTCGTCCGCCCGGGTGAAAAATCCTGGTCGGCGCGCTACGGCTATGACTTCGCCGGGATGGGCATACCGGGGCTCAAGTTCTACAGCCGCTACACCAAGGGCACCAACTGGAACCGTGGTGGCAACCTGAGCGACAACCAAGAAAGCGAACGTTTTTTGGGCATCAGCTACGTGGTACAGAGCGGGACGCTAAAAGGCCTCGGGCTGGACCTGCGCAACATCGACGTGAAGCAGAAGTACGGCTACGACTACGACGAGTTCCGTTTCGCCACGACCTATACCTGGAAGTTCTGGTAGGCAACTAACCCATGACAATAAGAGGCTTGACCATGCTCGAACCCATTGTCCTCTGCCTCTGCCTCACAACTCTCCATTCATTGTTCTACGGCGCACTACGTCCATGAGCAGACTCCTAGAGGAGCAACTACCAGTGAATATCCAGGTCGACAACGCAGCCCTGCAAAAGAAGAAAACCTACGTCTACGAGTGGTACGTGGTGGCCCTGTGCATGGTTGCCTACATCTTTTCATTCGTGGACCGCCAGATCCTGGCGTTAATGATCGAGCCGATCAAAGCCGACCTGCAGATCAGCGATACCCAGTTCAGCCTGTTGCACGGAATGGCCTTTTCGTTGTTCTACGCGTTCATGGGCATGCCCATCGCGTACCTGGCCGACCGCTTTTCGCGACCGAAGATCATCGCCGTCGGGGTGGTGGCCTGGAGCCTGATGACCGCCGCCTGCGGCCTGAGCAAAAGCTTTCTGCACATGTTCCTCGCCCGCATCGGTGTGGGCGTCGGTGAGGCGGCGCTGTCGCCTTCGGCCTACTCGATGTTCAGCGACATGTTCCCCAAAGAAAAACTTGGCCGCGCCGTGGGCATCTACTCGATCGGTTCGTTCGTCGGTGGCGGCCTGGCGTTCCTGGTGGGCGGCTATGTAATCGACATGCTCAAGGACATGAACACCATCGAGGTCGCCATTGTGGGCGCGGTGAAAGCCTGGCAACTGGCGTTTTTCATTGTCGGCCTGCCAGGCATCCTGGTGGGCCTGTTGATCTGGCTCACCGTGCGCGATCCGGCGCGTAAAGGTCTGCAAGTCAATGCCCAGGGCCAGGCCAGGAAGGTTGCGCTGGGCGATGGCTTGCGCTTCCTCGGCCGCCACCGGGCGACCTTCACCTGCCATTACCTGGGCTTTTCGTTCTATGCCATGGCCCTGTTCTGCCTGATGAGCTGGAGCCCGGCGCTCTATATCCGCAAGTTCGGCCTGTCGCCGGTGGAGGCGGGCTACATGCTCGGCACCGTGCTGTTGGTGGCCAACACCGCCGGCGTTTTGTTTGGTGGTTGGCTCACTGACTACCTGGCACAAAAAGGCCATCAGGACGCGGCCATGCGTACCGGGGTGATCGGTGCCCTGGGCATGGCGGTGCCGGCCGTACTGTTTTCGCAGGTGGACCAACTGTGGCTGTCGGTAACCCTGTTGGTGCCGGCGATGTTCTTCGCTTCGTTCCCGATGCCGGCCTCCACGGCGGCGATGCAGATCCTCGCGCCGAACCAGGTACGGGCGCAGGTCTCGGCGGTATTCCTGCTGATAAGCAACCTGCTGGGGTTGGGCCTGGGGACTACGCTGGTTGCGCTGTTGACCGACCGTTATTTCGGATCGCCCGCGGCGGTGGGCTCATCGATGTCGTTGGTGATCGCCAGCGCTTCCTTGTTGACGGTGCTTCTGCTGTGGCGCGGTTGCGGTCGCTTCCGTGAAAGCTATGCCCGGGAATATCCGACCCCGGCCTGATTTTTGCTGATCCATGATCGACGACTCGGCCTCGCTCCTGTTCAAGGGGCGGGGCCGACATGCTCCAGATCAGGAGACCCCTTTGATGTTGAATGACGTACACCTGCTGGAACGGCACAGCCTGCTGAGTTCGGCCGACTACTGTGAGATCAAGGACAAAGTCAGCCATTACCTGTGCCCCCACAGCTTCAACGTGCTGCGGGACGAGCCGATGCATACCCGGCTCAACGGGATATTTTTCGGCGATTCGGCACTGCTCGACCTGCGCTATGGCGCGCCGGTAGAGGTGACCATCGGCGATATCGCCGACCAGTACCTGTTCCGCATTACCTTGCAGGGCCATTGCGAGGTGGCCCACGGGAAGCGCAGCGCGGCGATGCAGTCGGGCTCCCTGAGCGTTTCCTCGCCCTTCGCGCAAAGCCGCATCGTCACCGACGGGCAATGCCGTAACCTGATCCTGCGGGTCGACCGTGACGCCCTGGAGATGCAGTTGCAGCGCCTGCTAGGCCGCAGCTTGCGCCATTCGGTGATCTTCGAGATCAGCGTCGATCATCTAGGCGTCGGCGTCGTCAGCCTTTATCACACCCTGGACTACATCTGCCGGTTGTACGGCAGCGGTGTGGACGGTTCGCGCATTGGCGGGGCCCTGTCCGAATACCTGATGCAACTGTTGCTGACTCAGCTACCGCACAATTACTCCGCCGACCTGCTGATCGACACTCGCGCGCCGCTGCCGCACCACGTCAAGAAGGCACGGGATTACATCGAGGCGCACCTGGACGAGTCGATCAGCCTGGCGACCCTGAGTGAGCTGTGTGGCGTCTCGGTCCGCACCCTGCAAAATGGTTTCAATCAGTTCCTGCAACAGGCGCCGGTGGAGTACATTCGCGACCGGCGCCTGGCGGCGATCCACGAGTCGCTCAAACAAGGCAAGGCTGGAGAAACCGTCACCGACATTCTGTTGCGCCACGGCATCAACAGCTTCGGGCATTTTTCCAGCGCCTATCGGCAACGCTATGGCTGCCTGCCGTCGGACACTCTGCGCCGATAGAAGCATTGAAGCTTCTGCGTAATTCGTAGGTCGGCTGCGCAATCGGATAAGTGCGTGAGGCTGGCGCCCGATAGCATCGAGTCTCTTACAAGAGGAGCGACTCCATGAATATTACGGTGCTGGGCGGTGGGCACGGTTGTTATGCCGCGGCTGTCGAAATGGCTGAAAATGGGCATCCGACTCGCCTGTGGCGTCGCGACGGCGCAGCACTCAATGAGTTGCTGGCGATCGGAAGCCTGACCATCAAGGACTATCGTGGCACTCGCCAGTTGTCCGTCGGCAAAGCGGGTGACAAGCTGTCGCTGACCGACCACCTCGGC
The DNA here is from genome assembly GCF_055409485.1 of Pseudomonas sp. A125. Classification (NCBI taxonomy): domain Bacteria; kingdom Pseudomonadati; phylum Pseudomonadota; class Gammaproteobacteria; order Pseudomonadales; family Pseudomonadaceae; genus Pseudomonas; species Pseudomonas sp. A125. Next base: position 64,608 of record NZ_JBUZVP010000031.1, read on the forward strand.
GAAGCCCTGAGCGACGCACAACTGGTGATCATCCCTTTGCCATCCACCTCCCATGAAGACTTGGCCAAACACGTGGCGCCGTATCTGCAAGACGGTCAGGTGGTGTTTCTGCCGCCGGGCACGTTCGGCAGCTATGTGTTCGCCAGGGCCATGGCCGATGCAGGCAACCACAGCGACGTGGCTTTCGCGGAAACCGGCACGTTGCCGTATCTGGTGCGCAAGCACGGCGCCAGCGACCTGATAATCAGCGGCTACGCCACCCGCCTGCCGACGGGCGTGTTCCCCAGCAATCTGTCCGAGCGCGCCTTTGCGGTATTACGCGAGGCCTACCCAAGCGTCGAGCCGATCGAAGACGCCCTGAGTGGCGCGCTGATGAACGCCGGCCCGATCATCCATCCGCCGCTGATCATGATGAACGCCGGGCCCCTGGAGCACTTCGAGGCCTGGGACATCCACAACGAAGGCACCCAGCCGTCGATCCGCCGCGTGACCAGCCAACTGGATGCCGAACGCATTGCCCTGCGCGAAGCACTGACCTATGGCGCGCCGCATTTCCCGTTGGCCGACCATTACAACACCACTGAAGGCGACGAGTGGATGTATGGTCGCGGTGCCCACGGCAAGCTGACCGACAGCGGCGACTGGCGCGAAGACATCGACCTGCAAAAGCATCGCTACATGCTTGAAGACACTCGCCTGGGCCTGTCCTTCCTGGTGTCCGTCGGCCGTTGGGCCGGAGTGCCGACCCCGGTGGCACAGGGCTTGTTGAGCATCGCTTCGGTGGTCGCAGCACGTGACCTATACGCCGAAGGCCGAACACTGGAAAACCTGGGGCTGGCGGACCTGAGCCGGGCACAGATGACCGAACTCCTGACCAGAGGCTACAACTGATGAACGCCGCGCTGCCCCACGTCAGCGTGGTGGGCGCCGGGCGTATGGGCGAGGGCATTGCCCTGGCGTTCATCTATGCGGGCCTGCCGGTCAGCCTTATCGACATCAAGGATCGCACCGAAGATGAGCGGCACGGCTACTTCGAGCGCGTGCGCAACAACCTTCGCGGTGAACTGCAGACCCTGGTGCGCCTCGGGTTGCTCCAGGCGGATCAGGCCGACGTGGCGTTATCCCGGCTGGTGGTGCAATCCAGGTCCGCGGCGGGCGCGACGCTGGGTATGTGTGACTTGGTGTTTGAGGCGGTGCCGGAAGTCATCGACGTCAAGCAGCAGACGTTTGCCTGGGTCAGTGAGCATGTGGGCCCTGAAGCTATTATTGCTTCGACCACCTCGACCTTCCTGGTCACTGAACTGGCGGATATGGTCCGTGAGCCACAGCGTTTCGTTAACGCGCACTGGCTCAATCCCGCGCACCTGATGCCGCTGGTGGAAGTCAGCCGCAGCGACGCAACCTGCCCACGGGTGGTCGAGCGCCTGCTGCAACTGCTCAAGCGTATCGGCAAGGTGCCCGTGGTATGCAATCCGGTGGCTGGCTATATCGTCCCACGCATCCAGGCACTGGCGATGAATGAAGCGGCGCGGATGGTCGAGGAAGGCGTGGCAAGCGCCGAAGACATTGACACTGCGGTGCGCGTTGGCTTTGGTCTGCGCTTTTCGGTGCTGGGGCTGCTGGAGTTCATCGATTGGGGGGGAGGCGACATTCTCTATTACGCATCGCGTTACCTCAGCGACGCGCTGTCACCGCGGTTCGAGTCGCCACAGGTGATTGCCGACAACATGCAAAACGCGCGTAATGGCCTGCGAGACGGCCAGGGTTTCTACGATTACCGCGACCTGAACGTGGACGCTTACAAGCAGCAACGCCTTGCAGCCTTTGTCCGCAAGCTGGAATTGTCGGGGCTGACGCCCGAGTTCGATGGTGCATTGCAGCAGGACTGATATTTAGGCGCTGCCAGAGGCCGCGATCGTTTGATCTTGCTTTAAAGATCGGAAGATCAGCGGCAAGAAACCCTCGACAGACTTTATTAAGATCACATTTGGGCGCTAAGCTGGTGACATGGATGACTCAGATTATTTGCGCCTGCTCACCGTAGCGGCCGAACAAGCCAACGCATTTCTGTCCAATGCCCGCAAATGGGAGCGTGAGCGTTGGGTGTGCCAGCGCCTGTTGCAAGGCCTGAACGTGCCCTACCGCGCCGAAGAATTCCACGCGGCCGGGCAAGAGCCGCCAGACGTGCTGTTTCGCGATGCCAGCTTCGAGGTGTTTTTCGTTCTCGATGAGGGCCGGCGCCTGAATGACGAGTGGCGCGACGAACTGCTGCGCCGGCGCAGCGCGTTTTCCCTGAGCCAACTGGTTCGCCGAGAAGCCAAGCCCCGGCGCATTCCCGCCCACGAATTCCTGCTGCGCCTGGCGCCTACCCTGCGCAAGAAAGCGCACAACTATAAAGAGCGCGGCATGGACCTGGGGGAGCTGGACCTCATCGCCTTCGCCAGCCTCAAGCGCGAAGTGCTGGACCTCAACAGTCATTTTCCGCCACCCACCGAATACCTGCGCCAGGGCTGGCGCTCGTTGTCCCTCGTGGGCCCGACGTTTGCCCGGGTATTATTCGCCCATCCGGACGCTCCGGACTTCTTGCGCAACAATCTGGGGCGCAGCATAGTGTTTGATGTGGGTATCAGCCTGTGACCGGGCTGGCGACTATGCTTCTGGCATTGCCGCCAATCCCACGACTGTAACGTGGCGCCCTTTAGCAACGTCTACCTGACGAGGCCTTTATGACCAGCCGCCTGAACCCCGACGACCAGCAGCATGTCGAAGAGTACCTGCAACTGTCCCAGAACCAAGTCGAGCGCAAGCCTTTCCGGCCCTGGCTGCTCCTTGCCGTGGTACTGGTTGCGGTGATCGGCCTGGGTTTGTTGAGCCGCCTTTTGAGTTACCTGACGCTATGAGCTGCCTTGCGCTCGCTCGGGTAACCGCACCGATTTCTTTTAGCCTTGCGAGATATCCCCATGACCCATCGTATTATTATCGTCGGCGGCGGCGCCGGCGGCCTGGAGTTGGCTACCCGCCTGGGTAAGACTCTGGGCAAGCGCGGCACCGCCAGCATCACGCTGGTGGACGCCAACCTCACCCACATCTGGAAACCCTTGCTCCACGAAGTGGCGGCGGGCTCGCTGAACTCGTCGGAAGACGAACTCAATTATGTTGCCCAAGCCAAATGGAACCACTTCGAGTTCCAGTTGGGGCGCATGAGCGGGCTCGATCGTGAGCAGAAAAAAATCCAGCTGGCCGCCACCCTCGACGAAGCAGGCCGGGAACTGGTGCCTGCGCGCGTGCTGGGCTACGACAGCCTGGTGATCGCCGTCGGCAGTACCACCAATGACTTCGGCACCGAGGGCGCGGCGCAACACTGCCTGTTCCTCGACACCCGCAAGCAGGCTGAACGCTTCCATCAGCAGTTGCTCAATCACTATCTGCGCGCTCATGCCGGGCAAACGGACGTCGTGGAGCAGATCAGCGTTGCCATCGTCGGCGCCGGTGCCACGGGCGTCGAGCTGGCGGCCGAACTGCATAACGCCGCGCATGAACTGGCCGCCTATGGCCTGGACAAGATCAAGCCGGAAAACATGCACATCACCCTGATCGAAGCCGGCCCTCGGGTGTTGCCTGCCCTGCCGGAGCGTATTGGCGGGCCTGTGCATAAAACCCTGGAAAAACTCGGGGTGACGGTGCTGACCAACTCCGCCGTGAGTGAGGTGACTGCCGACGCCCTGATCACCAGCAGCGGCCAGGTGATTGCGGCCAGCCTCAAGGTCTGGGCCGCCGGGATTCGTGCGCCAGGGTTTCTCAAGGACATCGACGGCCTGGAAACCAACCGTATCAACCAACTGCAAGTGCTGCCGACCCTGCAAACCACGCGCGACGAGAACATTTTTGCCTTTGGTGACTGTGCAGCCTGCCCGCAACCTGGCACCGATCGTAATGTGCCACCACGGGCCCAGGCGGCTCACCAGCAGGCGTCGTTGCTGGCCAAGTCGCTGAAACTGCGGATCGAGGGCAAGGACCTGCCGTCGTACAAGTACACCGACTATGGCTCGCTGATCTCGCTGTCGCGTTTTTCGGCGGTGGGTAACTTGATGGGCAACCTGACGGGCAGCGTGATGCTGGAAGGCTGGCTGGCGCGGATGTTTTATGTGTCGCTTTACCGTATGCACCAAATGGCGCTGTATGGCTTCTTCCGCACGGCGATGCTGATGCTGGGGAGCAAGATTGGGCGAGGCACCGAGCCACGCCTTAAATTGCACTGATACCGCAACGCCATATTGGGCCAAGCTTCTGTGGGAGCTGGCTTGCCTGCGATGCAGACACCTCGATGTATCTTTCAGACCGAGGCGATGTCATCGCAGGCAAGCCAGCTCCCACATTTGTTTCGCGGTGAAGCTTAAAATTCAGACAAAAAAAATCCCCGTATCTTTCGATACGAGGATTTTTAATATGGTCGGGGTAAGGGGATTCGAACTCCTGACATCCTGCTCCCAAAGCAGGCGCGCTACCGGACTGCGCTATACCCCGGTAAAAAAAAGGCGACCTTTCAGTCGCCTTCTTCGATCAGTGCTTTTGGCCTCTGATCTTAAGATTCGATTCCAGCGTTAATCTGGTCTCAAAAATGGTGGGTCGTGTGGGATTCGAACCTACGACCAATTGGTTAAAAGCCAACTGCTCTACCAACTGAGCTAACGACCCAAATATGGTCGGGGTAAGGGGATTCGAACTCCTGACATCCTGCTCCCAAAGCAGGCGCGCTACCGGACTGCGCTATACCCCGGTTTGAAATTGGCTCCGTGACCAGGACTCGAACCTGGGACCCAATGATTAACAGTCATTTGCTCTACCGACTGAGCTATCACGGAACTACATATTTCAAAGTGTTACGTTGTTGCTTGTTACGTTCTCTTCAACCCTTCCGTATCGCTACGTTAGTGCCTCTGAGGCGCGCTATTCTACAATCTTAAAAACCCCTGTCAACCCTTTAAATTGCTTTTAAGACAATGATTTGCGCTTCTTTCTGATTTCTCCTTGGGGAGAAGAAACCGTTGGGCTGACGTTGCTGCGGGGCGCACTTTACAAGCCTTTGCCTTACAGTTCAACGCCCTATCGAAAAAAAAGGCCCCGCAAAGCGGGGCCCCTTCTTATAGCGCAGCAGCTTGGGCTCAATGGAAGACGATTTCGTCGTTTTCCACGGTTGCCTCGACACTGGTGCCCGGCATAAAGCTGCCCGACAGGATCAGCTGTGCCAACGGGTTCTCGATCCAGCGCTGGATCGCACGTTTCAACGGCCGTGCGCCATACACCGGGTCATAACCCACGGCGATCAACTTATCCAACGCCTCGCGGCTCAGGTCCAGCGACAACTCACGCTCCGCCAGACGGCTGCGCAAGCGGCCCAACTGGATCTCGGTGATGCCCGCGATTTGATCCCGCGCCAGAGGCTCGAAGATCACCACTTCATCTACCCGGTTGATGAACTCCGGCCGGAAGTGGCTGGTCAGCGCGTCCATCACCGCTGCACGCTGGGCCTCACGATCACCCACCAGTTCCTGGATTTGCGCCGAGCCCAGGTTGGAGGTCATCACGATCACCGTATTCTTGAAGTCCACGGTGCGCCCGTGACTGTCGGTCAGGCGGCCATCTTCCAGCACCTGCAGCAACACGTTGAACACATCCGGGTGAGCCTTTTCGACCTCGTCCAGCAGGATCACCGAGTAAGGCTTGCGCCGTACCGCTTCGGTCAGGTAACCGCCTTCCTCGTAGCCCACATAGCCTGGTGGTGCCCCGATCAAACGAGCCACGGAATGTTTCTCCATGAACTCGGACATGTCGATCCGCACCATCGCCTCTTCGGTATCAAAGAGGAACTCGGCCAAGGCCTTGCACAACTCGGTCTTGCCCACGCCGGTCGGGCCGAGGAACATGAACGAGCCGCTCGGACGGTTCGGGTCGGACAACCCGGCGCGGGAACGCCGCACCGCGTTGGACACCGCAACCACCGCCTCGTCCTGGCCAATCACGCGCTGGTGCAACAGGCTTTCCATCTTCAGCAGCTTGTCGCGCTCGCCTTCGAGCATTTTCGACACGGGAATACCGGTCCACTTCGACACGACTTCAGCAATTTCTTCCTCGGTCACCTTGCTGCGCAGCAACTGGTTCTCCGGCTTGCCGTGCTGGTCGACCATCTGCAGGCTGCGTTCCAGGTCCGGGATCACCCCGTACTGCAACTCGGCCATGCGGTTCAGGTCGCCTTTACGGCGCGCGGCTTCCAGTTCCTGACGGGACTGCTCGATCTTTTGCTGGATCTGCGCAGAACCCTGCACTTCGGCTTTCTCCGAGGTCCAGATTTCTTCGAGGTCCGAATACTCGCGTTCCAGGCGAACAATTTCTTCCTGGAGTTTTTCCAGGCGCTTCTTCGCCGGCTCGTCCTCTTCTTTCTTCAGGGCCTGGGATTCAACTTTCAGCTGAATCAGGCGCCGATCCAGGCGGTCGAGCACTTCGGGCTTCGAATCGATCTCCATCCGGATACGGCTGGCCGCTTCGTCGATCAGGTCGATGGCCTTGTCCGGCAACTGCCGGTCAGTGATATAGCGATGGCTCAACTTCGCCGCCGCAATGATCGCGCCGTCGGTGATCGCGACTTTATGGTGCACCTCATACCGCTCTTTCAGGCCACGCAGGATCGCGATGGTGTCTTCTTCGCTCGGCTCTTCCACCAGTACTTTCTGGAAGCGACGCTCAAGGGCGGCGTCTTTCTCGATGTACTGGCGGTATTCGTTCAATGTGGTCGCACCGACGCAATGCAACTCGCCACGCGCCAGTGCCGGCTTGAGCATGTTGCCCGCATCCATCGAACCTTCGCCCTTACCGGCGCCGACCATGGTGTGCAGTTCGTCGATAAACAGAATGATCTGCCCTTCCTGCTTCGACAGTTCATTGAGCAGGGATTTCAGACGCTCCTCGAACTCGCCGCGGAACTTGGCGCCGGCAATCAGCGACCCCATGTCCAGGGACAGCAGACGCTTGCCTTTAAGGCCGTCTGGCACTTCACCATTAATGATGCGCTGGGCCAGGCCTTCGGCAATCGCGGTTTTACCCACGCCAGGCTCGCCGATCAGCACCGGGTTGTTCTTGGTGCGGCGTTGCAGGACCTGGATGGTGCGACGAATTTCGTCGTCACGGCCGATCACCGGATCGAGCTTGCCCTCTTCGGCACGCTTGGTCAGGTCGACCGTATATTTATCCAGGGCCTGGCGCGACTCCTCATGATTGGGGTCGTTTACGGCTTCGCCGCCACGCAGATTGTTGATGGCGTTTTCCAGGGCCTTTTTGCTCACGCCCTGGCCCAGCAACAATTTGCCGAGCTTGCTGTTGTCGTCCATCGCGGCGAGCAACACCACTTCACTGGAGATGAACTGGTCACCCTTCTGCTGGGCCAGGCGGTCTGCCTGGTTCAGCAGGCGTGCCAAGTCCTGGGACATGTTCACGTCGCCAGTAGGATTTTGGATTTTCGGCAGTTGGTCGAGCTCTTTGCTCAACTCCTTGCGCAGGCTGTTGACGTCAAAGCCCACCTGCATCAGCAAGGGTTTGATGGAGCCGCCTTGCTGCTCCAGGAGCGCTTGCATCAAGTGCGCGGGCTCGATGGCCGGATGGTCGAGGCCAACCGCCAGGGATTGGGCATCAGATAAAGCCAACTGCAATTTGCTGGTTAAACGATCAATACGCATTAGTCACCTTCCTTTTGAGCAGGCCGGAGCTGTAAACACATCCTGAATGAAGAAACCTGCCAGATACCCCTATAGATGTGGTCGATTCTGGAAGATTCAAGCGGCCAATAGTTGACGCAGGTCAGGAGAGTCTAGCGTTCAAGCCAGATAAGGGAGGCAAATCGACCGGTGCGCGGGCTGCGCCGGTAAGAATAGAAGCGGGGATCGGTCACGGTGCACAAACCACCACCGTAAACAGCAGTGACACCGCAGGCGGCGAGACGTAGGCGGGCCAGTTGGTAGATGTCGGCCATGAACTTGCCCGGGTTCTGACTGGGGATGAACGCCTCAATCGTTGCCGGAAGTTGCTGCATAAAAGCTTCACGCACCTCCGGCCCCACTTCAAAGGCTTGCGGGCCAATGGCCGGCCCCAACCACACCAGTACTTCGCCAGGCTCGGTGGCCATGCTCTCGACGGTCGCTTCCAATACGCCAGCGGCCAAGCCACGCCAGCCGGCATGGGCTGCCGCAACGCGGGTGCCAGCACGATTGCAGAACAAGGCAGGCAGGCAATCCGCCGTCATTGATGTGCAGGCGATGCCAGGGGTGCTGGTCCAACTGCCATCGGCTTCGGCAGTCTGGCCGGGATCGGCCTCAACCACGCCAACACCGTGGACCTGGCGCAGCCAGGCAGGCTGGATATTGAAGGCATCGTTGAGGCGACGGCGATTTTCGAGAACGGCTTCAAGGCTGTCCTCGACATGATCACCGAGATTGAGGCTGTCGAACGGCGCCAAACTGACGCCGCCCGCACGGGTGGTAACGCAGGCTTTCACCCCGGCCGGCGCGGGCCAGTCAGGAATCAGCCAGTCACTCATCCGATAAACGCCTCGCGGTCTTGCTTGAGCAGCGACAACAACCAGACAAAATCGTCTGGAAGTGGCGATTCCCAGCTCATCCGCTTACCGCTCGTCGGATGATCCAGTTCCAGGAAGCGTGCATGCAGCGCCTGGCGCGGGAAGGTTTTCAGCGAATCAACCATGGTTGCACTGGCCGCAGGCGGAATACGGAAGCGGCCACCGTAGGCCGGGTCTCCGACCAACGGGAAGTTGATGTGCGCCATGTGCACCCGGATCTGGTGCGTACGACCGGTTTCCAGCTTCACCCGCACGTGGGTGTGGGAGCGGAAACGCTCAAGCACGCGATAATGGCTGACAGCTTGTTTGCCGCCTTCCATCACGGCCATGCGCTGGCGCTGCTGGCCGTGGCGACCGATAGGGGCATTGATTTTGCCACCGGCGGTGACCACACCGATCACGATGCATTCGTAGATCCGGCTGACACTGCGACTCTGCAGTTGTGTGACCAACTGCGTCTGCGCCTGAATGGTCTTGGCTACCACCATAAGGCCGGTGGTGTCCTTGTCCAGACGGTGCACGATGCCGCAGCGCGGGACGTTGATGATGTCCGGCACGTGGTGCAGCAAGGCATTTAGCAAGGTGCCATCAGCGTGCCCGGCTGCCGGGTGAACCACCAGGCCTGCGGGTTTGTTGATCACCAGGATGTCGTCGTCTTCATAGACGATGTCCAGTTCAATATCCTGGGCGATCCATTCTCCCTGGGCTTCCTGCTCGGCAGTCAGCTCAAGAATCGCACCGCCATGAACTATGTCTCGCGGGCGGATAACCGCTCCATCCACAGTCAGGCGGCCGTCTTTGATCCAGGCGGAAAGGCGCGAGCGCGAGTGCTCAGCGAATAATTGTGCGGCGACTTGATCGAGGCGTTGGCCGCCCAATTCGGACGGCACCTCTGCGCGAAGTTCAATTTTATCGGACATGCTCAGACTAGGCGTGGCACAGCCTTTGGTTTCGGCTGCGCGCTTGTGGTTAAATACGGCGTCTTTTGCCCCGAGGCTTTCCAAGGGGCGCTCATCATAACAGGACGGCCCCGCCCAAGACAGCGGCCGTCATAGGGACGCAAGCCGCCATGCAAGTGAAACACCTGCTGCTGATCGCCATCCTCGCCATGACTGCTGCTTGCTCGTCAACAAAGGAAGTCGTCGACGAAAACCTGAGCGAGGTCGAGCTGTACCAACAAGCTCAGACCGACCTGAACAACAACAGCTACACCAGCGCCACGGCAAAGCTGAAGGCACTGGAGTCGCGGTATCCGTTCGGGCGCTACGCCGACCAGGCCCAGCTTGAGCTGATCTACGCCAACTACAAGAACGCTGAACCGGAAGCTGCCAAGTCCGCCGCCGAGCGTTTTATCCGCCTGCACCCGCAGCACCCGAACGTCGACTATGCCTACTACCTCAAGGGCCTGACCTCGTTTGACCAGGACGTTGGCCTGCTGGCGCGCTTCCTGCCGCTGGACATGACCAAGCGTGACCCGGGCGCTGCCCGCGACTCCTACAACGAGTTTGCGCAGCTGACCAGCCGCTACCCAAACAGCCGCTACGCGCCGGACGCCAAGCAGCGCATGATCTACCTGCGCAACCTGCTGGCTTCCTATGAGATCCACGTAGCCCACTACTACCTGACCCGTCAGGCCTATGTCGCAGCCGCCAACCGTGGCCGCTATGTAGTGGAAAACTTCCAGGAAACCCCATCCGTGGGTGACGGCCTGGCCGTGATGACCGAGGCTTACCAGCGCTTGCACCTGGACGCCCTGGCTGCAACCAGCCTGGAAACCCTGAAGCTGAACTACCCCGACCACCCAAGCCTGAAGGACGGTCAGTTCGTGCCTCAGGTTGCCGAAGCCGACAACCGTTCGTGGTTGAGCAAATACACCCTGGGCCTGATCGAGTCCCGTCCACCGCTGCCGCCGGGCGAAACCCGCGCCAACCAGGACATCATCAAGCAGTACCAGGATGCCAAGGATTCGATTCCATCGGACCTCAAGCCGCGTGACGAAAACGGCGACATCATTGAAGAACAAGGCCCTCAAGCCCTGGGCAACAATGAAGATCGCTCGTGGTTCAGCTACATGACTTTCGGTGTATTCGACTGATTGTTCGCCGCGATGCAAAAAGGGAGACCCTCGGGTCTCCCTTTTTTTGTCTGCGATTTAATTCCGCTGTGCGCGTGTCACGTCCTTGGCTAAACTGCCGAATTCCTTGTCGAGAAGCTGCCCACCATGGTTCGTCTACTGTTCTGGATTGCCGTTATTGCCGCCGCGGTATGGTTTTGGCGCAAATTCAAAAGCCCGGCCGCCAAACAGCAACGGCCCAGCGAACCCGGCACTATCCAGATGGTTCGTTGCGCCCACTGTGGCCTTCACCTGCCGCAGGATCGGGCCTTGAGCCAACGCCAGGACTGGTATTGCACCCAGGCGCATCTTGAGCAGGGCCCGAAGTCTATCCAGCGTTGATTCGGCCTGCGGGTGCGTAAGGCGCCGGGTCAATGATCGGCTCACGCTCCAGCAACAAATCGGCAAACAACTGGCAGGACGCCGGCGCCAGTACCAGGCCGTTGCGGTAATGCCCGCAGTTGAGCCACAGCCCTTCAAACCCGGGCACCTTGCCGATATAGGGAATGCCTTCTGGCGACCCGGGCCGCAAGCCAGCCCAATGCCCCACCACTTCAGCATCGGCCAGGGCCGGAATCAACTCCACGGCAGAGGCTTTCAAGCTTGCCAGCGCGGAATCGGTGGGCGTCTTGTCGAAGCCTTCATGCTCCAGCGTGCTGCCGATCAGAATGTGCCCATCGCGCCGGGGAATTGCATAGCGGCCCTTGGCCAGGACCATGCACGACAAAAAGTCCGACGCGCATTTGTACAGGATCATCTGCCCCTTGACCGGTTCCACGGGCAACGCCAACCCCAGGCTACCCAGCAGCTCACCGCTCCAGGCACCGGCCGCAAGTACTACGTGATCGCCACGTATCGGCCCGAGTGCGGTATTCACCCCGACAACTTTACCGCCCTCCTGAATAAAGCCCTCAACCGCGCATTGTTCGTGAATCGTCACGCCTGGCAGGGCCAGCAAGGCTGCCTTGAGGGATTTGACCAGCCTTGGATTGCGCACATTGGCCACATCCGCCATGTAGATCGCCTGGGAAAACCCGGCCCCCAGGACCGGCACAGCATCATGGGCAGCTGATACATCCACCTTGCTTAACGGGCGCCTTTCACGGGCGGCCCAGGCGAGCGCCTCGGTTTCATCTTCCAGGTCCAGCCAATACAGGCCCGTGGTGTGAACTTCCGGATCGACGCCGGTAGCTGCGAACAAACGTTCAGCCAGTTGCGGGTAGAAGTCCTGGGACCAATGCGCCAATGCAGTCACCGCAGGGCTGTAGCGCCACGGGTACAGTGGCGAAACAATGCCGCCACCTGCCCAGGAAGACTCCTGCCCGACCGCCGAGCGGTCCAGCAGTACAACCGACTGCCCTTGGGATGCCAGATTGAACGCCGTCAACAATCCGATTACCCCACCACCCACAACCACTATTTGCTGTTGTTTAGCCATTGTTCGATCCAGCCGATAAAAGAAAAAGGCACGCCCGGCGCCCAATCATGCAGCGTCGCCATCATTGCCCCCAGCACGCCGTGCGCGACGTTTCAGGCGCGGCTCCCGGATTGCTTCGTAAGCCGGTACTGCTCAGGCTGAAGGCGGCACAGGAATCACCCGCCATCACCGAGTCACTTGCAGGCGTGGCAAGCAGAGCGAAATCCTGAGGGTTCAATGCAGCAGTGATTCTATAGCGATCATTGCCGGCGATGACGCCAGTCGCATCAATAAAAGTGCCGTTCCTCGCATAATAACGCTCAAGCTGCTGGGCTTGTTCGGTCAGCAACCCGGCGATTTGCGCGCGATAGACCTTTTTCATATGGCTGGTATATCCGGGATAGGCGACGCCCGCCAGGAGCCCGACGATCGCCACGGCGATCAATAATTCGATCAGGGTGAAACCAGTGCAATCCTTGCCCATCGTGCTGCTCACCTATTGAAGTTGCCGCCACATGATTCGTCGAAAACGCTCACCGGGTCCGCTGCCCACTCGCGCATACACAGACTCCAGGACGGAACGCGAGTGGCCACTGACTCCCACCGAGGTCACGCGATAAAGGTTTGCCTGGGTTTCTGCCGGAAGATGGGCGAGCCCCTTGGCCTGCCCCAGATTTTGAATACCGTAGAGGCCATTTTTCATCCCGACCCAGGTGACCGTAGAGACGGGGTTCGTTCCAGGCCCAACCACCGAAACCGACTCGGCAGGTGGCGCGCACGCGGCAGTCGAGCGGCAGGGAAGCCGCGCAAACCCAGGCGCCTGTACCACAGACTCGCCGAGCCTTAGGCCGCTTTCGGCCACCTGAAACGACTGGTTGCGCTGCCGGGTGCTGCCAGTAATTTTTTCTTGCGAAATTGCTCCGCGCATCGAAGCCAGCCCGAGAAGCGCCAACAGCAGCAGGAACACCAGACTGATCAGCAACACCATGCCTGCCTGACTTGAACGAGAGGGGTAATAACCCATGGGTGCTACTCCAGACGATTGCGCAGCGCCGCTACAACACTGTAGGTCTGGTCTTTAACCAACCCTTTTGGATCCTGAAGTGTCAGTAGAATCCGTACGCTGCGTATCAACGACTCATCGCCGGGGCTGGGGTCATATCGGGTGACAACCGTTGAGCCCTGCTTGTCGGCCACGCCGAAGCTGATGTCGAATGCCGCAACGTTATCCACGAGCACCGCCCTGCTCGGGGCCGCCAGTGTGCTGAACTTCAACTGATCACCCTCAAAGGTGTAAGTCAGCTTGCGCAGTGGCAAGCGCACTTGCCCGGACGCCGGTGTTGGCGGGCCGCCCGCGTAGGCGTGGGCAGTACCGGTGCAATCGGAAAGCACCGCCCAGTCAGGCTTGCTGCCGCCCTCGCCCACGTCAGCGGTTATGAGTGTCAGGGACCGGGAGCCGCCCATGGCACTCCAGCCGATGGGACGATCAAACTCCACGGGGGCATTACTGATTGAGGCAGTGGCCAGGCAACCAAACATACCCACCTGGCGTATCTCCTGAATCAGCTTGCCCAGCACAAACCGTGCATCATCCTGCAACAGCGAAGCCGCGTTCTGACTGGCATAGGTGATTCGGGAACTGAGCGCAATCTGGGTCACGCCCATGATCAGCACCAGGCCGAGGGCCAATGCCAGCAGCATCTCCACCAGGCTGAAACCCCGATCAGGCGCTTTCATGGCAACACCCTCGGATCGACGGCAACCCGGCTGGTCAGGGTGAACGTTTCCCGGGCGCCTTGAGCCTTCGCTCCACGGGAGTCATCCCAGCTGATGCTGATGGTCACCTCTCGCTGACTGACCGAAACCGACCCCTTGGCACTTTCCCCGGCAAACCCTGCGATGTTGGCTTCGAAGTCGTGCAGGTCCAGGTCACGCACACTTGCAACCGAAGTGCCGGAAGGCGCGCGCTCATTCTGCCCCCATGAGTAATCCACGCCAGAGTTGGCGCGAATCCGGTCGAGCATGTCGTACGCAATGAAACTGGCCTGACTGGTCATCCTGGAACTGTCGGCGTATTTCAGCGCATTGAGCTGAATCACCGCCGCGCCCAGCAGGCCGACTGCCAGGATCAGCACAGAGACCAGGACCTCGATCAGGGTCATCCCGGCTTGGGTCAGTTGAGGGCGAATCGTTAGGGGGCAAGCGTTCATTACCATCGTCATCCATGTCGAGGGTCATCAAAAAGCAGCGGGAAATCTGCCAAGCAACGCAAGACTAGCGCCGGTCTTGCCCGAGCGCTGCACCCCGGAACAAAGCGAAATACTTTGGACAGGATGGCCACCATTCGACGCATCAGCCTGGGCGCTATAACTATGTCTGCCACCCGGCACCCACTGAAAAAGCACACCGCGTCCACGGAGGGACGGCACATGAAACAAAGGGGTTTCTCGCTGATTGAACTGATACTGGGCCTGTTCCTGAGTGGCATCCTGGCCAATCTGGCAGTGCCCAGCTTGAAGGGGTTGCTTGAGTCGCAACGACGCCAGAGCGCCGCCGAATCCCTCGCTGGCGGGGTACGTTACGCCCGCACAGAAGCTATCGCACGCAACCGCACGGTGGTCATCCATGCACTGGACGATGACTGGAGCCTGGGATGGAGGGTGATACTAGACCTGAACGGTCGCGGCCATCTGGACGACCACAATCCGGTGCTGCTGGTACACCAGGACAGCGGCCAGATACCGATTGTGGGGAATACGCCAGTCAGAACCCAGATACGCTTCAGCGGCCTGGGAGAACCGCTGCTGTCAGCAGGAGCATTCAGCGCCGGCACCGTTCACGTATGTGCAACGGACCAGCAACTGAGCCTGTATCAGATAGTACTGGCCGCCAGCGGGCGCATCAGCCTGCGCAGCAACAAGACCGAGCAGGCGCTGTGCCGGGGCTATGCCGGCACGCTTGGGCTCAGAGCAGCGAGCGGACCCGCAGCTCCTTGGGCATGGAGAAAGTGATGTTTTCTTCCCGGCCAGCCAGCTCATCAGCGCCGGTGGCGCCCCAAGCCTGCAGTTGCTGGATAACGCCGCGTACCAATACTTCCGGGGCCGAGGCACCCGCGGTGATACCGATGCGCTCGACACCGTCGAACCAGCTGCGCTGCAGGTCTTCCGCACCATCGATCAGGTACGCCGGAGTGGCCATACGCTCGGCCAGTTCGCGCAGGCGGTTGGAGTTGGAGCTGTTGGGGCTGCCCACAACCAGCACCACGTCGCATTCGTCGGCCAACTGCTTGACCGCATCCTGGCGATTTTGCGTGGCGTAGCAGATGTCGTCCTTGCGCGGCCCGCCGATGGCCGGGAAACGCGTACGCAGGGCATCGATGACGCGGCTGGTGTCGTCCATGGACAAGGTGGTCTGGGTAACAAAGGCCAGCTTTTCAGGGTTGTGCACCTGCAAGGCGGCGACGTCTTTTTCGTCTTCCACCAGGTAGATCGCGCCGCCATTGCTGGCGTCATACTGGCCCATGGTGCCTTCGACTTCCGGGTGACCGGCGTGGCCGATCAGGATGCACTCACGCCCGTCACGGCTGTAGCGCGCGACCTCGATATGCACCTTGGTCACCAGCGGGCAGGTGGCATCGAACACTTTCAGGCCACGGCCTGCCGCTTCAGTGCGTACCGCCTGGGAAACACCGTGGGCGCTGAAGATGACAATAACGTCGTCCGGCACTTGGTCCAGCTCTTCAACGAAGATAGCACCGCGACTGCGCAGGTCCTCGACCACGAATTTGTTGTGGACGACTTCATGGCGCACATAAATCGGCGGCCCGAAGACTTCCAGGGCGCGGTTGACGATTTCAATCGCCCGGTCCACGCCGGCGCAGAAGCCACGGGGGTTGGCGAGTTTGATTTGCATGCTGTGCCTCGTGTCTTGCCCTTTAGGAGCGAGCTTGTGTGGTGAGGGAGCTTGCTCTCGCTGGGCTGCAAAGCAGCCCCAATCTGGGCAATCAAGACACGTCAGATGTATCTCGATGAACAGTTTGGGAGTGCTATGCACTCCAGCGGGAGCAAGCTCCCTCGCCACAACAGGCTCAGTCCTACAGTAGGCCGGTTTCGTTAGTTACAGCGCTTTAACGTCGATGATTTCAACATCAAAGGTCAAGGTTTTCCCGGCCAACGGGTGGTTGAAGTCGATGGTCACTTGCGCGTCATCAAAGGCTTTCACCACACCCGGCAGTTCGGTATTCGCCGCATCGTTGAAGATCACCAACAAGCCTTCCGACAGTTCCATGTCCTGGAACTGCGAACGCGGGATGATCTGCACATTTTGCGGATTGGGCTGGCCAAAGGCGTTTTCCGGCAGGATCTGCAGGTTGCGCTTGTCGCCGGCCTTGAAACCGAACAGGGCTGCTTCAAAACCCGGCAGTAGGTTGCCGTCGCCGACCTTGAAGGTCGCCGGAGCCTTGTCGAACGTGCTGTCGACCGTGTCGCCATTCTCCAGGCGCAATGCGAAATGCAAGGTGACTTCCGTGTTCTGGCCGATGCGTTGTTCAGCCAATACCTGTTCAGTCATGAACGGTCTCTCCGGTTTTCTTACTTTTGAACATATCCAACGCCAGCATGATTGCACCGACGGTGATGGCGCTGTCGGCAAAGTTGAACGCCGGGAAGTACCAGCGGTTCTGCCAATGCACCAGAATAAAGTCGATCACATGGCCCAGAGCGATGCGGTCGTACAAGTTACCCAGCGCGCCACCGAGCACCAGGGCCAGCGCCACCGCCAGCCAGGTGTCATCGCGCCCAAGGCGCTTGAGCCACACCACCAGCACGGCACTGACCACCACGGCGATCAGGGCAAACAACCAGCGCTGCCAGCCGGAGCTGTCAGCCAGGAAGCTGAACGCAGCGCCGGTGTTGTAGGCCAGGGTCCAGCTGAAGTAGTCGGGAATCACCACGATCTGCTGGTACATCTGCAAGGCGCCCTCGAAATGAGCTTTGCTGAGTTGGTCAATGACCAGCACCAGCACGCTCAACACGAGCAAGCCCAGGCGTCCAAAACGACTGGCTTCAGGCATAGTGACGAACCTCGCCAGCGCCGGTGATGTTGTCGACGCAACGACCGCAGATTTCCGGGTGCTCAGGGTTCACACCGACATCTTCACGGCAGTGCCAGCAACGGGCGCACTTGGCGAAGGCCGACTTGACCACTTTGAGCTTGAGACCCGGTACTTCGGTGGCCACGGCATCCGCAGGGGCCTGGGCAAACGGTGCCAGGCTGGCGGTGGAGGTGATCAGCACGAAGCGCAGTTCATTGCTCAGCTTGGCCAGGTCGGCCGTCAGGCCTTCCTCGGCAAACAGTGTGACTTCAGCCTGCAAGTTACCGCCCACGGCCTTGGCCGCACGCTGCACTTCCAGCTCTTTGTTCACGGCAACCTTGACCGCCATCACGCCTTCCCAGTACTCACGGCCCAGTTCAAAGTCGGCCGGCAGTTCGGTCAGGCCTTCGTACCAGGTGTTGAGCATCACGGACTCGTTACGCTCGCCCGGCAGGTATTCCCACAGTTCGTCGGCGGTGAAGGCCAGGATCGGTGCGATCCAGCGCACCAGCGCTTCAGAGATGTGGTACAGCGCGGTCTGCGCCGAACGGCGGGCCTTGCTGTTGGCGCCGGTGGTGTACTGGCGGTCCTTGATGATGTCGAGGTAGAAACCACCCAGCTCCTGCACGCAGAAGTTGTGGATCTTGGAGTAGACGTTCCAGAAGCGGTATTCGCCGTAGTGCTCTTGCAACTCGCGTTGCAGCAACAGGGTACGGTCCACGGCCCAACGGTCCAGGGCGAGCATTTCCTCAGCCGGCAGGATGTCGGTGGCCGGGTTGAAACCGGTCAGGTTCGACAGCATGAAGCGTGCGGTATTACGGATACGACGGTAGGCATCGGCGCTGCGGGCCAGGATCTGGTCCGACACGGCGATTTCGCCCGAGTAATCGGTCGAGGCTACCCACAGGCGCATGATGTCGGCGCCCAAGGTGTCGTTGATCTTTTTCGGCTCGATTACGTTTTTCAGCGATTTGGACATCTTGCGGCCCGTCTCGTCGACGGTGAAGCCGTGGGTCAGCAATTCGCGGTACGGCGCGTGGTTGTCGATGGCGCAACCTGTCAGCAGCGAGGAGTGGAACCAGCCACGGTGTTGGTCCGAGCCTTCCAGGTACAGGTCGGCACGCGGACCGGTCTCGTGACCCATCGGGTGCGAGCCACGCAGCACATGCCAGTGGGTGGTGCCCGAGTCGAACCACACGTCGAGGGTGTCGCTGATCTTGTCGTACAGCGGCGCTTCGTCGCCCAGCAGCTCGGCGGCGTCCAGCTTGAACCAGGCTTCGATACCTTCTTGTTCAACACGCTGGGCAACCACTTCCATCAGTTCGACGGTACGTGGGTGCAGCTCGCCGCTTTCCTTGTTCAGGAAAAACGGGATCGGCACGCCCCAGTTGCGCTGGCGGGAGATGCACCAGTCCGGGCGGTTGGCGATCATCGAGTGCAGGCGCGCCTGGCCCCAGGCCGGGACGAACTTGGTCTCTTCGATGGCTTTGATCGCGCGGTTACGCAGGGTCGCGCCACTGGTCGGCTCTTTGTCCATGCCGATAAACCACTGCGCGGTGGCGCGGTAGATCAGCGGGGACTTGTGACGCCAGCAGTGCATGTAGCTGTGCTTGATGGTGTCGGTTTGCATCAGTGCACCGACTTCACGCAGCTTGTCGATGATCGCCGGGTCAGCCTTGAAGATGAACTGGCCGCCAAAAAACTCCAGCGACGGCACATAAACGCCGTTGCTCTGCACCGGGTTGATGATGTCATCGTTAACCAGGCCGTACTTCTTGCAGATGACAAAGTCGTCCACGCCGTAGGCAGGCGAGCAGTGAACCACACCGGTGCCCGAACCCAGCTCAACGTAGTCAGCCAGGTACACCGGCGACAGACGGTCATAGAACGGGTGACGGAAGTTGATCAGCTCCAGCGCGGTGCCGGTCGTGGTGGCGATCACCGAGCCTTGCAGCTCGTAGCGCGCCAGGCAGGCTTCGACCATTTCTTCAGCGAGCACGAGCAGGCGGTCACCGACGTCCACCAGGGCGTAGGTGAATTCCGGGTGCACGTTCAACGCCTGGTTGGCCGGGATGGTCCACGGGGTGGTGGTCCAGATCACGATGGCGGCCGGTTTGCTCAGGCTTGCCAGGCCAAACGCCTGGGCCAGCTTGGCCTCGTCGGCGATCGGGAAGGCCACGTCGATGGTCGAGGACTTTTTCTCTTCGTATTCGACTTCCGCTTCAGCCAGGGCCGAGCCGCAGTCAAAACACCAGTTCACGGGCTTGAGACCCTTGAACACGAAGCCGCCCTTGACGATTTCGGCCAAGGCGCGGATTTCACCGGCCTCGTTCTTGAAGTCCATGGTCTTGTAAGGGTTGGCCCAGTCGCCCAACACACCCAGGCGGATGAATTCGGACTTCTGCCCTTCGATCTGCTCGGTGGCGTAGGCACGGCACAGTTCGCGGGTTTTATCGGCGCCCAGGTTCTTGCCGTAGGTCACTTCGACCTTGTGTTCGATCGGCAGGCCATGGCAGTCCCAGCCCGGAACATACGGCGCGTCGAAACCCGAAAGGGTTTTCGAGCGGATGATCATGTCCTTGAGAATCTTGTTCAGCGCATGACCGATGTGAATCGTGCCGTTGGCATAAGGAGGGCCGTCGTGCAGGACGAATTTCGGACGATCCTTGCCAATCTCGCGCAACTTTCCGTACAGGCCAATACTGTCCCAGCGCTGCAGGATCTGCGGTTCGCGCTGTGGCAGGCCGGCCTTCATTGGGAAGGCGGTGTCCGGAAGGTTTAGCGTGGCTTTATAGTCGGTCATTTAAGGCTCTTCATTAGCGATGGGCGCTAGGTGCGGCTAGTGCACGGGCGGCGGCGACATCCGCATTGATCGCCGTTTTCAACGCCTCCAGGGAGGCGAAACGCTGCTCTTCACGCAGCTTTTGGTGGAAAGCCACCGTCAAACGCCGGTCATACAAATCACCGGCAAAATCCAAAAGGTGAACTTCCAGGTGGGCCTTGCCATCACCTGCAACCGTGGGCCTGACGCCTATGTTGGCGACTCCGGGCCACGATTGGCCGTCGATGTCGACACTCACCAGGTAAACCCCGGTCAGTGGCACGCGACGGCGCTTGAGTTGCACGTTGGCGGTTGGCGTGCCCAGTTGGCGCGCCAGCTTCTGGCCGTGCAGGACCCGCCCGGCAATCCGGAACGGGCGGCCGAGCAAGCGCTCGGCCAAGGCGAAGTCGGCAGCGGCCAGGGCGTTACGTACCTGGGTACTGCTCACGCGCAGGCCGTCCAGTTCGACGGTTTGCGCGGCTTCGACGGTAAAGCCCTGGGTGACGCCGGCCTGTTGCAGGAAATCGAAATCGCCTACCCGGTCGCAACCGAAACGGAAGTCGTCGCCGACCTCCAGGTGCTGCACGCCCAGGCCATCCACCAGGATACGGTCGACGAACTCGGCGGCACTCAGGCTGCGCAAACGCTGGTTGAAAGCCAGGCAGAGCACACGGTCGACGCCTTCTTCAGCCAGCAATTGCAGCTTGTCCCGCAGGCGGGCCAGACGCGCCGGCGCCGTCTGCGGGGTAAAGAACTCACGCGGCTGTGGTTCAAAAATCACCACGCAGCTGGGCACGCCCAACTCAACCGCACGCTCACGCAGGCGGGCCAGGATAGCCTGGTGGCCACGGTGAACACCGTCAAAGTTGCCAATAGTGGCGACGCAGCCCCGATGCTGGGGGCGCAGGTTGTGGAGACCTCGAACCAGCTGCATAACGCGCTTCTTGCTCATAAAGTGGTCGATTATAACCACACCCGGCCCCGGACGACAGGCAACAGCGCAGGCCATTTGCGCGAATCGATAAAACAACCGTTTTATCGACGAAAACTCTCTAGTTCAGCGACTTGCGATTGAAATCCCGCAAACGGAAGCCCATGAGCAGCAACATGCCGAAGTACACCACTATGCCAGCGACCACCAACGCACCGAGGCGCATGAAGCGCTCCAGCATATGGCCTTGATCCCAGGCGGGCATGAAGTGCATCAGGCCCAGCAACACTGCAGCCATCGCGCCAACCGCCACAACCAGTTTGATGGCGAACGGGCCCCAACCGACCTGAGGCTGGAACATTTTCTGTTTACGCAGTTGATAAAACAGCAGCCCGGCGTTGATGCAGGCACCTACGCTGATCGCCAGCGCCAGCCCGGCATGCTTCAGCGGGCCGATGAACGCCAGGTTGAGCAACTGCGTCACCACCAGGGTGAAGATCGCGATTTTTACCGGAGTACGAATGTTTTGTTGGGCATAAAAGCCCGGGGCCAGCACCTTGATCACGATAATGCCCAACAGCCCAACAGAGTAGGCAATCAGCGCGCGCTGGGTCATCGAGGCGTCAAACGCGGTGAACTGGCCGTACTGGAACAGCGCAACCGTCAGCGGCTCGGCAAGTAACCCCAGGGCCACGGCGCACGGCAGCACCAGCACGAAGCACAGCCGCAGGCCCCAATCGAGGATCCGCGAATACCCGTGGCGGTCTTTACTGGCGTAAGTGCGCGACAGCGTTGGCAGCAGGATGGTGCCAAGCGCCACACCCAGCACACCAGATGGCAATTCCATCAGACGGTCGGCGTAGTACATCCACGACACCGAACCCGATACCAACAATGAGGCAAAGGCGGTGTTGATGATCAGCGAGATCTGGCTGACGGAAACCCCAAGGATTGCCGGCAACATATTGCGCATCACCCGCCAGACGCCGGTGTCCTTGAGGTTGAGGCGCGGCAGCACGAGCATGCCGATTTTCTTCAGGTGCGGCAGCTGGTACAGCAATTGTGCCAGGCCACCGGCCAATACCGCCCAGCCCAGGGCCATCACGGGCGGATCGAAATACGGCGTGAGGAACAAGGCAAAAATAATCATGCTGACGTTAAGCAGGGTCGGCACAAACGCCGGCACCGAGAAACGGTTCCAGGTATTGAGGATCGCCCCGGCCAGGGAAGACAGGGAAATCAGCAATATATAAGGAAAGGTCACCCGCAACAGATCAGTGGTGAGGGCGAATTTTTCCGGCGTATTGGCAAAACCGGGGGCCGTGGCCCATATCACCCAGGGCGCGGCAAGCATCCCGGCGATGGTCACCAGCGTCAGCACCAACGTCAGTAAACCCGAAACATAGGCAATAAAGGTACGGGTCGCCTCCTCGCCTTGCTGGGCCTTGTATTCCGCCAGGATCGGCACAAAAGCCTGGGAAAAAGCCCCCTCGGCAAAGATCCGTCGCAGCAGGTTTGGCAGTTTAAAGGCAATAAAGAAGGCATCCGTGGCCATGCTGGCGCCAAAAATACGTGCCAGCAGCGTGTCACGCACAAACCCCAGAACCCGGGAAATCATCGTGATAGAGCTGACAGCGGCCAACGATTTGAGCAGATTCATTGAAAGAGTTTTTGCCTATAGATAAAGAGCAGGCGAACAAATGGCCCACATATGCGATACTCCGCGCCTGCAACAAGCACAGAGCCAAAGCTCGCGAGTTTACAGGTCAAGCGCCGGAAATAAATCATCCGCTTCTTAAGATCGACCACTCAGCAGTTCGCATCACTCGCCCTTGACAAGACTTCAACTCATCGGCATGATTCGCGGCCTATTTTGTTTGCTATTTCCTAAAAAGTCTTTCGAGGAGCTCGACGGTGGCCAACACACCTTCCGCCAAAAAACGTGCAAAACAGGCTGAGAAGCGTCGCAGCCACAACGCCAGCCTGCGTTCCATGGTTCGTACCTACATCAAGAATGTAGTTAAGGCCATTGACGCAAAAGA
This sequence comes from Pseudomonas sp. A125, assembly GCF_055409485.1. Lineage (NCBI taxonomy): Bacteria > Pseudomonadati > Pseudomonadota > Gammaproteobacteria > Pseudomonadales > Pseudomonadaceae > Pseudomonas > Pseudomonas sp. A125. Next base: position 87,647 of record NZ_JBUZVP010000031.1, read on the forward strand.
CGCTGAAAAAGCTCAAGCTGCTTACGTTCTGGCCGTGCCAGTTATCGACCGTATGGCCGATAAAGGCATCATCCACAAGAACAAAGCTGCTCGCCATAAAGGTCGTCTGAATGGCCACATCAAGGCTCTGAACCTTGCTGCTGCAGCCTAAGCGATAAGCTTGTTAAAAAACCGACCTCAGGGTCGGTTTTTTATTGCCTGCGATTTTTACAGGTAGCGCAAACAAATGTGGGAGCTGGCTTGCCGGCGATGCTATCGCAGACAAGCCAGCTCCCACACAGAGCAGAACTGCGCCACCGGCAAGATTTATTGCGCGGCAGGCCACGGCAGGATCGGAATTGCCGTCACCGCATTCTGCGGGCTGCCTTCGATCAAGCGGTCGCTATAGACCAGATACACCAGCGTGTTGCGCTTCTTGTCGAGGAAACGCACCACCTGCATGGTCTTGAATACCAAGGACGTGCGCTCCTTGAACACCTCATCCCCATCCTTAAGCTCACCCTTGAAGCGAATTGCGCCGACCTGACGACAGGCAATCGACGCCTCGGCACGGTCCTCTGCCAGGCCCAAGCCACCCTTCACCCCGCCCGTCTTGGCGCGGGACAGGTAGCAAGTCACGCCATCCACCTTCGGATCATCAAAGGCCTCGACCACGATCCGGTCATTGGGGCCGACAAACTTGAACACCGTCGACACCTGGCCAATCTCTTCGGCCGACGCCAGCAACGGCATCGCCAGCAGCAAACCGAGCAATCCCTTCATTACGCGCATCGACACATCCTTTTTGCTTAAACCAGAATCAGGTTATCCCGGTGAACCAGCTCCGGTTCAGCCATGTAACCCAACAGACCGACAATCGCATCAGACGATTGCCCAATGATTTTCTGCGCCTCAAGGGCACTGTAGTTGGCCAGGCCACGGGCAATCTCACGACCGTCCGGCGCCACGCACACCACCATCTCGCCACGGCGGAAGCTGCCCTGGACCAACTTTACGCCCACCGGCAGCAGGCTTTTGTTGCCCTGGGACAACGCCGATACGGCCCCGGCATCCAGCACCAGGGTACCGCGCGTCTGAAGATGCCCCGCCAGCCACTGCTTGCGCGCCGCCAGCATGCCGCGCTCAGGCGACAGCAGCGTACCGATGCGCTCGCCCGCCTTGAGGCGATCCAGCACCCGCTCGATCCGCCCGCCGACGATGATGGTATGCGCACCAGAACGCGCTGCCAGCCGTGCCGCACGCAGCTTGGTCTGCATGCCGCCACGCCCGAGAGCACCACCGACACTTCCAGCCACCGCATCCAGCGCAGGGTCATCGGCACGCGCTTCGTAAATCAGCTGGGCATCAGGGTTGTTTCGCGGGTCGGCGTCGAACATGCCATCGCGATCCGTGAGGATCACCAGCAAGTCAGCCTCAACCAGGTTCGCCACCAGCGCCGCCAGGGTGTCGTTGTCGCCGAAGCGGATTTCGTCGGTCACCACGGTGTCGTTCTCGTTGATCACCGGGATCACTTTGAGTTCGACCAGCGCGCGCAAGGTGCTGCGGGCGTTCAGGTAGCGCTTGCGGTCGGACAAGTCGTCATGGGTCAGCAGAATCTGCGCCGTATGGCGACCATGCTCGGCAAAGCTGGATTCCCAGGCCTGCACCAGGCCCATCTGACCAATGGCGGCAGCGGCTTGCAGCTCGTGCATCGCGCTGGGTCGCGCGGTCCAGCCGAGCCGGCTCATGCCCGCGGCAACCGCCCCGGACGACACCAACACCAACTCGACACCAGCCTCATGCAAGGCCACCATCTGGTCCACCCAGACGCTCATGGCCGCACGATCCAGCCCTTTGCCATCTGCCGTCAGCAGCGCGCTACCGATCTTAACGACCCAACGCTGCGCACCTGTCACCTTGCTCCGCATCATCTTCAACCTTGGCTTGCGAGCGGCGCGACCCAGCACCACCCGTGCGATTATTCGTATTTGCGTTTTTCAGACACCAAAACGCCGCTCAATGAGCGGCGCCTTGGGAACTGGCTTGGCGATGATAACACCGCCTGTAAGAGCGAGCTTGTTCGCGAAGAACGCCAACGACACGCACGCTTTGCGAATTAACGCGTCGCGCTTGAGCCTTTCGCGAGCAAGCTTGCTCCTACAAAATCAGTCGCGCACGTAAATGATTTCCGGGCCATCTTCATCATCCACATCTTCTTCGTCCCAATCATCGTCACCGATGTCATGGACCGACTTGACGCCGCTGCGGCGCAGGGCACGCTGGTCATCCAGCGCCTGCAACTGGGCACGGGCTTCGTCTTCGATGCGCTGATCCAACTCGGCCAACTCAGCCTTGTAGACAGGGTCGGCCGCCAGGCGGTCGGCACGGTCTTCCAGGTAACGCATGATGTCGCGAGTCAGGCGCTCGGTGCCTTCTTTGGCAATGGCCGAGATCACGTAGACCGGACCGGTCCATTCCAGGCGATCGACGATTTCCTTGACGCGCTCTTCGTGCTCTTCCTCAAGGATCTGGTCGCACTTGTTCAGCACCAACCAACGATCACGCTCAGCCAGGGACGGGCTGAACTTGGTCAGCTCGCTGACGATCACTTCGGCGGCGTCCGGCGCACTGGTGTCATCCAGCGGCGCCATGTCGACGAGGTGCAACAGCAAACGGGTACGGGACAAGTGCTTGAGGAAACGAATCCCCAGGCCCGCGCCGTCGGAAGCACCTTCGATCAGGCCCGGAATGTCCGCGACCACGAAGCTTTTCCAGCGGTCGACACTGACCACGCCCAGGTTTGGCACCAGGGTAGTGAACGGGTAATCGGCAACTTTCGGCTTGGCAGCAGACACCGAACGAATGAACGTACTTTTGCCAGCGTTCGGCAGGCCCAGCAGGCCCACGTCAGCCAGCACCTTCATTTCCAGCTTGAGGTCACGCTGCTCGCCAGGCTTGCCCGGCGTGGTCTGGCGTGGCGCACGGTTGGTACTGGATTTGAAACGGGTGTTGCCCAGACCGTGCCAGCCACCATGAGCCACCAGCAGGCGCTGACCGGCCTTGGTCAGGTCACCGATGATTTCCTGGGTAGCGGAGTCGATCACGGTAGTGCCGACCGGAACCCGCAACACCAGCTCTTCGCCTTTTTTACCGGTGCAGTCGGTGCTGCCGCCGTTGGAGCCACGCTCGGCATCGAAGTGCCGGGTGTAACGGTAGTCCACCAGGGTGTTGAGGTTTTCGTCGGCGACCATGTAGACCGAGCCGCCATCACCACCATCACCACCGTTAGGGCCACCGTTTTCGATGAATTTTTCCCGACGGAAACTCATGCAACCATTGCCGCCGTCGCCAGCTTTTACTCGGATCGAAACTTCATCAACGAACTTCATAACAAAACGCCTCTCGCCGCACGGACGAGCTTAAGAAACCAAGACATAAGACTCTTGCAAAAATGAGCGCAGCGACCTCAATCAACGACCGCAAATCCAGCTGCCTTCGCCCACCACAAACAGCTTTGCAAGAGACTCACCCCACAAACGAAAAAGCCCCGTCGCGAGACAGGGCTTTTCCAGCAACTACGTAATTATGCCGCGACGACTTCAGTCTTCGGGACAATGCTCACGTAACGGCGATTGAAAGCGCCTTTTACTTCAAACTTGATCACGCCGTCGATTTTAGCGAACAGAGTGTGATCTTTACCCATGCCAACACCGTAACCGGCGTGGAATTGGGTGCCGCGCTGACGCACGATGATGTTGCCCGGAATGATAACCTGGCCGCCATACATCTTCACGCCAAGGCGTTTGGCTTCTGAGTCGCGACCGTTACGGGTACTACCACCAGCTTTTTTGTGTGCCATGAGTCAATTCTCCTAGTGAGGAATTAGGCTGAAATTAAGCCTGAATACCGGTGATTTTGATCTCGGTGTACCACTGGCGGTGGCCCATACGCTTCATGTGGTGCTTACGACGACGGAACTTGATGATGCGGACTTTATCGTGACGACCTTGGGAGATCACTTCAGCCACAACGGTAGCGCCTGCAACAACTGGAGCGCCGATGTTCACGTCGTCGCCATTGGCGACCAACAGAACGCGATCAAAAGTAACGGATTCGCCAGTAGCGATTTCCAGCTTCTCGATCTTCAGGTATTCACCTGGGGCGACCTTGTATTGCTTGCCACCAGTAACAATTACTGCGTACGACATGGTATTTCTCCGATAATCCTGCTCACCCAGCGCTTTATAAGAAGAGGTATTGGCTGGCATGGCTGCATGGGATGGACGTCCCGAATGCAATTGCGTAAGGCAGGTGCTGCCCAGGAAGTTCAGGGTGCGCGATTGTACGCAAGCTATGGAGGTGTTGCAAGTAGCCGCCAGTCGCCGTGAAAGCGTAGCGAGCGAAGGCAAGACAAGGAAAAAACAGGCGAGGAAGCGGAGTTTACTGGCTGTAAATGAGCATTCCGAGCCTGTTTTTGACGCAGGATTGCGTGCGTAAAGCCGAAGGCTCCCAGCCCGCAGTAGCTTTCACGGTGACTGGCCGCGCCTTGACACTACGGGGCGTGGGTCCTAGCATGCCGCGCAACCCTTCTGGAGCGACTGTCGCTGATGCAACCCCAAGCTTTCTACCGCGCGGTGGCGGACGATTTTAGCGCCGTCGACGGCATCATCAAGAAGCAGCTGACTTCTAAAGTGCCGCTGGTCTCCAAAATTGGCGACTACATTACGTCGGCCGGCGGTAAACGCCTGCGTCCTTTATTAGTGTTGCTGTGTGGCAAGGCCCTGGGCCGCGAAGGCGATGACCTGCGCCTGCTGGCCGCGACCATCGAGTTCCTGCACACCGCCACCCTGCTGCACGACGACGTGGTAGACATGTCCGGCATGCGCCGTGGCCGCGAGACGGCCAACGCGATGTGGGGCAACGCGCCGAGCGTGCTGGTGGGCGACTTCCTGTACTCGCGCTCGTTCGAAATGATGGTCGAGCTGGGCTCGATGCCGGTGATGAAGATTCTTTCACAGGCCACGCGCATCATCGCCGAAGGCGAAGTGTTGCAGCTGTCGAAGGTGCGCGACGCCAGCACCACCGAAGAAACCTACATGGAAGTGATCCGCGGCAAAACCGCGATGCTCTTCGAAGCCTCGACCCACAGCGCCGCGGCCCTGTGCGAAGCGACGCCTGAGCAGAGCGAAGCCCTGCGCACCTTCGGAGATCACCTGGGCGTGGCCTTCCAGCTCGTGGACGACCTGCTGGACTATCGCGGCGACGCCGAAACCCTGGGCAAGAACGTCGGTGACGACCTGGCCGAGGGCAAGCCGACCTTGCCGCTGATCTACACCATGCGCGAAGGCACGCCGGAACAGGCCGCCCTGGTGCGCAAGGCGATCCAGAAAGGCGGGATCGAAGACCTGGAAAGCATCCGTGAAGCCGTGGAAGCCTCGGGCTCCCTTGAATACACCGCGCAACTGGCCCGCGACTACGTCGCTCGCGCCATCCAATGCCTGGAAGCCCTTCCAGCCAGCGAATACCGGGATGCCCTGGTTGAGCTGAGTGAGTTTGCGGTCGCCCGCACACACTGATTCTGCTCTGCTTCATGTGGGAGCTGGGATTCTGCTCTGCTTCATGTGGGAGCTGGCTTGCCTGCGATTGCGTCACCGCGGTGTAACAGACTAACCGAGGTGCCTGTATCGCAGGCAAGCCAGCTCCCACGGCGTTCTCTGGCGTTGCTGCCCCCTGCCCGGCTAAAACCCTATATAATGTGCGCTTTTTAGCCATCCTGAAACCAAAGGAGCTTTAGTGAGCACGTTGCCACCCTGCCCGAAATGCAATTCCGAATACACCTACGAAGACGGCGCCCAGCTGATTTGCCCGGAATGCGCCCATGAATGGGCCGTCGGTGGCGAAGCCGAGGCGGCCAGCGATGAATCCGTGAAGAAAGACTCGGTGGGCAACGTCCTGCAGGACGGCGATACCATCACCGTGATCAAGGACCTCAAGGTCAAAGGCACCTCGCTGGTGGTCAAGGTCGGCACCAAGGTCAAGAACATCCGCCTGTGCGATGGCGACCACGATATCGACTGCAAGATCGACGGTATCGGCCCGATGAAACTCAAGTCCGAGTTCGTGCGCAAGGTCTGACCCAGCTGCCTCCATCTCGTGCCCTGCACGGGATGGCGCTTCACCCTCCCCGCGCCACTGCGCACTGGCGGCAAAAGGCCAGGCCTTTTGATCAAAAACAATATCCACACAGAAAAGTCCGGAAATCGCCAATAGGCACTTGCTATTCCTTGAATAAGAATTATTCTCATTGAAACCCATCAAGGAGATGTTCCCATGACTTATTTGATCGATGCCTGGCTGGACCGCCCACACCCTTACCTGCGAATCCTCCATCGGGAAACCGGGGAAGTCTGCGCAGTGCTGGAAGAAGAAGCGTTAAGCGAACTGCAGGATCAGGGCGACCTGGACGTCAATGGCCTGAGTTCCAGCGAACCCTCGGTATTGAAGGAAGTGGTGCGCAATCTGTTTCTGTTCTGCTATGCCCGGGCGTTGCGCCCGGTGACGGATCTCAATGGCAAGTTTCATCCATGAGCAACCTGCAAAACCTGAATAACTCTGGCTCTATGTGGGAGCCGGGCTTGCCCGCGATGCAAACGACTCGGTTTAACTTGAAACCGAGGTGATGCTATCGCCGGCAAGCCAGCTCCCACCTAGAGCCAGGAGCAGCTGTCAGCAGGTGTTACAGAACGTCGAGCAGCTCGACGTCGAACACCAGAACGCTGTGCGGCGGGATGCTGCCAACGCCTTGAGCGCCGTAAGCCAGTTCGCTCGGCACGTACAGACGCCATTTGCTGCCGGCATTCATCAGTTGCAGGGCTTCGGTCCAGCCGGCGATCACGCCGCCAACCGGGAATTCTGCAGGCTGGCCGCGCTCGTAGGAGCTGTCGAACACAGTGCCGTCGATCAGGGTGCCGTGGTAGTGGGTACGCACCTGGTCTTCACGGGTCGGCTTGGCGCCGCTACCTGCAGTCAGCACTTCAAATTGCAGGCCGGAAGCCAGGGTGGTGATGCCATCACGCTTGGCATTGTCAGCCAGGAAAGCCAGGCCTTCGCCAGCAGCCGCTTCAGCCTTGGCAGCCGCTTCAGCTTGCATGATTTCGCGGATGACCTTGAAGCTGGCGGCCATTTGCTCTTGGTCCACACGGCTAGGCTTGCCGGCGAAAGCGTCGGTCAGGCCAGCCAGGATCGCGTCCAGGCTCACGCCCGGTGGCGGGTTGTCGCGCAGTTGGTCGCCCAACTGACGGCCAATGCCGTAGCTCACGCGGGTTTCGTCGGTGGACAGATTAACTTCGGACATGGAAAGGCTCCGCTGTAGGACGACACGGGTGTCGTCCAAACTAAAAGGGCGAGCAGACTAGCACACAAGCCCCGCCCTTGATGAGCCCGGCGCTGGAGAGCGCCAGGGGGTAATTAATGCTTGGTGAGTTTGTCCAGGTAGCCCATGGCAAACGCCGATACGACAAAGGTCATGTGAATAATCACGTACCACTTCAAGTGCTCGGGGTCGACGTTCTTGGCGTCCATGAAGACCCGCAGCAAATGGATCGACGAAATCGCCACGATCGACGCTGCGACTTTCATCTTCAGCGACGAGGAATCCATGGTCCCCAGCCAGTTGAGCTTCTCTTTGCTTTCGTCGATATCGAGCTGGGAAACGAAGTTCTCGTAGCCGCTGATCATCACCATCACCAACAGGCCGCCCACCAGGGCCATGTCGATCAACGACAGCAGCACCAGGATCACATCCGACTCGCTCATGGAGAACACCATGGGAATCACATGGAACACTTCCTGGAAGAACTTCAACCCCAGCGCCAGCAGCCCCAGGGACAACCCGAAATAGATCGGTGCCAACAGCCAGCGTGAGGCATACATTGCGTTTTCGATAAAGCGTTCCATTGAATCTCACACAGCTTGGCTAAAAATGGCGCCGAGTATACCAGCCGCGTCCAAACCCCAGAAACCGTCGAGAAAACTGATCTGGACGGCATCTGTAAAAGAATTTTTCTGCTAGTGTCGAGCTCATCAACTCGGCTCGATGATGTCGGACAGGAAACCTCAGATAATGGATGTGCGAACCCCTTTGGCCAGCATTGGCTTGTGCGCGGCCTTGCTGATGGGCAGCGGTTGTTCCCCAAGCGATGAACACAAGCAAGCCAGCCTCGAAGAGAAAACCGCCAAGTTCGAACAATCCCTGGACGCCATCCAGGACCCCAAGCTCAAGGACGCTGTATCCGAACTCGGTGGCTCGCTGCTCTTACTGGAACGGGCACGGGTCAAGCTCGCCACCAAGCCCATCGAAGCCGACTACAGCGAAGACGCGCTGGCGCTGCTCAAGCATTACCCCACGCCCCAGGCCCTGGTGGATACCTACATCAATGGCCTGTTTGTGCTGCGCAAGGCCTCCCACTCGGACTACCTGACCGACCTGCAGCCGATCTTCCCGTTCAACTTCAACGTGCCCGACCAATTCCCCTTCCCCCACGGCCTGGAATGGCAGTCGGTGACCTTGAGCAACAACAAGGTCATCCCCTTCCAGCCGGAATGGTCGGAAACCGACCCGGGCATCCAATTGAGCCCCACCAGCTCCAACCTGACCAACCCCGATGACCTGACGGTGACGTACCCGTTCGTCGAAGGCGTCGAGACTGAAAACAAGAGCCAACCACAGCCCGTTAGCCTCAAGGGCAAAGTGGAAGTGATCGCCCCGCGCAAAGTCTTCACTTTCGACTTGTCGAAAAAAGACGTGGGCCGCAAGCGCACCGAAGAAAACGTCACGATTACCCTGTTGGCCCTGGAAAAAAACTACGCCGAGATCGAACTGACCAACAGCGCCCCGCTGGCGCCGGAAATCGCGGACGAATCGCCAAACCCGATGCTGGTGCAGGCGCGTGACACCACCGGGCAATTTCTCTCGCGCTCCGGGTCAATCAACGAAAACGCCGCGCAACTGGCGTTCTATGAAAAACAGCTGGCTGAAATGCAAAAGCAGACGACCTGGTCCGACGCCTTTGAAAAGCAGTTGGAAGACGAGCAGAAAGCCTTCGAACACAAGCAGGGCAGCCACTACACCAAGGTGTATTTCAATGGATTGATTGACGATGTGCACGTCAGCGTCCTCGACTTTTCCCAAGCCACCGTGACTCGCAAGGACCTGGACCTGCCCGTGCGGCGCTTCGACAAAAACAGCCTGGAGAAAAGCGTACAGCCCCTGCCGATGCCAGTCACCGTGTATGACGACCAGGCCGCCGACTGGCTAAAGGACGCCACCCTGTCCGAAGACCAACTGAAGAAAAGCGTCACCATCAACCAGTCGGTGGATGACGCCAGCGCGGCGCACGTCGAGTTCGACCACCCCTACACCTTCAACGACGACCTGCTAGGCGACGACCGCGGTGGTGGCGACGCCCCCGTGACCTTCCTCACCGCCAACGACGAAGGCAAGCTGGGCGAGCCGATCGAACTGCCCGCCGAAGCCTACGAGGTTGACCCGGGCCGTGGCACCATCACCTATGACCTGAACCTGTTCCCCGAAAACCCGGGGTATGCGGTGGGATCGATGCCGCTGTTCCTGGCCACCATCGAAAAAGGCAGCGTCACTGCCGGGCAATTACCCAAAGGCCTGGAGCTGAAAGACAACGCGCTGATTGTCGATCAGAAGCTGTTCCCCGCTGATAGCTGGAGGTTCTATGCCAAGGATGCCAGCGGCAATTACGTGAAGGAAATCCTCGGCGTCAGCCACCGGGCCGCGGAGTACGGCACGGCGTTGTTCGACGTGCATTACTTCTACGGCCAGCCGACTACATTGGAAACCTACCAGCGCACCGGCCTGGACACGGTGCAGTATGGGTTCGAGGTGAAGCTGGACAAACCCGAGGCAGCCCCTGCCCCCAAGCCATAGAACACAACCCCGTCCCCGTAGCAGCTGTCGAGCGCCAGCGAGGCTGCGTCGGGTGCGAACGGGGATCGAGGCAGACACGATGTCGGCGGTGCGGCCGACGCAGCCTCGCTGGCGCTCGACAGCTGCTACGGGGTGTGCGGTCAGCGGATATCACTCAGCGCCGTTTGCCG